>DASYZD010000295.1:0-4974 GCA_035946655.1 Allostellaceae bacterium | reverse complement strand
GAGGGGTGGCCGGGCCGGTGCGCGGGATGAAGGTCTTGGGGCTGCGGCCGCGCACGGTGCAGATCCTCCTCTGCATTGCCGGGTTTTTGTGCTGCGTGCCGATGGCGATGCCGCAGGGCCACCTGGTGGCGTTTTGCAGCGATCTCGGGATCCCGGGCGCGCACGGCGCGGCGATGCTGTCGCTTCTCCTCGGCTGCGCGTTTATCAGCCGGCAATTCTGGGGCGCGGTCGCCGACCGCATCGGCGGCTTGCGCACGGTGCTCGCCGGATCGGTGTGCCAGGTGACGGCGATGACCGGGTTCCTGTTGACCCAGGACGAGGCGGGCCTCTTCGCCGTCGCGGCGATCTTCGGCTTGGGGTTCAGCGGCATCGTGCCGGCCTACGTCGTGGCGATCCGCGATCTCTTTCCCGCTGCCGAAGCCGCGTGGCGGATCCCGACCCTCCTCTTGTTCAGCGGCTCGGGGATGGCGGCGGGCGGCTGGCTCGCCGGCGCGATCTATGATTATGCCGGGTTCTATGCCGCCGCCTTTGTCACCGGGATCATGCTCAACCTTGTGCATATTGCGATCATCGGTTCATTGGTGCTGCGGCGGGGCTCGCTCGTGCGGCAGGGCGCGCCCGCCTACAGCCCGAGCGGCAACTGAGGGGGAAAGCGGATGGCGGAATTTCCCAGGCGCCGGATCGGGCGAACCTCGCTCGAGGTCACCACGCTCGGTCTCGGTTGCGCCACCCTCGGCGGCACCCGCATCGCGGTGACCCGCGCCGAGGCCGAGGCGATCGTCCGTGCCGCGTGGGATGCGGGCGTGCGCTATGTCGACACCGCACCCTATTACGGCTTCGGCCAGGCCGAGCGCGCCGTCGGCGACGCGCTGCGCGCCGAGAACCGCGACGAGTGGGTGCTCTCGACCAAGGTCGGGAGGCTCCTGCGGCCGCGCGCCGGGGCGCCCGACGGCGGCGCGCCGCACCACGTGATGCCGTTCGACCCGCTCTACGATTATTCGCATGACGGCATCATGCGCTCGGTCGAGGACAGCCTGCAGCGGCTCGGCCTCGGGCGGATCGATATCCTTTATGTGCACGACATCGGTACCTACCAGCATGGCGACGCGCATCCGGGGCTGATGCGCACGCTGCGCGACAGCGGCTACCGGGCGCTGGAGGAATTGCGCCGCTCCGGGGCGGTCAAGGCGATCGGCATCGGGGTCAACGAGAAGGAAGTGCTGCTCGAGGCGCTCGAATGGGGCGAGTGGGACGCATTTCTGTTGGCCGGGCGCTACACCCTTCTTGAACAGGGGCCGCTCGACGATCTCCTGCCGAAATGCCTCGCGGCGGGCACCTCGATCGTGGTCGGGGGCCCCTTAAATTCCGGGCTCCTCGCCGGCCGCGACACCTGGAACTACCGGACCGCGCCCCCCGAGATCCTCGCCCGGGCGAACGCGCTACGAGCGGTTTGCGAGCGGCACGGGGTGCCGCTGGCGGCGGCGGCACTGCAGTTCCCGCTCGCCCATCCCGCGGTCGCCGCAATCATCCCAGGCCCGCGCAATGCGCGCGAGTTCCACACCAATCTCGGCCTCCTGGCGCACCCGATACCGGCGGCGTTGTGGCAGGATTTGCGCGCCGCCGGGCTCCTCGATGCGGCAGCGCCCATCCCGGCGTGACGTTTCGGCTTGCGCCCCGCTTAAGGGTCTCCCACGATCAGCGGGTCTCGGGCCGAGGAGAGAGGCAATGCCAGCACCGGTCACGCCGACAACGCTGCACATCCCCGAGCCGGAGATCATCGATTTGCGCGAGCGCCTGGCGCGCACCCGCTTTCCCGACCAGGCGCCTGGCGCGCCGTGGACCTACGGGACCGACCTCGAATACATGCGGCAGCTGGCGACGTACTGGGCCGGCGCTTTCGATTGGCGCGCGCAGGAGACGCGCCTCAATGCCTTCCCGCAATACAAAACCGAGCTGGACGGCATCGACCTGCATTTTCTGCATGTGCCGGGGCAGGGGCCGGCGCCCTGTCCGCTGCTGCTCTTGCACGGGTGGCCGGGCTCGGTTTTCGAGTTCCTCGAGATCATCCCACGGCTGACCGATCCGGCGCGTTTTGGCGGCGATGCCGCGGACGCCTTCACTGTCGTCGCGCCCTCGCTCCCCGGGTATGGCTTGTCGTTCAAGCCGGGGCAACCGCGGTTCGGCATCGAGGAGATTGCCGATTGCGTCGCCGCGCTGATGCATGACCGGCTCGGGTACCCGAAATTCGCTGTGCAAGGCGGAGACTGGGGCGCAATTACCGCCTCGCGCCTCGGCCATGCCCACCCCGACAAGCTCTTGGGGATACACGTCAACCTGCTGGCGGTCCGCCGCGAGCGCGATGCCTCCGCGGAGCCCTCCCCCAAGGAGGAAAGCTATTACGAGGAAGTCGCGTTGTGGCTCAAGGAAGAGACCGGGTACCAGTGGATCCAGGGAACCCGGCCGCAGACCCTCGCCTTCGGGTTGACCGATTCGCCGGTCGGCCTCGCCGCATGGATCGTCGAGAAATTCCGCGCCTGGTCCGATTGCGGCGGCGACGTCGAGTCGGCGTTCACAAAGGACCAGCTGCTTGCGAACATCAGCTTTTATTGGTTCACCGGCGCGATCGGCTCGTCGTTCTTTCCGTATTACGCGCGCCTGCACCGGCCGTGGCCGATCCCGACCGGCCGGACCATCGACGTGCCGACCGGCTATGCCGCGTTCCCGCGCGAGATCCTGCGGGCGCCGCGAGGATTGGCGGCGCGCACCTACACCGACATCCGCCGCTGGACCCCGATGCCGCGTGGCGGCCACTTCGCCGCGATGGAAGAGCCCGAGGCGCTGGCGCACGAGGTGCGGGAATTCTTCAGGCCATTGCGCGGCCAGGCATCGATCAGACCGAACGGGGGGTGAGGCTCATGCACAAGATCGCGATTCCCGCCTACTTCATCGAGCGGGCGCTGAAGCGCCGCGGCCGGATCAACGCGTTTGACGGGATCGAGCCGGCAAAGACCGCGCTCGTCGTCGTCGATCTGCAGAACGGGTTCATGGCACCGGGCCAGCCGGTCGAGATCGCGCCGGCGCGCGACATCGTGCCCAACGTCAACCGTCTCGCCGCCGCGACCCGGGCCACCGGCGGCACCGTGGTGTGGATCCAGAACACCGTGACGCCAGAGAGCGATGCATCCTGGTCGAACCGGCGCGGCAGTTTCGCCACTGCCGACTGGGGAGCGCGGGTGCGCCAGGCGTTCACCCCGGGGGATTTCGGGCACGCGCTCTACCCGACGCTCGAGGTGCGGCCGGGCGATCTCACGGTGCGCAAGACCCGGTTCAGCGCCTTTATCCAGGGCGCGTCCGACCTCGACGCGATCTTGCGCGGGCGCGGCATCGACACCGTGATCATCGTCGGCACCGCCACCAACATCTGCTGCGAATCGACCGCACGCGACGCGATGATGCTGAATTACAAGGTATTCTTTATCTCGGATGCGAATGCCTGCGACACCGACGAGGAGCACAATGCGACGCTCGGCATCATGATGGTGATGTTCGCCGACGTGCGCTCGACCGAGGAGATGATCGCGCTGATGCGCGCGCACGCCTCGCCGGTCGCGGGCGCCGCAGAGTGACGCCCAGTCCGCCCGGTTGACGTGCCGCTCCATCTCGCGTGGCGCATCCTCGCCGACCACAAAGGGCGCACCGCGCTCGCCGCCGGCGGCGTCTTTGTCGCGATCCTCTTAATTTTTGTCGAGCTCGGGTTTTTCGTGGCGGTGCCGCAAGGCGGCATGCTGATCTATGACCATCTCCGTTTCGATCTCCTGGTCGCGTCGAGCAAATACCTCTTCCAGTCGCAATCCGGGCAGTTTCCGCGCGGCCGGCTGGCGCTGGCACAGACAATTCCCGAGGTGGCGCAGGCGAGCGCCCTTTATCTCGGCGCCGGCAAGTGGCAGGAGCCGGCGGGCGGCCTGCGGCTCGACCTCACGGTGATGGGGTTTGACCCACGCGCCAGGATCTTTGCGGTGCCCGAAATCGAGCGCCAGCAAGCGGTGCTCGAACGCGCCGACACCGTCCTCGTCGACAGCGCGACCCGGTCGCTTTACGGCTCGCTGCAGCCCGGCCGCGTCGTCGAGATCGCCGGGCGGCGCACGACGATCGGCGGGCAATACACGCTCGGCACCGGGTTTCTCGGGCTCGGCGTCGCAGTCGCGAGCGAGGCCAATTTCTTCCGGCTGTTTCCCGGCCGGCCGCCGGATTCGGTGAATTTGGGCCTCGTCACGCTGCGTCCCGACGCCGATCCCGACCGGGCTGCACGCGCGTTGCGCGCCGTGCTGCCGGCCGATACCCGGGTCTTTACCCGCGCCGAGCTGGTCGCCCACGAGGTCGCCTACTGGACGGTCCGCACCGCTACGGGGCTGATCTTCGGGTCGGGGCTGGTGGTGTCGTTCGTCGTCGGGATCATGGTGCTCTACCAGACGCTGGCCACCCAGATCACCCGGCAGCTGCCGCAATTCGCCACCTTGAAGGCGATCGGCTACAGCAATCGCTATCTCGATGCGGTCGTCCTCCTCGAGGCATTGCTGATCATGATGGTCGCCTTCCTCCCCGCGCTCGGCGCGGCGCTGGCGATCTATGCGCTGGTGCGCGAGGAGACCCTGCTGCCGCTCCAGCTCAGCGTGCCGCAGCTGGGCGCGGTGTTCGGGATCACCCTGGCGATGGCGACGGCCTCGGCGTTTCTGTCCTTGGGCGCGTTGCGGCGGGCCGACCCCGCCGAGATCTTCTGAGGGGGCAGCCGGTGACCACGGCGCCGACAAGGCCCCGTTTCGATACGCGGTTTGTGCCGCTCGCCCTGCGCAATCTCCTCGCCAGCAGGGCGCGCCTCGTCCGTTCGAGCGCCGGGATCGGGTTTGCCGTCCTCTTGATGCTGGTGCAGCTCGGCTTTGAGCGCGGGTTTTTCGATGCCTCGCTCGCGACCGTGCG
>DASYZD010000294.1:0-5837 GCA_035946655.1 Allostellaceae bacterium | reverse complement strand
TGACCGGCCGCGCAGTGAGCAACGCGCGGCGCGCGGCGATGGGCGGCGCGATCGGGCGCCGGGACGGGGGCGCGACGGACCGCCGCGCCGGGTCGAACGCCAGCTCTATTCGTTCGATTCGGTGGTCGATCGCGGTTTCGACGATGTCGAGGAGGAGGCCGGCGAGCGCCGCGTGCATTGGACGATCGTCAAGCGCACCACCGCCGACCAGGTGAGCCGCAAGCCGGTGTCGGCCCTTTATGTGGTGCAACGCGACGGGGTCGATAGCGAGTTTCCCAACCTCGGTGCCGCGCGCAATGCGGTCAACAAGACCATCGTCCATCCGGAGAAGCTGACCCGCTCGAAAGCCGAATACGCCGCCGAGAAGACTGAGAAGAGATAGATGGAAGAAATCTACTGCTTTGCCGGCAACCCGCTCGACCGCGCCAGCGAGCGCCGCCGCGACAGCGAATGGGTCCGCTCGCTTTTCGATGACCCGAGGGCCCAGATCCTGCCGCTGTGCGAATTGCGGCCGCTGACCCACGGTACCGAGCCAACGGTACTCGATTGGCAGCCGGTCGCGCGGTGGCGCGATCTGATCGAGCACGGCGCGACGCTGGTCTTTCTCGGCCTCGGCGAGGGTCGCCCGTACTTTGCGGTCGATGCCAGCGGCGCCGATCGTGCGCTGGTGCGGGACTGCGAGCCGATCGACGCCCGCACCCTGGCACCGCACCTGCCGGCGGGCGAGGCCGCGATCCTGGCGGAAGCGCGCTCGCTCGTCGATTGGCACGCGCGCCACCGGTTTTGCGCCCAGTGCGGCTCGCCGACCCGGGTCACATCAGCCGGGTGGGTGCGCCGCTGCCCGGAATGCAAGGCGTCGCACTACCCCCGATCCGACCCGGTCACGATCATGCTGGCGATCAGGGGCGAGCGCGCCCTCCTCGGCCGCAATCGCCGCCGCCCGGGTAGCCGCTTTTCGTGTCTGGCCGGGTTCATGGAGCCGGGCGAGACGCTGGAAGAGTGCGTGCGCCGGGAGGTTCACGAGGAATCGGGAGTGCGGGTCGGCCGGGTGCGCTATCTCGCCTGCCAGCCCTGGCCGTTTCCCTCCAGCTTGATGATGGGATTTTTGTGCGAGGCGCTGACCGAGGAGATCACCGTCGATCCCGAGGAGCTGGCCGAGGCGCGCTGGTTCGAGCGCGAGGAGATCCGCGCCATGGTCGCGCGCGCGGCGACCGGTCCCGACGACCCGACCCAGGTTTCGGTGCCCGGGCCGATGGCGATCGCGCATCAGATCTGCCGGCGCTGGTCCTACGGGTTCGACAGCCTTTGAGCTGAGCCGGGCCGATGGCGGGGCCAACGACCGGGTCTGAGCGGGTTGCGCTGGTCACCGGCGCCAGCGCCGGGATCGGGCTCTACACCGCCCTCGGCCTCGCCCACGCGGGGTTTCATGTCATCATGGCCGGGCGCGACCCGGCGCGCATGGAGCGAGCGCGGCGAACGGTGGCCGAGCGCTCGGGCGCTACGCAAATCGAGCCGGCGCTCGCCGATTTCGCCAGCCTTGCCGCGGTGCGCGGCCTCGCCGAGCGGGTCCTCGCGACACACGACCGGCTCGATGTTCTTGTCAACAATGCCGGGCTGATTACGCCGCGGTTTCGGCTCTCCGCGGACGGCTACGAATTGACGGTCGCGGTCAACCACCTCGCGCCGTTCCTGTTGACCAACCTCCTGCTCGACCGCCTGCGCGCCTCGGCGCCGGCACGCATCGTCACGGTGGCCTCGCAGGCTCATCGCGGCGCCAGGATCGATCCCGCAACGCTCACCGGGCGCGAGGATTGGAGCCCGCTGAAGGCCTATGGCCGCTCCAAGCTGTGCAACATCCTGTTCACCCGCGCCCTCGCCCGGCGGCTCGACGGCAGCGGCGTAATCGCGTCGTGCCTCCACCCCGGGGTGGTCGCGACCGCGATCGGCGACCACGCCGGACGCCTCGCCGGCTTCGGCTGGCGCCTCGTCAAACCGTTCCTCGTCACCCCGGAAAAGGGCGCGGCGACCTCGCTCTTCCTCGCCACGACCCCCGATCCGATGCCCTTCCACGGCGCCTACGTGATCGGGCGGCGGGTGGCCGAGCCCGACAGAACCGCGCTCGACGACGAATTGGGCGAGAGACTGTGGGCCGAAAGCGCCCGGCTGGTCGGGCTAACTGTTATACGGGCGGGGCGGTTAGCGTGGTGAGCTGGCCGGCGAGTTGGCCGAGCCAGATGGCGGTCGATAGCGGGTCGTCGGAGGGTGGGGTGGCGCAGGCGGAGTCGCCAAAGCTCTCGATCGAGGTCACTTTGCCGGCGACCGGGCTCGCCACCACGCCGGCGGCGAGCGTTGCGTCGGCGGCCGCCTTGCCCGTTTCGTATTCGGCACAGGCCTTGGCGACATAGGGGTTGGTCGCTTGCGTGATCTTGTCGATCGCCGAATAGAGCGAGCCGGCGGCGCCGAGCCCGCCGAGCACTGCGGCCGGGACGCCGCCGCACGCGGCGAGCGCCGGCACGGTGGCGACGAGCGCGGTCACGGTGAACCCGCGCATCATGCCGGCGGCAGCGTCCAGGTGCAGGCGTAGCCGAGCGCGCTCGACAGTTTCGCGGCGTTGGTCGCATCGCCCTGGTGCCCGGTGCTGTTCAGCATGTCGGTGAGGGCGTTGGCGAGGGCCTGGCCGGCGCACGCGGCGGCCTGCGCCTTTGTGAGGTTGGGGGCGTTGGCGTCGCCGATGGCGGTCACCGCCGCCGCGGTCTTGCCGAGCGCGGTCTGCGCGTCGGCGACGGTTTGTACATTCTGCAAGGCCTGGCAGGCGCAAAGGCCCAAGGGAAGCGCCAGAAGCGCCGCGAGAGCGCGGACGCGAATTGTGGTCATCGGTGTTTCCTCTTTCGGTGAGGGGGCGGGAGTACAGAGCGCGGCGGAACTCAGCCGCCGGCCGGCGGCGGCGTGCTGGCGCCTTCCGGCACGAGGATCGAGACCAGCCCGCCAATCGCGGCGACCACACCAAGCGCAGCGTTGACCAGGTCAGGGCTGGCGCTGACATGGAGAACGCCGAGGACGAAGGCGGCGAAACCGCCCCAGCTCGAGGCCTCCTTCATGCGCGCCCCGAGATAAGCGAGGGTGTTCATCGCAACTTTCCTTTCGGGCAGCAAAAAGCCGCCCGCGGGCGGCTTGGACAGGAAGCAAGAGGGAGAGGTCAGCGGGGCGGCAGCGCGCCGCTCACGTACCATGCCTTGAGTTGGGCGAGAGTCCCGACCCAGACCGAGCGGTCGACCGGCGTCGCGATGCCGGGAACCCTTCCGGCCGGAGTGTATTGATGAAAATCATAGGGCCGCTGGCTCGGCCGCGCGGGCGGCAGACGCGGCGGGTGCTGGACCAGATCGAGATAGCGCCCGGGCGCGGCGCCGCGCGGATATTCCGGCAGCATCAGCGGCCAGCGTGACAGATCGGGATCGGCGGCCGAGAGCTGGGCGAACCCGTAATAGGAAACCGGGTCGCGCCCGGCGCGGGTCGCGATCCTCCGGCCAATCGCGACCACAGCGGAGACAGTCGCGGCGGTCTCCCAATCGAGCATCGCCGGCTGTCCCGCTGCGAGGTTCGTGACGGCGAGGAAGTGATCGGCCTGCCGCGCGGGATCGGACGTGTCGAGAAAATGATAGGGGACGACAAGGACCCCAGCGCTCTGGGCCGCGCTCCGGTTGCGCGCGAAGGCCGGATCGACGAATCCGGCGCCCTGCGTCGCCTTGATGAAGGCGAGCGCGATCAGGGCGCCGTTGACGGCCGGCCAGTCGATCGCGCCGTTATGGTGCGACACGTCGATGACGCCGTCGAAGGTGACGGCGGGAAGCTCGTCGGCAGTCATGATTGTTTCCGGTCTTGTGTGCAGGCGAGTTCGCCGCGTTCAGCGGATTTTCGACGCAAAAAAGTGTGTGACTACGGCGCCGATGATCCCGCCGACGGTGGGGCCCATCAGGCCGTTGGCGACCCGGCGCCACCCGACGGCGAGGCGAGCCCTGGCCTCGCGCACGGCGTCATGGCGGGCAAGTACGAGCTCGATAGCGCCAAGCCGCCGCTCATCGCTGGCGACATGCTGATCGAATTTTTCGACCAGCCGGTCGATGCTGCGCGTCTGGTTTTCGAGGGCCTCGCACAACTTTCCGAGCGCGCGCTGCACGCCGCCGCCTCTTTCCGGCATTAACGACTACCCCGATGTCCCGACCAGAACGCCCGACAGATTGGCGAGCGAGGAGTCCGTACGGCGCGGCGTGATCGTCAGTACATCGCCGTTGGCGAAGCTGTGCGCAGAGCCTGAAAAGGTGCCCGTTGTCGCGCTGGCCGCGAAATCGAGGGTCGCGAAGTTGGTGCCGTTCTTCGCAATGTCGAAAATTGTGTCGAGCGTCGCCGCCGTCCCGGCGGTGCAGGTGCTGCCCGTGAAATTGGCGGCGAACGACACCGCCTCGCCGAAGGTGTAGCGCACGATTGGCTGTGTCGCTTGCGGGACGCCGAGAAACTGGATCGGCACGTTCGATGGCGAGACCGCGCCGGCGCCGGTCAACGTATAGGTGCTAGCGGTCACTGCGGCCAGGCTCTGCAGCATCTGGCCAAAGGTGTTGAACGACGGCAGCTTCACAAAGATCGTCTGGCCGATGAAGCTCGACGGATAGCTGTAGCGAAACAGCGAGGGGTCGTTGGGGCCGAACCTCGCAAAGTTCGATCCCGCCGAATGACTGCCGATCGGCGTGCCATAGGCGCCGCGCCGCAGATAGGTCAGGTTGTACCTGTAGGCAGCGCTGAGGGTTGCGGTCTCATAGCTCAACAGTTCGCCATCGCAGTAGCACAGCGTCACCAAATTGTCGGCGTCGGCCATCGTGCCGGACAGCAATTTCCCCTGGCTTTGGGTGAGGTCGACCGCCAGCGTGTCAACGGTGTCGGGGTCGGCGTGGCTCGCCAGGCTCGCGCTCAGAACCCCTTGGCGCGCCCCGCGGTAGATCGTGCCGAACAAGGAATAGGTGCTGCCGTCGCTCGACACCCAAACCTGGCAGCCGCCCCAATTGCCGTTGTAGAAACCGATCGTGGCACCGCTGGCGACGCCGCCGCCGGTGACGTTGGTGCTTAATGTCACCGAGGTCGCGGTCGCACTCAGCACGGTGGTGCCGGCCGCGATCGCCGCCGGGTTCGTCAGATCCTCGACGACGCTTCCGGCGATGACCCCGGCCGGCAGCGGACCGGCGAAATGAAGGATGCTGCCTGATGTGGTCGCCCCGTTGGTCGCCGCCGTGTCGGCGCCGCCCGAGGCAATCAGCCAGACTTCCAGAGCCCCGCCCGAAAGCGCCGCCGGGGGCTCGAAGAGGATCGGCGAATTGGTGTTGCCCGGATCGACCAGCAGATTGAGTGGCGCGCCCGATGTCGTCTGCCGCTGCGGCACTGTCACCGTAGCGGCCCCGGTCATCTCTTCGGCCGTCACCGTCAACTCGCCGTTGTCATCCTCGTCGATCTGGGTAATCCGCACCGCTGTCGCCGAGAGGCCCAGGGTCGCATCAGTCAACGCGACGATGTCCATCGGCTCGAGGAGCGAATAGCGCCAGCCGAGCTTCCATTTATAAGTATTGCGGATATAGGCTTTGCGCTGCAGCTGCAGCCCGGCCGAGACCGTCGCCGGCGTCGGGTTGGTGAAGCCGTGCGCCTGGATCGACGGCTCGGAGCGCAGCCCGTACTGGTCGATCAGGCCCTGGTCCCAAACGGGGAGGATCTGCGGGTTGTAGCTGTTGACCGCATCCATGTATTCGATGCTGAGCCAGTTGGTCGCCGCGGCCGGGTCGCTGCGGGTGACGATGACC
>DASYZD010000293.1:0-3995 GCA_035946655.1 Allostellaceae bacterium | reverse complement strand
GGCGCTCGTCACCGGCGCCTCCTCCGGGATCGGGCGGCATTTCGCCGCGGTCCTGGCGCTCGCCGGCGCCAAGGTTGCGATGGCAGCCCGCCGCGCCGACCGCCTCGCCGAACTGGCGCAGGAGATCGAAGGTCGCGGCGGGCAGTGTCTCGCGCTCGCCTGCGACGTCACCAAAAGGGACAGCATCGCCGCCGCCATCGCCGCCGCGGAAGCACAGCTCGGGCCGTTGTCGATCCTCGTCAACAATGCCGGCGTCGTCGTCTCGAAGCCGCTCTTCGAGCACACCGAAGACGATTGGGACTATGTCGTCGACACCAATCTGAAGGGCGCCTGGATGGTGGCGCGCGACTTCGCCCACCACCTCGTCGAGCGGAAACGCCCGGGGCGGATCATCAATATCGCTTCGGTGTTGGGGCTGCGGACGATCGGTCGCGTGCCGGCCTATTGCACGGCGAAGGCCGGCCTCATCCACCTGACGCACGTCTTGGCGATGGAGCTGGCGCGCCACGGCATCCTCGTCAACGCGCTGGCGCCCGGTTATGTCGAGACCGACTTCAACCGCGAGTTCTTTCAGACCCAGGCCGGCAAGAATTTGATCGACCGCATTCCGCTGAAGCGCATCGCCCAGGCCCCCGACCTTGACGGGGCGCTCCTGTTCCTGGCGTCACCGGCAAGTGCCTATGTGACGGGCGCGGTCATCTCGGTCGATGGCGGCCACGCCGTTGCCGCCATTTGACCGCATCGAACTGGCCCGCTTCCTGGCGGACGCGGGCGACGCGCGGAATGTCGGCATCGGCGAGCTGACGCTGCTTGCGGGCGGCGCGATCCAGGAGAACTGGGGCTTCCGGGCGCGATTCATCGGTGGCCCATTCGACGGCGAACACGACCTCGTCTTGCGCACCGATGCATCGACCGGGGTCCCGTCGAGCCTCGGGCGCGACGAGGAATTCACTGTCCTGAAGGCGGTCTTCGAGGCTGGGGTAACGGTGCCGGAGCCGCTCTGGAGCAGCACCGACCCGGAGGTGATCGGCAAGCCGTTTTTCGTGATGCGCCGGGTCGCCGGCACTGCGCAGGGGCGCCAGATCACCGCCGATCCCGCGCTCGAAACGGCACTGCCGGCGCTCGCCGCGCGGCTGGCAAGTGAGCTGGCGCGGATCCAAAGGGTCCGGCCGCCGCGCTCCGATCTCGCGTTTCTGCGGTCAATCGGCCCCGAACAGCACATCGCCGCGTTCCGGGCCTATCTCGACAACCATCCCCAGCCCCGGCCGGTCATCGAATGGGCGGCGCGCTGGCTCGAAACGCATCTGCCGGACCCCGCCGCACCGGTCTTGTGCCACCGCGACTTCCGCACCGGCAACTACATGCTGGACGGGACCGATCTCACCGCTATTCTCGATTGGGAATTTGCCGGCTGGGGCGACCCGGACGAGGATATCGGGTGGTTCTGCTGCAAGGGCTGGCGCTTTGCCCGGCTCGACCGCGAAGCCGGCGGCATCGCCGCGCGCGCGCCGTTTTACCGGGCCTACGAAGCCGCATCGAGCCGCCGCCTCGACTCCGACCGGGTGCGTTTCTGGGAGGTCTTGGCGAATGTCCGCTGGGCGGTCATCGCGCTGCAGCAGAGCGACCGGGTCCGCGTCGGCGGCGCGCGCGATCTCTCGACCGCGATCATCGGGCGGCGCGCCACCGAGAGCGAACTGGAGCTATTGATGCTGCTCGACCCGGACGGACCGCCGGCATCGTGCCCGCTTGCGGGCGGGACGCCCACGGTCCATGAGGGCCTGCGGGATCTCCCGAGCGGCGCCGCGCTCGTGGCGCTCGGGCGCGAGCAGCTGCTCGACGAGCTGTCGCCCTTGGTGCCGCGGGAGCACCAGCGCGCGCTCCACCTCCTCGCCACCGCGACCGCGATCGCCGAGCGCGAAGCGCTCGCCGGCCCCGCACCAACGCGCGCTATTCTTGAGCGGCTGGCCGAGTTTTATGGCGATCCAGATGACGCATCACTCACCCGCTTTGCCGCCGACTTGCGCAAGGGTGCCTTCGAACGATGCGACATGCGCCAGCGCGCCGCGCATGCCATACTATGGCGGTTGACGATGATGAAGCTGCGCGAGGGAAACCCGCAATTCCTCGCCGCCAACGGTTTCGGAGAATAGAGAAATTGCCCCAGTCGAGCGTCCGCGAAGCCATCGACGCCTTCAGCCGCGGCGAGATTGTCGTCGTCACCGATGATGACGATCGCGAAAACGAGGGCGATTTGATCATCGCCGCGTTGCACGCGACCCCGGAGAAGATCGCCTTCATCATCCGGCATACCGCCGGGATCGTCTGCGCGCCGATCACCGGCGAGATCGCCCGCCGGCTGCACCTCGCCCCGATGGTCGCCGACAGCGACGCCATCCACGGCACCGCGTTCACGATCTCGGTCGATTACCGGCACGGCACCACCACCGGCATTTCCGCCGAGGAGCGCACCGCGACGATCCGGGCGCTGGCCAACGGCAATACCGGGCGCGCCGATTTCGTCCGGCCCGGCCACGTCTTTCCGCTGATCGCCAAGGATGGCGGCGTGTTGATGCGCTCTGGCCATACCGAGGCGGCGATCGATTTGTGCCGCCTCGCCGAAATCGAGCCGGTCGCGGCGATCTGCGAGCTGGTCAACGACGACGGCACGGTGATGCGCGGGCCCCAGATCGCCGCCTTTGCCAGGAAGCATGCGCTGACGCGGATCTCGGTCGCCAATCTGATCGAGTACCGCCAGGCGCGTGAAAAGCTGGTAACCCGGATCGCCGAGTTCGAGATCGAGACCGAGGCCGGGGCGTTCAAGGGCTATGCCTATGTCACCCCGTTCGACAAGGTGCACCATTACGCCTTTGTTTATGGCGAGATCGGCGATGGCCGCAACGTGCCGACGCGCCTCCACCGCGCCAATGTGGTGGGCGACGTGTTCGGCGGCGCCAAGACGATCCATGCGGCCCTGAGCCGGTTCAGAAAAGCCGGGTGCGGCGTCTTGGTCTACCTGCGCGACGGCGCCTCCGGTGTCCCGACGACCGCGATTTCGGAGAACATCACCGCGTCCGAGTTCGAGCGCAGCCGGGAATGGAAAGAAATTGGCCTCGGCGCCCAGATCCTGCGCGATCTCAATATTTCCTCGATCCGGCTCTACGCCACCCGTTCGCGCACCTATGTCGGGCTCGCCGGGTTCGGCATCGAAATCGAATCGACCGAGCCCCTCGACGAAGCCTCGGGCCATCGCCTGATCCTGAAAAACCGGCGCGAGCCGCGCACCGCGTCCGATTGTTGACTACCGGCGATAACCGAGGACAGCCGAGCGCCATGGCCGGACCTGAGACCCTGCCCTATGGCGCGTGGCGCTCGCCGATCACCTCGGATTTGATCGTCGGCGAAACGATCGGCCTGGGCGACATCCTCATCGATGGCGGTGACATCTATTGGATCGAGGGACGGCCGCGCGAGAGCGGGCGCAGCGTCGTCGTGCGATGCGGCGCGGGCGGGACCAGCGAAGACATCACCCCGGCACCGTTCAGCGCGCGCACCCGCGTCCATGAATACGGCGGCGGCGCCGCGACGGTCGCGGACGGCGTCATCTTCTTCAGCAATTTTGCCGATCAGCGGCTCTATCGACAGGCGCTCGGGCGGGCGCCGCAAGCGCTGACCCCGGAGGGGGGCGGCTGGCGCTATGCCGACGGGGTGGTCGATGCGGCGCGCCGGCGCTGGATCGGCGTGCGCGAGGCGCATGGGTCCGATGGGCGCGTTGAGAACACGCTCGTGGCCGTCGCGGTCGATGCGTGCGCGCCGGGGCAGGTGCTGGCCGCCGGACACGATTTCTACGCCGCGCCGCGCATGTCGCCGGACGGAAGCAGGCTTGCCTGGCTCTCCTGGGACCACCCCAACATGCCCTGGGTGGCGACCCAATTGTGGCTGGCCGAGATCGCCGCCGACGGGTCGCCGGCGGCGCCGCGCCGCATCGCCGGCGGGGT
>DASYZD010000292.1:0-9364 GCA_035946655.1 Allostellaceae bacterium | reverse complement strand
TTTAGTCTATCATTTCTTAAGTGCCTGTTCCACCCGTGAAATCAGATGTTCCATGCGGTCTTCCAGCCGGCCTAGCCTTTCGTCCAGGTGGCCAAACCGCTCGCCCAGCAGCGTTTCAACACTGTCAAGGCGGGCTGCCATTCTCGCTTCGATGTCGCCGAACTGGCTGGCGTGCGTTGCGGCAAGGTTGTCAAATTGCGATCGGATATTCCGACGGTCGTTCTCAGAGTTGTATTTGATCTCGCGCAGTTCGCTCCGGATCGCCTGCAGATGCCGCGCCAGCAGCTCGAGATTGATCGGCTCGGCCATCATTACTACCCCGCGCTCACGCCACCTCGAACAGGCCGGCGGCGCCCATACCGCCGCCGATGCACATCGTGCAGACGACGAGCTTAGCGCAGCGCCGCTTCCCCTCGATCAGCGCGTGGCCGACCATCCGCGAGCCCGACATGCCGTAGGGGTGGCCGATCGAGATCGCGCCGCCGTTGACGTTGAGCTTGTCGTGCGGGATGCCCAGGCGGTCGCGGCAATAGACGACCTGGCAGGCGAAGGCTTCGTTTAATTCCCACAAATCGATGTCGTCGATCGTGAGCCCGTGCTGCTTGAGGAGCTTCGGCACGGCGAAGACCGGGCCGATGCCCATCTCGTCCGGCGCGCAGCCGGCGACCGAAATCCCGCGATAGATGCCGAGCGGGGAGAGACCGCGGCGCTCGGCCTCGCTCGCCTCCATGAGGACACAGGCCGACGCCCCATCGGACAGTTGCGAGGCATTGCCGGCGGTGATGAAGCGGCCTTCCTTGATGCGCTGCCCGTCCTTGAACACCGGCTTCAGATTGGCCAGGCCATCGAGATTGGTGTCCGGGCGGTTGCCTTCATCCTTCTCCAGCGTCACGGGTTTGTTCGAGGTTTCGCCGGTCGCGCGGTCGGTCGCGATCATGATCGAGGGGAGGGCGACGATCTCGTCGTCGAAACGTCCGGCCTGTTGCGCCGCCGCGGTGCGCTGCTGCGAGCGCAGCGCGTATTCGTCCTGCGCCTCCCGCGAGACGTGATAGCGCTCGGCGACGATCTCGGCAGTCTCGATCATCGTCATGTAGAGGGCCGGGATGCGACGGACGAGCTCGGGGTCGTCGCCGCGGGTGCGCACCATCTTGTCGTTCTGCACGAGCGAAACCGATTCGACGCCGCCGCCGACCGCGATCGTCATGCCGTCGTCGATGATCTCCTTCGCCGCGGTGGCGATCGCCATCATACCCGACGAACATTGCCGGTCGATCGACATCGCCGGCACGCTGTCGGGCAATCCGGCGCGCAACGCGCTCTGGCGGGCGATGTTGAAGCCCTGGGCACCCTGCTGGATCGCGGCGCCGATGATGACGTCGTCGATCTCGGCCGGCGCCACGCCGGCACGGCGGACCGCCTCGGCGATGGCGTGCCCGGCCAGGGCCTGCGGCTGGGTATCGTTGAAGGCGCCGCGGTAGGCTCGGCCGATCGGCGTGCGTGCGGTGGAAACAATGACGGCGCGGCGCATGGGGTCCTCCTCGAACACTTGAATGAGTTTACTGCGATCACAGCGCGGCAGCCACAGCCGCGACTTAAGGCGACCGAATCCAAATCGTTTCGCAGCGTTCCGGGCTCGCTTCCCCGACGGTGGCAGTCCGCGGGCGCCTGTTGGTGCGCGGATTCTCCGCCCGCTGGCAGTCCGCAGCCCCGGGGCCGCCTTGTCACTCAGCGATCTTCAGCGCTACGTCGCCTTGAATCTTGAGCAGACTGAGATCGCCTCGCAGCGTCATCCAGGTCAGAGATATCACGATACCCGCCAATGCTCCTTCTATTGACGAGAGTCCACTCTCCAAGGTGCTCGCAAAGGTCGATGATCGACCTTGTTCCAAAGGTGCATAAATATTTGACAATATTATTAACCATGAAATGTTCAAAAAACAAATTAGGATAAGATAACGCACTAGGCGAAAGGTGAAATTTGCCTCGTCTACAATATGTTTCGCTGTTTTAGAATCTACATGGCCTGGGGCAAAATTTGGAAGCCCTCGTGCGGCGCGAACAAATGCAGCGGCACCTACGATAGATAGCGCCATAACTATCCGCTGATCATCTCGCCAAAAGTGAATCGGCGCAGGGATAAACCAAGCAACGATCGCGAAAGCGATCGCCGCTAATAATAATATCATCCAGAGCGGTGCCTTTTTCGTCACAGCGTGTCGCCCTCAAGGTGGTGCCGACTTCCTTCGAAAGGCTTGATGCCGACTGATTTGCGCCGACGATGGTGGGCGCGACAGGGATTGAACCTGTGACCCCACCCGTGTGAAGGGTGTGCTCTCCCGCTGAGCTACGCGCCCGCCCGGTGACCCGGCCCGCTGCATTTAGGAGGCCGCTCCAACGGCTGTCAAGGCGCGGTGCTGGCCGGGGGGCTGGACTGAAGCGGCTTGGTTTGAGACGATCGTTCGATGATTTCTGCGGTCGGTCTGCCAGTGCTGCGCGGCGTTTGGCTGGTGCTCCTCGCGCTCGCGGCGTTTTCGCCGCCCGCGCTTGCCGACCAGCGCGTCGCAACGCGGTTCGAGGTGTTCGGCTTCGCCGGGGTCAGAGTTCTGACGCTGCAAAATCGGACCGAGGAAATGGGCGACCGGTATGCGATCACCACCGATTACGCGACCAAGGGCGTGGCCAGCGTGTTTATCGATCTGACGACCCATGCCGAGGTCCACGGCCGGCTGGTGACCGGCTCGGCTCAGCCCGAGCAGTTCCGCAACGACAGCCGCCGCAATGGCGCCGAACGCCACAGTCGTCTTGATTATCGTCCCGATGGCACGGTCGAGGGGGGATCGACGCCGGCCCTGCCGCAGCCGGTGCCGGCCGCGGCGACCCGCGGTTCCGTCGACAACCTGACCGCCTACCTTCGGCTTGAGCGCCAGCTCGCCCGCACCGGCAGCTGCGCGCTGACCGTGCGCGTCTTCGACGGTCGCCACGCCTACGACCTCATATTCGCCGATGCCGGGCGGGAGGTGCTGTCGCCGGCCGGCGGCCAGCATTTCTCGGGCAACGCCATCGCCTGCCATATGACGCGCCGGAGCTGGCCCAATGTCCCCGATGCCGAGAAGGACGAGGGGGCTCGGCAAGGAACGATCTGGTACGCCCGCCTGATACCCGGCGATTTGCTGGTTCCGGTGCGGATGCAGATGGATACGCAGCTCGGCGTGGTCGAGGGTTATCTGGCCGAACTGCACGGAGAGGGCGTCGATCTCACGCTGATGGAGTGAGCCCGAGCCGTTCGAGGGTCGCCGGCAGCGCGGCGAAATGGTCGAGCACCGCGCGGGCGCCGAGCGTCTCCGGGGCGGCCCGCGCATAGCCGTAGCGCATGATGATGACCGGCACCCGGGCGGCATGCGCGACCGCCGCGTCGTTTTCGCTGTCGCCGACCATCACCGCCCGCCCGGCGCTGCCCCCAAGTTCGCCGATAAGCCCGAGCAGATGGCCGGGGTTCGGCTTGCGGACCGGGTAGCGGTCGCCGCCGGCGATCCCGTCGAACAGCGCCGCGAGGTCGAGCCCGTCCAATACCGCGAGCGTCGCCTGCTGCGGCTTGTTGGTGCACAGCGCAGTGCGATAGCCGCGCCCGCGCAACTCCTCGAGGGTTTCGCGCACGCCAGGGTAGGGGCGGGTCAGCACCGTCGCGTTCTTTTCATAGATCTGGGTATAGCGCGCCAGCGCCGCGGCCGCCTCGGCAGCATCGCCGCCGCGCGCCGCAAAGGCGCGGGCGACCAGCGTCGGTACCCCGTCCCCGACCATCGGCGCCACCTCCGTCGGCACCAACGGGGCATAGCCGCGCTCGCGCAACACTTTATTAAGCGCATTGGTTAAGTCTGGGACGCTGTCGACCAACGTGCCGTCGAGATCGAATACCAACAGAAAATGCGCCATCGCCGTCAACTCTGCGCCAAGCCAATCATAATGTGCAACAATCTGTGTGTTGGCAGGATGGCGGATTGCGTGCGAACTTTAGCCGCCACGATCGCGTTTCGTTCGTCATGACCCGATCCCGCCTCGCCGCCATCATCCTCGCCGCCGGTGAGGGCACCCGCCTCAACTCGGCGCGTCCCAAGGTCCTCCATGAGATCGCCGGAGCGCCGATGATCCGTCATGTGATCGACGCGCTGCGGCCGCTCGATCCGGCCGCGACGATCGTCGTCGTCGGCCGCGGCATGGATGCAGTGGCCGAGGCGGCCGCGCCGGCGCGTTGTGTGAGACAATCCGCGCCGCGCGGCACCGGGGACGCGCTGCGCGCGGCGCGTCCCGCGCTCGCCGACCACCTGGCCCAGGGCGGCAAAGACGGCGCCATAACCGACATCCTGGTGCTCT
Organism: Allostellaceae bacterium; assembly: GCA_035946655.1. GTDB lineage: Bacteria > Pseudomonadota > Alphaproteobacteria > ATCC43930 > CGMCC-115725 > DATARH01. Next base: position 4,996 of record DASYZD010000292.1, on the reverse strand, counting down.
ACGGCGACACCCCGCTCCTGCGCTCCGAGACGATCGCCGCGCTCGTCGATTCGCGGCGCCGCGCGCCCGAAGTCGCGGTCGCGGTCGCCGGGATGCGCCCGGCTGATCCTGGACCCTATGGCCGCCTCGTGCTCGATGGCGATGCGGTGCTGATGCGCATCGTCGAAGCCAGGGATGCCAGCGCCGCGGAACGGGCGATTGGGTTGTGCAACGGCGGCATCATGGCGCTCGACGCGCGTTACGCTTTCGATCTTGTGGACCGAATCGGGAACGACAATGCCAAGCGCGAGTTTTACCTGACCGACATCGTCGCGGTCGCCCGCGCGCAAGGCTTGTCGTGCCGGGTCGCCGAATTGCCGGCCGAGGAGCTGCTGGGGGTCAACACCCGCGCCGAGCTGGCCCTGGTCGAAGCCATCATGCAGGAGCGGCTGCGGCGCCGCGCGATGGAGGCCGGCGCTACGCTGATCGCGCCCGAGACCGTGTTCCTCGCCGTCGATACGAGGCTCGGGCGCGATGTCATCGTCGAGCCGAACGTCGTCTTCGGGCCCGGCGTCCGGGTTGCCGACAATGTCCGGATCCGCGCGTTCTCGCATCTCGAAGGCGCGACGATCGGTGAGAGGGCGATCGTCGGTCCGTTCGCCCGGCTGCGCCCCGGCGCGGTACTCGAAGCGGATGTCCATGTCGGCAATTTCGTCGAGGTCAAGGAAACTCGGCTCGGCGCCGGCGTCAAGGCCAGCCACCTGTCCTATCTCGGCGACAGCGACATCGGCGCCGGGACCAATATCGGCGCCGGCACGATCACCTGCAATTACGACGGCTTCAGCAAATTGCGCACGATCATCGGCGAGCGCGTCTTTATTGGCTCAAACACCGCGCTGGTCGCGCCGGTTACGGTCGGCGATGGCGCCTACGTCGCGACCGGCAGCGTCGTCACCGCGGATGTTCCGGAGGGTGCGCTGACGATTGCGCGTGCTCGCCAGGTCGACAAGCCCGGGCGCGCCGCGGTGCTGCGGGCGCGGCTGAGAGGGAAAAACGACTGATGTGCGGCATCATCGGCATCATCGCCAAAACGCCGGTTGCGGGCGAGCTGATCGAGGGACTGCGGCGCCTCGAATACCGGGGCTACGATTCTGCCGGCATCGCCACTCTGATCGATGGCCGCATCGAGCGCCGCCGCGCCGAGGGCAAGCTCGGCAACCTCGCCCACCGGCTCGAGCGCGAGCCTGTGCAGGGCACGATCGGCATCGGCCATACGCGCTGGGCGACGCACGGTCAGCCGACCGAGAAGAACGCCCACCCGATCGCGACCGACAGAGTCGCCGTCGTCCACAACGGCATCATCGAGAATTTCCAGGCGCTGAAGCGGGAGCTCGTCGGGCTCGGCTACCCTTTCCACACCGAGACCGATACCGAGGCGGTGGCGATTCTGGCGACCCATCACCTGGCCCAGGGACTGAAGCCCGCACAGGCCGTGGCGCGCACGCTGGAGCGGCTCGAAGGCGCCTTTGCCCTCGTCTTCCTCTTCGCCGGCGAGCACGACCTGTTGATCTGTGCCCGCCGCGGCAGCCCGCTCGCGATCGGCTATGGCGAGGGTGAGATGTTCGTCGGGTCGGATGCGCTGGCGCTGGCGCCATTGACCCGCCGCCTCACCTATCTGGAGGAAGGCGATTGGGCCGTCGTGACCTCGCACGACGTGGCGATCTTCGACCGCGACAACCAGCGAGTCGCGCGCGAGGTGCGCGAGACCGCGCTCTCGGGCGCGCTGGTCGGCAAAGGCAACTACCGCCATTTCATGCAGAAGGAGATCTTCGAGCAGCCCACCGCAATCGGCGACACCTTGCACGCGCTGATCAACCCGGTGAGCCGTGCGATCCACCTGACGGACCTGCCGTTCGCCCTCGGCGATATCGCCAAGATAACGACCCTGGCCTGCGGCACTGCGCATCACGCCGGCATGATCGCGAAATACTGGCTTGAGCAGATCGCCCGCGTGCCCGTTGAGGCCGACATCGCGTCCGAATTCCGCTACCGCACCCCGGCGATGCCGAGGGACGGCGCCGCGCTGATCATCTCGCAATCGGGCGAGACCGCCGACACGCTGGCGGCGCTGCGCTATTGCCGCTCTCAGGGCCAGAAGATCATCGCGATCGTCAACCAGCCGGAATCGACGATCGCGCGCGAAGCCGACCTCGTGTTGCCGACCCTGGCCGGGCCGGAAATCGGCGTCGCCTCGACCAAGGCCTTCACCACCCAGCTCGCCGTCTTGGCCGCGTTCACTGTCGCGATGGCGCGGGCGCGCGGCACGATCGACGCCGCGGGTGAGGCGATGCTCGCCGGCCAGCTCGCCGAGATCCCCTCGCGCGCTAGCGAGGTGCTGCACCATGACGAGCGCATCCAGGAGATTGCCGCCGAGATCGCACTGGCCCGCGACGTCCTCTATCTCGGGCGCGGCACGTCCTACCCGCTGGCCCTCGAAGGCGCCCTCAAATTGAAGGAGATTTCCTACATCCACGCCGAAGGCTATGCCGCGGGCGAAATGAAGCACGGACCGATCGCCCTGATCGACGACGCTGTCCCGGTGATCGTGCTGGCGCCGCCGGATGACCTCTTCGAAAAGACCTTGTCGAATGTCGAGGAGACGATGGCGCGCGGCGGCCGGGTCGTGATGATCTCGGACGCCGCGGGGGTTGCGCGCCTCGAAGGGCGCCTCGCCTTTGGCATCGCGGTCCCGCATTGCGCCCCGTTCGTGGCGCCGCTCCTCTACGCGATCCCGATCCAGCTCCTCGCCTATCACGTCGCGGTCTTGAAGGGCACCGACGTCGACCAGCCGCGCAACCTGGCGAAGAGCGTGACGGTGGAGTAGCCGGTCACGCGGCTACGGGCCAGCGCGCGGTCAGCGCGTCCCAGGTGGTCGCCCGCATGCTCGGCCGCGCTTCCATGCGCGTGAGCCATTCGGTCAGCCGCGGGTGATCTTCGAGGATCACCTTGCCTTCCCCGGTCAGCGCGAACATCGATAAATGCGGCGCCAGCAAGAGGTCGGCGAGACTGAGCGTTTCGCCAGCGAGCCAGGGATGGCTGTCCATCAGGCGGCCGATCTCGCCCATGCAGATGCGCGCGTTCGGCACAGCCTCACTAATGCGCGCCTCGTTGACCGGCATCCCGAAGCGCGGCGCAACGAGGCGATTGAAGCTGATCGTCGCCGAAACTTGCGGCATCACAGACCCGACGGTGACGCCCAGCAGCTGGGCCATCCGCGCCGCCGCACGCGGTTCGGCGGGCTGCAGGCTCGGCCCCGGGATCACCGCATCGACATAGCGCAGGATCGCCTGGGTCTCGTAGAGCATCCAGCCGTTGTGTTCGAAAGCCGGAATGCGGCCGAACGGATGGCGCGCGAGATGCGGCTCTTGTTTGAGGGTGCCGAACTTCATGGCCGCGAGCGTGTAGTCGGCGCCCTTTTCCTCGAGCGCGAGGAGCGCGGCCCGGACATAGGGGCTGCCGGGAATGCCGTGGACGATGAAATCAGACATGCGATGGTCCTCCTCTGGTTTTCTAGCACCATTTCGTAAGTTATCTCTTACGTTAGTGGTTGCTTACCGATGCTGTCAACGAGAATCACCGTGGGGTCAGACCCCGCGCACCGCGCTCAGGCAAAAGCGGTCGGGCGCGGCGTCTGGCGGAAATCCAGACCGTCGAGCAGATTATAAGCCGCCGCGTCGCGGCTCTGCAGAGCCGAGAGGCCGAACCGCGCCTCGATCAACGCGAGGATCGAGGTAGTGTCGGCAATCTGGTGATCGATATAGCCGCGCCGCGCCCACGGGCTGATCAACATCGCCGGGATGCGAGTGCCGCAGCCATAGGCGTCGGGCGTCGGCGGCGCGACATGGTCCCAGAACCCGCCGCCTTCGTCATAGGCGATGACGACCGCGCTCTTGCCCCAGAGGGCGCTGTCGCCGAGCGCCATCAGGAGCCGCGTCAGGATTGCGGGCCGGTCGGCTTTTTGATGTACCCTTGCGCTGAGACGCCCACGGAGATCGGCTGAAACCCATGACCGCGGTAGACCAGCAGAAGATACGCCGCGCCCGCACCGGGCTCTTTGCCCATGATCCGGCGCTGGCGCAACCCGGCTACACCCTCTTCGCGCCGATGTCGGGCGACGGCACGGTCTATCTGATCGACATGGCGGGCAAGGCTACGCACACCTGGACGATGCCGCACCGCCCCGGCCTCTACGGGTATCTCCTCGATAACGGCCATTTGTTTTACGGCGGCAAGCTGATGACCGACCTCGACCGCTTCGAAGCCTGGGCGCGGTTCAAGGCCGGCGCCGCGATGGAAGTCGATTGGCAGGGCCGAGTCGTTTGGGAGGTGCGCCACCCCGATCACCATCACGACGCAAGAAAGTTGCGGAACGGCAACGTCATGCTGCTCTGCTTGCGCCCGCTGCCGGCGGCGATCGCGGGCCGCGTCCAGGGCGGATTGCCCGGAACCGAAGCCGCCGCGGGGATCTACGCCGACTATCTCCTCGAAGTGACGACGGCGGGCGAGGTCGTTTGGGAATGGCGCAGCTGGGAGCATATGGAACCCGAGGCCTATCCGCTGACGCTGCAGGACCATCGCGCCGAGTGGACCCACGGTAACACCGTCGCCGAGACCGCCGAGGGCAACATCCTCGTCAGCTTCCGCAACATCTCGACCGTCATCATGATCGAGCGCACCACCGGCGACATCATCTGGCAGCTCGGCAGCCCGCCTTTGGCGCAGCAGCACGATCCGCGGCCGCTCCCCAACGGCAACATCCTCATTTTCGATAACGGCACCCATCGGCGCGACCACCCGGCGACGTTCTCGCGGGTGATCGAAGTTGATCCGCGAACCAGCGAGATCGTCTGGCAATACCAGGACCCGACGCTTTTCGATTTTTTCAGCCCCTACATCTCGGGGGCACAGCGTCTTGCCAACGGCAACACGCTGATCTGCGAAGGCATCTTTGGCCGGC
>DASYZD010000291.1:0-1709 GCA_035946655.1 Allostellaceae bacterium | reverse complement strand
AACAACCGATAGTGCCTCAGCTCATCGGCGGCGATGCGGCGGCAAATCTCGCGAAGCACCGGCTCGTCGGCCGCTTCGCGCAGCGCGGTGTAATACGAGCTGGTGCCGGTCTCGACGACGCAGCGCGCCACCATCTCGCCGGCGCGCGAGCCGCGGCGCGACCTGGCGCTGTCGAAATCAATCCGAAAGCCGGCTTGAAACCGGTCGAATGCGGCGGCGAAATCGAAGCCCGGATCGGCGAGCGCCGCCCAGCGCGCCAGCGCCGCGCCGTGCTGCACCTCCTCCGCGCCCCACTGCCGCGCAGTCGCCTGAAAATCCGGGCTGTCGGCAAAGACGCGGCACAGATGATGCGCATAGGCGCCGCCATTGTATTCGACGAGGCTCGCCGCCTTCGCCAGGCGTACGATCTCGGGATCGACCCGCGCCGGGTCGAAATGCCGCCAAGGTATGTCGTCGAGCGTCCACGAGCCCATACCCGCTTATACACGAGCGGGCAGGAAAATTCCCCTGAGCGGGTGCGCCTTTGCGGGTCGCCTAGTTGTCGAAGCCAAGAACGTTGATCAGCTTTTTGAGCGGTGGTTTGCCGCCGAGGGCTGAATGGGGTCGGCTGTGGTTGTAGTCGGCGATCCAGGGGGGCATGGCGTGGCCTCGCTCGGCGGAGGATTGGTAGGCGCGGGCATAGGCCCATTCGCGCAGGCTGGTTTGGATGAAGCGCTCGGCCTTGCCGTTGGTCTTGGGCGTATAGGGCCGGGTGCGGAGGTGCCTGATGCCGGCCTGGGCGAGGCGATCGCGGAAGGCGTGGCTGCGATAGGCCGAGCCGTTGTCGGTCATGACCCGCTCGACGCCGACGCCGAGGCGGGCGAACCAGGCGAGGGCGCGGTCGAGGAAGGCGATGGCGCTTTCCTTCTTCTCGTCGGGCAACAGCTCGGTGTAGGCGAGCCTGGAGGCGTCGTCGATGCAGACATGCAGCACCTCCCAGCCGATGCCGCGCTTGCGGTGGACGCCCTCGCGGTACCCGGTGATGCGGTGGCCGACGCCGTCGATGCGGCCGAGCTTCGTGGTGTCGAGGTGCAAGAGCTCGCCCGGCCGCTGGCGCTGGTAGCGCACCACCGGCGCCGGCGGGTCGAGCGCCGCGAGCCGCCCCAGGCCCAGCCGGCGCAGCACCGCCCCGACGGTCGAGCGCGGCAGGCCGAGCTGGCGGGCGATCCGGTCGCCGGTCATCCGCTGCCGGCGCAACCGCTCGATCTCGGTATCTCGGGGGTTCGGTCCCGGGTCGCGGTATCGCGCGGGCGTCGAGCTCTTGTCATGCAGCGCGATCTCGCCACCCGCGCGATACCGCTGCAGCCACGCATAGGCCCGACGCTCGGACAGGCCCGCCGCCACCGCGGCATCCGCAACCCGCCAGCCTTGCTCGTCAATCCGCCGAACCATCAGGAGTCGACCTTGCGGCGTCAGGCGCGCATTCTTGTGAACGTTCATCCGGGACCTCGTGGGACTGCAGTTGATCGGTCTCGCAACCACAGCTTCCCAGTCCTACCCCGGATGAACAACCTTCATAGCTTCCACACCTAGCCCAGTTGCCGCACGTCGCTGAGCTTGCCGGTGATCGCGGCGGCGGCGGCCATGGCCGGGCCCATCAGGTGCGATTTGGCGTTCTTGCCCTGGCGGCCCTCGAAATTGCGGTTCGAGGTGGTGGCGACGCGCTCGCC
>DASYZD010000290.1:0-18011 GCA_035946655.1 Allostellaceae bacterium | reverse complement strand
CTGTCCTTCTGCTGGTTGTGGCACCAGATGCAGTAATTGGCCTCGTCCTCAGCCCCGGCGAGGTCGGTGCCGGGATCGGTCAGCTGGAAGCCGTCGCGCGCCCGCCATTCTGCCTCGGGGCGGCGCAGCATCATGACGCCATGGCGCTCGATCGTCTCGACCGGCACCAGATGATGCATGTCGAGCCGGTGCGGCACCCGAAAGAGGAGGCCGCGCTTGTGCCGGGCGCGGCCGTCAGGCGACAGCGTCGCCCAGGCGGCGTATTCGAGCGCGATTCTGAGCGCCAGATGGTGCGCGGCCTCGTCGTCGAGCCAGCGCGCGACGGCTTCGGCATAGCGCAATTCCCAGGCGAGCACCCCGTCGCGCGTCGCGAAATCGCCAGCCTTGTCTTTTGGCGGGCCGCCGATCAGCGTCTCCAGCTCCTGTGCCAGCCTGTGGCCGTTGAGGTGGAGGGCGTCGGCCTCCTTCACTTCCTTGACGGCGCGGCGCTGGACAAACAGCCGCTTCACCGAAGAGAGCGGCGCAAGCTTGTCGTGCGCCGCCTGGAGCGCGCAAACTTCGCTCGCGATGCCGAACAGCTCGCCGATGAAATCCTCGAGATGGGGCGCCAGATCGACGAGGAGGTCGCTTTCAGCCTTGCGATCGAGCCCGTCGGGCGCGGCCCGCGCCGCCATCAGCCGGTCGTGCAGCGCCACCTCGGCCGCCGCGAGATGCGCGACAAACGCGCGGTCGAGCCGGATCAGGCCGTCGCGCTCGTACAGGTCGCCAAAGGAGAGCCCGTGTTTCAGGGCGAGTTCGGTCATGCCAGGTAGGTAGTCAACCGGGCGCTCATAAGCCACCGGCAAATCGCCGCGACGACGAGCAAGCTTCAGCCCTGGCCGCGCTCACCCCCCGCATCGGCGGTTTCGAGGACCACGTTGAGCAAAACGTTGCAGCCGGCGGTGAGGTCCTCGGGCAGGGCCGCCTCGATCTCGTTGTGGCTGATGCCGCCGACGCAGGGGACGAAGATCATCGCCGCGGGCGCGGCCCGCGCCATGTAGACCGCGTCGTGCCCGGCACCCGATATGATGTCCTGGTGCTGGTAGCCCTGCGCGGCCGCGGCCTCGCGCACCCGCCCGACCAGACCCTGATCGAACGGGGTCGGCGGGAAGTACCAGAATTCTTCGACCGCCACATCGAGAGTTTGCGTCGCCGCGGCGGCGCCGCAGGCGGCGCGGAGTTCGCGGTCCATCGCGCTCAGCACATCGTCTTGCGGATGGCGGAAATCGACGGTGAAGAACACCCGGCCGGGGATCGTGTTGCGCGAGTTGGGGCTGACCTGGACAAAGCCGACGGTGGCGCAGGCATGGGGCGCGTGGGCGTGGCCGATCTTGTTGACCGCGTCGATCATTCGGGCGGCGCCTACGAGGGCATCGCGGCGCCGCGGCATCGGCGTTGGGCCAGCATGAGCCTCCTGGCCGGTGACGGTCACTTCGTACCAGCGCTGGCCCTGTGCCCCGGTGACGATGCCGACCGGCAGCCCGGCGGCTTCGAGGATCGGCCCCTGCTCGATATGCGCCTCGAAATAGGCGCCGACCTCGCGCCCGCCAACCGGCGCCGGCCCGGCAAAGCCGATGCGCTCCAGTTCGGCGCCGAGCGTGACGCCGCTGACATTGTCGGGGCGCGCCAGGCCGTAGGCGAGGTCGAAGACGCCGGCGAAGACGCCAGAGCCGACCATCGCCGGGGAAAATCGCGAGCCTTCCTCATTGGTCCAGGCGACGATCTCGATGGGCGCCTCGGTTTCATAGCCGAGGTCGTTCAAGGTGCGGACGATCTCGAGCCCGGCCATCACGCCGTAGGCGCCGTCGAACCGGCCGCCGGTGGGCTGGGTGTCGAGGTGGCTGCCGGCCATGACCGGGGCGAGCGCCGGATTGCGGCCGGGCCGGCGGGCGAAGATGTTGCCGATATGGTCGACCGAGACGATGCAGCCGGCAGCCTCGCACCACGCGATGAAAAGCCGGCGCGCCCGGCCGTCGAGATCGCTGGCGGCGAGCCGGCACACCCCGCCCTTTTCTGTCGCGCCGATCTGCGCCAGCTCCATCAGGCTGGCCCACAGCCGCTCGCCGTTTACCCTGAGATTACGCATGCCGGCTCCTCGAATCGTACCGCTCGGCCTGGAACCCCGCTAATATGCTCCGATCGAGGAAAAGGAGAAATGCGATGAACGACGCCGCTCCCTGGATCGATCCGGAACTGATTGCCGCCGGGCAATTGCTGGCGAGCAAGGGCCTCGTCGCACCCGACCGCACCAAGGCAGGGCTCGCCGAGGTGCGCGCCGCGACCGACCGCATCGGCGCCTTTTTGGGCCAGGGCTCGGTGCCGCTCGAACGCGAGCGCGATCTTTCGCTGCCCGGTCCCCATGGCCAGGTGCCCTGCCGGCTCTACCTGCCCGATGGTGCGGAGCGCCCGCCGCTATTGGTTTATGCGCATGGCGGCGGCTTCATGCAGGGCAGCATCGCGAGCTGGGACCATTTCCTGCGCGACCTCGTGCGCCGGAGCGGAGTTGCCGCGCTGTCGGTCGACTACAAATTGTCGCCCGAAGCTAAGTTCCCGGTCGCCTTCGAGGAGATGGTGGCGATGACGCGGCTCGCCGCCCGCGAGGGCGCCGGGTTCGGCATCGATCCCTCGCGGCTCGCGCTCGGCGGCGATTCCGCCGGAGCCAACCTGGCGCTTGCCGCGGCACTGGCGATGCGCGACGCCGGCGAGAAGGCGCTGCGCTTCCAGTTGCTGATCTATGGCTGCTTCTCGACCGATTGCGACAGTCCGTCATGGCAGCGCTTCGGCCAGGGCGCCGGCCTGTCGCAGGTCGGGATGAAGTGGATCTGGCAGACTTATCTCACAGCACCTGAACAATACCACGACTGGCGTGCCGCTCCACTCGAGGGCAGCCTTGCCGGAGTTGCGCCGGCGCACCTGATCGTCGGCAGCCTCGACCCGTTGCAGGACGACAGCAACAAGCTGGCCGCCAAGTTGAAGACGGCCGGCGTGCCCGCCCAGCTGACGATCTATCAGGGCATCGACCACGGCTTTATCCGCTACGGCCGGCTGATCGGCACGGCGCGCCGCGCGGTTGCCGACTGCGCCGCCGCGCTCAAGGCCGGGCTGGCGGCGTAGCCCCACACAACGCAAAACGGCCGGGCGCGAGGCCCGGCCGTTTGAGGGTCGGTGTGCCTGGTTCGCGGTCAGTCGCGCCGGGTACCCATCAGCTGCATCAGCATCATGAACAGGTTGATGAAGTCGAGATAGAGGCGCAGCGCGCCCATGATCGCCTTCTTGCCGGCGATCTCGCCGTCGTCACTCTCGAAATACATGTCCTTGATCTGCTGCGTGTCATAGGCGGTGAGGCCGGTGAAGACGATGACCCCGATGACCGAGATCGCGAACTGCAGCGCGGAAGAGGCGATAAAGATGTTCACGATCATGGCGATGATGATGCCGATCAGACCCATGAACAGGAACGAGCCCCACTGCGTCAGGTCGCGCCGCGTCGTGTAGCCGTAAAGGCTCATCGCCGCGAAGGTGCCGGCGGTGATGAAGAACACCCGCGCGACGCTGGTCCCGGTGAACCTGAGGAAGATCGACGCCATCGACAGGCCCATCACCGCGGCAAAGAGCCAGAACAGCGCCTGGGCTGTACTCGCCTGCATCCGGTTGATGCCGTAGCTCAGCCACATGACGAGGCCGAGCGGCGCCAGCATGACCAGATAGATCAACGGCGTGTGGGCGAGCGAGAGGTACATGCCCGATTGCGCGAAGACATAGGCGACGATGCCGGTCAACGCGAGGCCCGAGGCCATGTAGTTGTAGATGCGGAGCATATAGTCCCGCAGGCCGACATCGATGTCGACCTGGGCACCAAGCGCCGGCCGCACCGTCCAGCGGGGCTGCGAACCCAAAGCCATAGGACCCCTCCAAAGAGAGCAGTGAGGTTAATTCCTCGAGTTTCGATATTGGCATAAGGCGCCGGCTTTTCAATGACGCCCTGTGTTCGTCCGACGGGCGTGGCCAGGCGCGCTATTCGTTGCGCAAATAGGCGGCCGGCTTGGCGCCGAGCGCACGCCAGGTGCCGGCGAACCCAATGGCCAGCGTGAGGAGGACGGCGACCCCGGCAATCGTCAGCAGCGGAGCGGGCAGGAATACCCACTCGCTCTTCAAGGGGCCGGTGACGAGCGCATGGGCGGCCACCGTGCCGAGCCCGGCGGCAACGAGCGCGGTCAACAGGCCGACGAGCCCGTGCTCGATCAGGAAGGCAAGGCCGAGAGCTCCGCGCGTCGCCCCCAACACCTTGAGCACAACCGCATCGTAGACGCGCCGGCGATGACCGGCGGCGACCGCGCCGCCGAGCACCAGGATCCCGGAGGCCAGCGTCACCAGCGCAACGAGGCGGATCGCCGTGCCGATCGTCGCGACGACGCGCGCCACCGCGGCGAGTGCCTCGCGCACCGGGATCGCCGAGACATTGGGAAAGCGCTCGGTCACCCGGCGCACCACCCCTTCCTCCGCGGCCGGCGTCGCATAGACGGCCGCAAGATGGGTCTGCGGCGCCGCTTCGAGCGTGCCTGGCGCGAAGACGAGGACAAAATTGATGCCGAGCCGGGCCCAATCGATCTGCCGCAGGTTGGCGATCCGCGCGGTGATGTCGCGGCCGAGAAGGTTGACCGTCAGCGTGTCGCCAAGCCCCAGCCCCATGCCGCGCGCGAGGTCGGCATCGAATGAAACCAGCGGGGGCCCGCGATAATCGGCCGGCCACCACGCGCCGGCGGCGAGGCGCGACCCCTCCGGTAGGGTGGCCGAATAGGTCAGCCCCCGATCGCTGCGCAGCGCCCATTGCGCCTCCGGTGCGACCTTCGCCGCTTCGACTGGCGTGCCGTTGAGCCGGGTGATGCGGCCGCGCAGCATCGGGACCTGCTCGAAACTGGCGCCCGGCGCGGCGCGCACGATCTCCTCGAACCCGGGGAGCTGGTCGGGCTGGATATCGATGAAGAAGTCGGCGGGCGCGCGCTCGGCGAGCCGGCTCTCAATCTCGATCCCGAGATTGCCTTCGACGAGAGCCAGCGCGCTCATCACGCTGAGACCGATGCCGAGCGAAAGGACGATCCGCGCGGTCGGCGCCCCCGGCCGGTGGAGATTGCCGAGAGCCAGGCGCAGGAGCGGGCGGCCCGGTCGCGGCAGCAGTCGCGCCGCCGCGACGACGAGGGCTCCGGCGATGCTGAAGAGGACGAAGGCGGCAAGGGCTCCGGCAACATACCAGAGCGCAATCCTGCGGTCGGTCGCAGTCAGCACGATCAGCGCCGCCAGGGCGAGCGCGGCTGCCGCGCTCCCCGCCGCCGCCAGCGGTGCGAAATGACGCGCGGCCGGAGCCACCCGATCGCGGAACAGCGCCGCGGGCGATACCTGGCCGATCGCCGCGAGCGGCCACAGCGCGAAGACGAGCAGCGTCAGGACGCCGCACAGACCGGCAATTGCCAGCGGCAGGGGATAGACGCCGAGGCGCAGCGACACCGGCAAGAGCCCCTTGACGAGCGGCGCGACCAGCGCCGGCGCGACGCCGCCGACGAGGAGGCCAACGGCGATCCCGAGCAGAGCCAGCGCCAGGATTTGCGCGAAATACGCGGCGAAAACCAGGCGGCTCGACGCGCCGAGGCATTTCAGCGTGGCGATTGCCGCGGTCTTGCCCGCGACATAACCTGCGACGGCATTGCCGATGCCGACCCCGCCGACGAGGAGCGCGGTGATGCCGGCGAGGTTCAGAAAAAACCCGACGCGGTCGATCAGCCGCTGCAGCGCGGGCGAGGCATCGGCGCCGCTGCGCAACTGCCAGCCGGCTTCCGGAAAGGCGGTGCGCGCGGCGCGGGTCCAGCTGGCGGCGTCGCTCCAGCCAGCGCCCTTGGGCAAGAGCCGCAGCCGATAATCATAGGTCACCAGCGCGCCGGGCCGGATCAGCCCCGTCGCCGCCACCGCGGGGTGCGAAATGGTCACCCGCGGACCAAAGCTGAGCCCGGCGAAGGCGCGGTCGGGTTCGCTCTCGATGATCGCGGAAAGCCGCAGCACCGCCTCGCCGATACGGAACGCATCGCCGAGTTTGAGGCCGAGCCGGCTGGCGACCGCCGCTTCGGCCACCGCGCCGAAGACGCCATTGCGGGGCGCGAGGGCGGCGGCGAGCGGCTGCGGTGGCGTGAGCGCGACCGTGCCGTAAAGCGGATAGGCGTCGTCGACCGCCTGGAGCTCGATCAGGGTATGGCGCGCGCCGTCGAGCGAGCGCGCCATGGCGCGCAGCCTCGCGGTTTCCGACAAAGTGCCGCTCGCCGCGAGGAACTGCCGCTCGGCCGCGCTCGACGGGCGATAGGCAAGGCGAGCGCTGACATCGCCCCCCAGCAGCGCCTGCGCATCGCCGCGGATCCCGGCCTCGACCGCGGCGCCGAGCGAACCGGTCGCCGCAATCGCGCCGACCCCGAGTACGAGGCACGCGAGAAACACGCGAAACCCGGCAATCCCGCCGCGCAGCTCGCGGCGCGCCAGGATTACGGCGTAACCGAACTGGGAGCGCCGCCGTCTTGCCCTCGTGCGCGCCAGAGGCCCGCGGTCCATCCCGAGCGTCTCCGGGCTCACAGCGCGCGCAGCTGCCCGGGCGCACCGCGGCGCTCGGCGACGATGCGGCCGTCTTCGAGGTGCAGCTGGCGGTCGCAGCGCTCGGCGAGACCGGCCTCATGGGTGATCAACAGGAGACCCGAGCCGCGCCGGGCATGTTCCTCGAACAGGCATTCGATGACGACACGGCCGGTCGCGCTGTCGAGGTTGCCGGTCGGCTCGTCGGCGAGCAGCAGGACCGGGCCGGCGACGAACGCGCGCGCCAGCGCGACGCGCTGCTGCTCGCCGCCGGACAATTGGCCCGGATAGTGGCCGAGGCGATGGCCGAGCCCGACCCGCGCGAGCGCCGCTTCGGCCGTCGCCAGCGCGGCGCGGGCGCCGGCCAGTTCCAAGGGGATCGCCACGTTCTCCAGCGCGCTCATCGTCGGCAACAGATGAAACGCCTGAAACACGATGCCGATATGGCGGCGCCGCAACCGCGCCAGGCCATTCTCGTCGAGTGCGCCGAGATCCTGGCCGGCCAGGATGACCCGGCCGCTGGTCGGGCGCTCGAGCCCGGCGAGGACCATCAGGAGGCTGGTCTTGCCCGACCCCGACGGGCCGACGAGCGCGACGGTTTCCCCCGGCGCGATGGCGAGCGAGACGCCGCGCAGGATCTCGACCGGCCCCGCGGCGCTCGCCAGCGTCAGCGCGACATCGTCGAGGAGGGCGAGTGCAGAGCCGGGCAGGACCGGGTGGTCAACCTGATCGCAAGGGCGAGTTTCGGCGGGGGCCATGATATCGACACGCTGTCCTTGCGAGGCGCAAAGCGACGACGCAATCTCGATCGTCCGAGGGAGACGGGCCGTCCGAGCGAGCTGCGGCGCGAGAGTGCGTCGCTTCGCTCGCAATGACAATCGCGGCTGGCGTCGGTGCGGCGTTGTTGACGGCTCGCGCGCTGCTCAGCAGTGTAGGAGACCCGTGCACGCGGACCGCCTGGCGACAGGCCTTCGCGGTAGGGCGACTTGGGTGCTTTGTCGGATGAAACCTCGTCCCAGGGTCATCGGGATGGCCGGCGCGCTGCTCGTACTGCTCTTCGGCGGCACGCCTGCCGCGGCGCGTGTGCCCGAGATCCTCGCCTTTGGCGACAGCCTGACCGCCGGTTTCGGGCTGCCGGCCGAGGCGAGCTTTCCCTCCCGCCTCGGGGCGCGGCTCAAGGCCGAGGGCATCGACGCGCACATCGTCAATGCCGGGGTCTCCGGCGACACCACCGCCGGCGGGCTCGCCCGGCTCGACTGGGCGCTCGCCGACAAGCCCGATATCGTGATCCTCGAACTGGGCGCCAACGATGCGCTGCGCGGCATCGACCCCAAGATCGTGCGGGCCAATCTCGACGCGATGATCGGCAAGATCCAGGCGAGCGGCGCCAAGCTCCTCATCCTGGGCATGCGCGCCCCGCCCAATTGGGGCGAGGATTATCAGCGCGATTTCGACCGGGTGTATCCCGAGCTTGCGCGCGCTCGCCGGGTGACGCTTTATCCGTTTTTTCTCGAAGGTGTGGCGATGGATCCCAAGCTGAACCAGCCCGATGGGCTTCACCCGAACGAACAGGGCGTCGCCACCCTCGTCGATCGCATCGCGCCCTATCTCGCCCGGCTGATCGGAGGCCGCTCATGAGCGCACCCTTCGCCGCCGTCTTCGCCGAAGGCGACCCGACGACGCTGGCCTCGCGCCTGCTCGCCGAGCTCCCTGCGGGGAACGAGGCGAACCTCGGCATCCTCTACGTCAGCGAGCCGGCCGCCGCGGTGTTGCCGCTGCTCGCACGCGAGCTGGCCGACGGCACCGGGATCGCGTCCTGGGTCGGCGGGGTCGGGCTCGGCGTCTTCGCCACTGGGCAGGAGGTATACGAAACCCCGGCGGCTGCGGTGATGACGGCGTCGTTGCCGCCCGAGCGCTTTCGCCTGTTCGGCGCGACCGCAGACCCCGCTGCCGATCTGCCGCGCTGGCATGCCGGCTGGATCGAGGCGGTGGCGCCGAGCCTGGCGCTCGTCCATGGCGATCCGCGCTGCGCCGACGTCATGCGCGCCATGATCGACACCGCCTCGGCGAGCGGGGCGTTTCTGGTCGGCGGACTGGTATCGCACCGTTGTGCCCAGCCGCTCCTCGCCGGCGACATCACCCAGACCCAGCGGGCCGCCAGCGCTCTCGGCAAGGCCGGCATCGCCGGGCTGTTGCTCGCGCCCGAGGTCGCGGTAGCCACCGGATTGACGCAAGGCTGCATGCCGATCGGTCCGGTGCACCGGATCGACGAGGCGCGCGACAATGTCGTGATCGCGATCGACGGCCGCCCGGCGCTTTCGGTGTTCTACGAGGATATCGGCCCGGCCCTGGCGCAGGACCCGCGCCACCTCGGTGGGGTGATCTTCGCCGGCCTGACGGTGCCGGGCTCCGATACCGGCGATTATCTCGTGCGCAACCTGATGGCGATCGATCCGGGCCACGGTTGGGTCGTGCTCGGCGCCGAGGTAGCGCCGGGCGATCAGATTCTGTTCTGCCGGCGCGATCCCGAGAGCGCCCGGGCCGATATGAGCCGCATGCTGCGCCAGTTGAAGGGACGCCTGCCGGGACCGCCGAAGGCCGGGGTTTACGTCAGCTGCATCGCCCGCGGCGCGGCGCTGTTCGGCGAGAAGGGAGTTGAGACCGAGATGATCCGCGACAGCCTTGGCGAGTTTCCGCTGATCGGGTTTTTCGCCAATGGCGAGATTTCCCGCGACCGGCTTTACGGCCATACCGGCGTATTGACCCTGTTCACCTAGCCGCTCGACAGCGCTGGAGCCGGGTGGATGCGATGCTGCGCCTCTTTGTCGGGATCGAATTTCCGCCCGAGCTGAAGCTGCGCCTAACGCTATTGGAGACGACGCTCCCCGGTGCGCGGTGGATCGACCCGGGTAATCTCCACCTGACGCTGCGCTTCATCGGCGAGATCACCGAGGATGTGGCCAGCGATGTCGATGCCGCCCTCGCTCGACTGAAGGCTCGGCGCTTTGAATTACAGCTCGCCGGCACCGGCGTCTTTGGCGGCAACCGGCCGAACACGCTGTGGGTCGGGGTCGAGCGCCATCCCGATCTGGTGGCGTTGCACGACAAGATCGAACAGGCGCTGATCCGCATCGGGCTCGCCCCGGAGCCGCGGCGGTTTGCCCCGCATGTCACGCTGGCGCGGCTGCGCGATCCCTCGCTCGGCGGGCTCGCCCAGTTCCTGGCGGCGCACGCGCTGTTCCGCGCCGCCCCGCTCAGGGTCGAGCATTTCAGCCTGATCGCCAGCTTCCCGACCAAGGCCGGTTCGGTCTACGAGGACCAGGCCGACTATCCGCTGACCGGGTGAGCGCGGTCGGCTAACGCGGCAACAGGCTCGAGCCCATCAGGAATTCGTCGACCGCGCGGGCGCATTGGCGGCCCTCGCGGATCGCCCAGACGACGAGCGACTGGCCGCGCCGCATGTCGCCGGCGGAAAAGATCTTGGGGACCGATGTCTGGTAGTCGAGCGTATCGGCGGCGACATTGCCGCGCGGATCGAGCTTGACCCCGCCCTCGGCGAGCATGCCGGCGCGGCGCGGCCCGAGAAACCCCATCGCCAAGAGCACCAGATCGGCCTTCAGCGCGAAGGCGCTGTCGGGTATCTCCTGCATCGTCCAGCGCCCGTCGGGCGCCTGGGTCCACTCGACGCGGACGCACAGGAGCGCCTCGACATGGCCGTTCGATCCGCGCGCGTCCTTGGTCAGGACCGCCCAGTCGCGCTCGCAGCCTTCCTCTTGCGACGAGGAGGTGCGCAATTTCAGCGGCCAATCCGGCCACACCAGCGCCTTGTTTTCGTGGGCGGGCGGCATCGGCAGGATCTCGAGCTGGGTGATCGAAGCCGCGCCCTGCCGGGTCGCGGTGCCGATGCAATCCGAACCGGTATCGCCGCCGCCGATGACAATCACATGCTTGCCGGCGGCGCTGATCGTGCCGCCCGGAGCCGCCTGCGCCTCGTCGTCCCCGGCGTTTCGCTTGTTCTGCTGGGGCAGGAAATCCATCGCGAAATGGATGCCGTCGAGCGCGCGGCTGGGCACCGCGAGATCGCGCGGCAGCTCGGCCCCGCCGGTCAGCGCCACGGCGTCGTATTCGCCGAGCAATTGGGTGAGGCTGATGGTGGCGCCGATTTCGACCGAAGTGCGAAACTCGACCCCCTCGGCCGCCATTTGCACGACGCGCCGGTCGATGAGCCGCTTTTCCATCTTGAAGTCGGGGATGCCGTAGCGCAGCAGGCCGCCGATCCGATCGTTCTTTTCAAACAGGGTGACCGCGTGCCCGGCGCGAGCCAGTTGCTGGGCGCAGGCCATCCCGGCCGGCCCCGATCCCACGACCGCGACGCGCTTTCCGGTGCGGTGCGCCGGGGGCTCTGGGGTGATCCAGCCCTCCGCCCAGCCGCGGTCGACGATCGCACATTCGATCGTCTTGATCGTGACGGGATTGTCGTCGATGTTGAGGGTGCACGCCGCTTCGCACGGCGCCGGGCAGATCCGCCCGGTAAATTCCGGGAAGTTGTTGGTCGAGTGCAGCGCGACGAGGGCGCTCTTCCACTGGTCGCGATAGACCAGGTTGCTCCAGTCCGGGATCAGGTTGTTGACCGGGCAGCCCTCGTGGCAGAACGGAATGCCGCAATCCATGCAGCGCGAGGCCTGGGCGCGCAGCATCGGCTGCGGCAGGGGATGCACGAACTCCGTCCAGCTTTTTGTGCGCGAAGCCGGCTTCTCATAGCCGCGATCGACGCGCTCAACCTCGAGGAACCCCGTCGGCTTGCCCATCCCCTCGCCCTTGCAGCCCGCCGGCCCAACACCGGTCAACATGGCTGACTTATATCGATGATGCCTGAGTTAGAGGCTATCATCAATCCTGGCGCGGTAAACACCCCGGCCTTTACGCGCACGCCCCGGCGGGCGGGCGAATTCCCTGCGGCAGGGAAGGCCGTGCGCCGACGACAACCCCCATCGCGTCGCCTGACCGGGCATGGCCTCATTCGATGACCTTGTCGGCGCGCAGCAGGAACGAATGCGGGATTGTGAGGCCGAGCGCCTTGGCGGTTTTCAGGTTGACGACCAGCTCGAACCGGGTCGGCCGCTCGACCGGCAGATCGGCAGGTTTGGCGCCCTTCAAGATCTTGTCCACAAAGACGGCGACCCTGCGGTCGAGGTCGGCGTGGAGGGCGGCGTAGCTGAGCAGCCCGCCCGCTTCGGCAAACTCGCGAAAATGCTCGGCGGCCGGCAGGCGGTTCTGGATCGCCAAAGCCGCCGGCCGTTCGAGCCCGAGGCTCGGCTGGACGATGACCGCGTCCGGCCGCTCTTTCCGCAGGGCTGCGAAACCGGCGGTCAATTCGTCCGGGCCGTGAAGGCCGACCGGATCGATTGTCGTTTCCGTGGCGTGGCCCGCGAGCTCGATTTTTTCGAGAAAGGGCTTGGAGAACGGGTCGGACGCATTGGCGAGCGCCGCGATCCGGCGCACCGAGGGCACCATCTCGCGGATCAGCTCTACCATTTTACCATCGAGCTCGGGCCCCATGTCCGACATGCCGGTGACATTCCCACCCGGCCGCGCGAGGCTGGCGACGAGGCCGGTTTCGACCGCTGCCGCGCTTCCCATGACGATCGGGATCGTCTGCGTCGCCTCCTTCGCAGCGTGGGCGGCCGGCGTGAACCAGGTCACAATCACATCGACCCTGAGCCGCACCAGCTCCGCCGCCAGTTCGGGAAGGCGATCTTGCTTCCCTTCGTCGGAGCGGAACTCGAACCGGATGTTCTGGCCCTCGACATAGCCCAGAGCGCGCAGCGCGTCCTTCAAGCCGCGCCAGAATTGTTCCGAACCGGGCGACTGGACGAGGAGGACGCCGATGGTCGGCACTTTTGCTTGTTGCGCCGCGCCGGATCGTGGCCGCAAGGCCGTCCCCGCGGCGAGGATGAAGAGATCGCGCCGCCTCATTCGATCACCTTGTCGGCGCGCAGCACGAAGGAATGCGGGATCGTCAGCCCGAGCGCCTTGGCGGTCTTCAGATTGATGACCAGCTCGAACCGGGTCGGCTGCTGTACCGGGAGGTCAGCCGGCTTGGCTCCTTTGAGGAGCTTGTCGACGTAGCCGGCGGCGCTCTCGTAGGCGTCGGCCTCGGCGGCGGCATAACTCATCAGCCCACCGACGTCGACGAACTCCGAAAGAATCGAAGCCGAGGGCAGCCGGTCTTTCAGCGCCAGCGCGGCGGGCCGTTCGAGCCCCAGGGTCGGCTGGACGATGACGGCATCCGGCGGATCTCTACCCAGACCGACAAATGCGGCTTCGACGCCCTGTGGGCCAGGGAGCATGATCGCATCGATGGCGATCCCGGTGGCGTTCCCCGCAAGCCGTATCTTCTCAACAAAGGGCTTGGAGAACGGGTCGGGCGCATTGGCGAGAATCGCTATGCGACGCGCCGAGGGCAGCATGTCGCGGATCAACTCGACGGTTTTGCCGGCCAACTCCGCGCCCACGCCGGCGATGCCGGTAACATTCCCGCCCGGCCGCGCCAGGCTCTCGACCAGCCCGGTTTCGACCGGGTTTCCACAGATCGCGCAGACGACCGGGATCTCGCGCGTTGCCTGTTTGGCGGCAGTTCCCGCTGGCGTCAACCAGCCCACGATCACATCGACCTTGAGCCGCACCAACCCCGCCGCCAGTTCCGGAAGGCGGCCTCTGTCTCCCTGATCCGATCGGACCTCGAAACGAACGTTCTGCCCCTCGACGTAGCCCAGCCGGCGCATCGACTCCTTGAACAGCCGCAAAAATTGCTTCCACCCGAGGGACTGAACCACCAAGACCCCGATGGTCGGCATCTCCGCCTGCCGAGCGAGGCCCGCGAGAGACCGTTGCATCGCCGCGCCGGCGATAAGGGCGAGAAATGCGCGCCGCCTCATTCGATGACCTCGTCGGCGCGCTGCAACAGCGATTGCGGGACGGTAAGACCGAGCGCCTTGGCGGTTTTGAGGTTGATGACCATCTCGAATTTTGTCGGCTGCTCGATCGGCAGGTCCGCCGGCTTCGCGCCCTTGAGGATCCGGTCGACATAATAGGCGGCCCTCGCGTACATCGCGTTAAACGAGGGTCCATAGGACACCAGGCAGCCCGCGGCGACGAACCCGCGTTCCTCGCAAGCCGCTGGCAGGCCCTTCTCGAGGGCCGACCGGGCAATCGCCGCACGCAGAGCGGCAAAGCGGGGCGAAGCGACCTCGAAGAGGGCCTGAGCCTTGCGCGCGACCGCGGCATCGAACGCCTTGCCTACCTCGGCCGCATTCCCGGCTGGGAGCACATCGAGCAGCAGTCCCAGGGCCTGCGCCGCCGATTTGGTCGCCGTCAGCAGGGTCGCGGGCATTTCCGGATCCCAGAACACCGCGACGCGCGAAAGCGACGGGACCGCCTCCTTCAGAATCTCCAGCCGCTTGGTGGTCAGTTCGGCATCCTGAAACGCCAGGCCGGTGATATTTCCGCCCGGGCGGGGGTAGCTGGCGGCAAACCCTTCGGCGATCGGATCGCTCATGATCGCGACGACGATCGGGATCGTCTTCGACGCGAGCTGTGCCGCGCGGATCGACGGATGGCCCGAGGTGACGATGACATCGACGTTGTCGCGCACGAGCTCCGCGGTCAGCGCCGTCAGCCGATCGATCCTGCCGTCGGCCAAGCGGGTTTCAAAGGCAATGTTCTCGCCGTCGCGATAGCCGAGTTCACGCATCGCATCGCGGAAGGCGGCAAACCGACCGGTCATCTCGGCAGCCGGGCTTAGCGACAAGAGGCCGACCCGCGGAACCTTGCCGGCGGGTTGCGCCGCGGCCGGGAGGGAAGCAACGAACCGCCATGCGCCGGCGGCGCCGCCAAAAAGCGCAATAAAGTCGCGGCGCCTCAAATCACTCAGCGGCGGCCATGCGCGCGGCCTCGGCCTCGCGTTCGGCCCTGAGTTCGAGGAGGGCGCGGCGGTAGTCCGTCGGCGTCACCTTGACAAAGGCGGCGAGGGTCCGCTCCCAGTCTTCGAGGAGCTGGCGGGCGCGGGCGCTGCCGGTGAAGAGGTGATGGCGCTCGATGAGGATGCGCAGGCGCTCGGCATCGAAGCGCAACGGGTCGCCCATCCCGTTGTCGACGACACTCGGGGCGCGCTGGCGTGGCCGGTCCCCGTCGACACCGTCTCCGCTATCGCCGCCGATGCTTTCGAGTTCGACCCCGGCCAGGTTGCACAGGCTCGCGAAGCGCCCCTTCGGGTCATAGACATAGGCGATCCCGCCCGACATGCCGGCGGCGAAGTTGCGCCCCGTTGCCCCGAGGACGACGACGACCCCGCCGGTCATGTATTCGCAGCCATGGTCGCCGGTCCCCTCGACGACCGCGACCGCACCCGAATTCCGCACCGCAAAGCGCTCGCCCGCGACCCCCTCGAAATAGGCTTCGCCTGCGATCGCGCCATAGAGGACGGTGTTGCCGATGATGATGTTCTCGGTCGGCTCGCGCGTCGCCTCCGGCGGCTGGCGGACGATCAGGCGGCCGCCCGAGAGGCCCTTGCCGGTGTAATCGTTGGCGTCGCCATAGAGCTCCAAGGTGACGCCATGGGCGAGGAAGGCGCCGAAGCTCTGCCCGGCGGTGCCGGCGAAGCGCGCCCAGATCGTGTCCTCGGGGAGGCCCGCGTGGCCATAGCGCCGCGCCACCTGGCCCGACAGCATCGCGCCGACCGTGCGGTGGACATTGCGGATCGGGCGCTCGACGCGCACCGGTTCCTTCCGCTCCAACGCCGGCTCGGACAATCCGATCAGCTCGTTGTCGAGCGCCTTGTCGAGGCCGTGGTTCTGGGTCTCGCAATGGTAGATGGCGACGCCGGGCGCGGCCGGCTCCTGGTAGAGGAGGCGCGAGAGGTCGATCCCCTTGGCCTTCCAGTGGTTGATCGCGCGCGCCATGTCGATGCGGTCGACCCGGCCGATCATCTCGTCGAAGGTGCGAAAGCCCAGTTGGGCCATCAACTCGCGCACTTCCTCGGCGACGAAGAAGAAAAAGTTGATGACGTGCTCGGGCTGGCCGGTGAAGCGCTGGCGCAACACCGGGTCCTGCGTCGCGATGCCGACGGGGCAGGTGTTGAGGTGGCATTTGCGCATCATGATGCAGCCGGCGGCGAGGAGCGGCGCCGTCGCAAAGCCGAACTCGTCGGCCCCCAGCATCGCGCCGACGACGACATCGCGCCCGGTTCTGAGGCCACCGTCGACCTGGACCGCGATGCGGCCGCGCAACCCGTTGCGCACCAAGGTCTGCTGGGTTTCGGCGAGGCCGATCTCCCAGGGGGAACCGGCATGGGTCAGCGAAGTCAAGGGGCTGGCGCCGGTGCCGCCCTCGTAGCCGGCGATCGTGACATGGTCGGCGCGCGCCTTCGAGACGCCGGCCGCGACCGTGCCGACCCCGACTTCGCTGACCAGCTTCACCGAAATTGCCGCCTGCGGGTTGGCGTTCTTCAGATCGTGGATCAATTGCGCCAGATCCTCGATCGAATAGATGTCGTGATGCGGCGGCGGCGAAATCAGCCCGACCCCGGGCGTTGAATAGCGCACCCCGGCGATGATCTTGTCGACCTTGCGGCCGGGCAACTGCCCGCCCTCGCCGGGCTTGGCGCCTTGCGCCATCTTGATCTGCAATACGTCCGAATTGACGAGGTATTCGGTGGTGACGCCAAACCGGCCGGAGGCCACCTGCTTGATCGCCGAGCGCATCGAATCGCCGTTCGGCAGCGGCTTGAAGCGCGCCGCCTCCTCGCCGCCCTCGCCGGTGTTCGACTTGCCGCCGATGCGGTTCATCGCGATCGCCAGCGTGGTGTGCGCCTCGCGGCTGATCGAGCCGAAGCTCATCGCCCCCGTCGCAAACCGCCGGACGATCGAGGCGGCGGGCTCCACTTCGTCGAGCGGCACGGGTTCCTCGGCCTCGCGCAGGCGCATCAGCCCGCGGATCGTCAATAGGCGCTCCGACTGGTCGTTGATCGAGGCGGCGAATGCCTTGTAGTCGGCGAGCGAATTGCCGCGCACCGCATGCTGCAGCCGGGCGACCGATTGCGGCGTCCAGGCATGCGCCTCGCCGCGCAACCGAAAACCGTAGTCGCCGCCGAGATCGAGCATCTCGCGGTAGAGCGGGTCGTCGCCGTAGGCCCGGGCGTGGCGGACCAGCGCCTCCTCGGCGATGGCACGCAAATCGGCGCCTTCGATCTGCGTCGCGGTGCCGGTGAAGTATTGCTCGATAAACTCGCTGTTCAGCCCCACCGCGTCGAAGATCTGCGCGCCGCAATAGGATTGATAGGTGGAGATCCCCATCTTGGAGATGACCTTGAGGATGCCCTTGCCGAGCGCCTTCAGGTAGTTCTTCTGCACCTGCTCGGCGGAAAGCGGCAGCCCATTCTCGGTGCGGATCTGCTCGACTGTGGCGAACGCGAGATAGGGGTTGATCGCCTCGGCGCCATAGCCGGCCAGCACGCAGAAATGATGCACCTCGCGCGCTTCCCCGGTCTCGACGACGATTCCCGTTTTGGTGCGCAGCCCCTGGCGGATCAGGTGATGGTGCACCGCCGACGTTGCCAGCAGCGCCGGGATCGGCACCCGCTCGGGCGAGACCGCGCGGTCGGAGAGGATCAGGATGTTGTGGCCGGCCTCGACCGCCAGGCTCGCCTCACGGCAGATGCGGTCGAGCGCCACCTCGATGCCGCCCGCGCCTTCGGCTGCCGGCCAGGTGATGTCGAGCGTGTCGGTCTTGAAGCGGCCGTCGACGAGGCTCTCGATGTTGCGGATCTTCGCCAGATCGCCATCGGTCAGGATCGGTTGCGCGACTTCGAGCCGGTGGTGCGAGCCGACCTCGTGGCCGAGGAGGTTCGGCCGCGGACCGATCATCGAGATCAGCGACATCACCAATTCTTCGCGGATCGGGTCGATCGGCGGGTTGGTGACCTGGGCGAAGTTCTGCTTGAAGTAGTTGTAGAGGAGCTTGGGCCGGTTGGAGAACGCGGCGATCGGCGTGTCGGTGCCCATCGAGCCTACCGGATCGTCGCCCTCGCGCGCCATCGGCTCCAAAAAGAACTGGATGTCTTCCTGGGTGTAGCCAAAGGCCTGCTGCTGGTCGAGCCGCTTCGAGGGATCGTTGGAGACCGCCGGGATCGCCGCCTCGGGGGCCTCGGGCAGGTCCTCGAGTTTGTATTGGGTCGCTTTCAGCCATCGGGCGTAGGGATGCTCGGCGGCGAGCTTACGCTTGATCTCCGCATCGTCGATGATGCGGCCTTCCTCGAGGTCGATCAGCAGCATCTTGCCGGGCTGGAGCCGCCATTTGCGGGTGATGTT
>DASYZD010000289.1:0-17060 GCA_035946655.1 Allostellaceae bacterium | reverse complement strand
AATACATGGGCGATTGCGTGATGGCGTTCTGGAACGCGCCGCTCGACGATCCCCTTCACGCCGACCACGCCTGCGCAAGCGCGCTCGCCATGCTCGCCGAACTCGACCGCATCAACCGCGAGCTCGCCGCCGAGGCCGCGGCCGAACACCGCGTTTATCAGCCGCTCGCCATCGGCGTCGGGGTCAACACCGGCGAGTGCGTCGTCGGCAACATGGGGTCCGACGAACGCTTCGCCTATACCGCGATGGGCGATGCGGTTAACCTCGCCTCGCGCCTGGAAGGCCAGAGCAAGACCTATGGGGTGTCGATCGTCATCGGTGAGGCGACGCGGCAGGCCGCGCCCACCTGGGCCGCGCTCGAACTCGACCTGATCGCGGTCCAGGGCAAAGCGGAGGCGGTGCGGATCTATACGCTGCTCGGCGACCGGGCGCATGGCGCAACCGCCGAATTCAGCGAACTCACCGAACACCACACGGCGTTGCTGCGGCAGTACCGGGCGCGCGAGTGGGCCCAGGCACAGGCCGCTCTCAGCCGCTGCCGCAGCCGCGATCCGCGGCTCGAACCGCTCTACGATCTCTACGAAGAGCGGCTCGCCTACTTCACCGCCAACCCGCCGGCGGCCGATTGGGGCGGGGTGTTCGTCGCCCTAACGAAATAGTGGAGCGCGCGACGCCGGCCATCCGGCCGGCTACACCCGCTCCAATACCATGGCGATGCCCTGGCCGACGCCGACGCACATCGAGACGAGCGCGTAGCGCCCGCCGGTCCGCTCCAACTGCCGCGCGGCGGTCAAGGCGATGCGCGGACCCGAGGCGCCCAAGGGGTGGCCGATCGCGATCGCGCCGCCATTGGGGTTGACGCGGCTGTCGTCGAACGGGAGTTCGAGCCCCCGCATACACGCCAGCACCTGGGTTGCGAAGGCTTCGTTGATCTCGATAACGTCGATGTCCTTGAGCGAGAGCCCGGCGCGCTCCAGCGCCTTTTTCGCCGCCGGCACCGGGCCGAAGCCCATGATCCGCGGCTCGACCCCGGCGACCCCGGTGGAGAGGATGCGGGCGATCGGCCTTGCCCCGGCGGCGTCCCCGGCCCTCTTGCTGGCGACGATCATCGCGACGGCGCCGTCATTGATGCCGGACGCATTGCCGGCGGTGGTGACGCCGTCCTTGAACAGGGGCCGCAATTTCGTGAGTGCCGCCATGTCGGTCTGCGGCCGTGGGTGCTCGTCCTCGGCAACCGTAACCGGCCCGGCGCGGCCGCCCGGGACTTCCACCGCCATGATCTCGCCGGCATAGAACCCGTCAGCCTTGGCGGCGGCGTATTTCCGCTGCGATCCCTCGGCAAAGATGTCGGCCTGTTCGCGGCTGATCTGGTAGTCGCGGGCGAGGTTGTCGGCGGTCTCGGGCATCGTGTCGGCGCCGAAGCGCCCCTCGACCTTGGGGTTGGGGAAGCGCGCGCCGATCGTCGAATCGAAGACCCGCATGTCGCGGCCGAACGGCGCCTCGGCCTTGCTCATCACATAGGGGGCGCGGCTCATGCTCTCGACCCCGCCGGCGACGAATACATCGCCCTCGCCGCAGGTGACGGCCTGTGCCGCGACCGCGATCGCGTTGAGGCCGCTGCCGCAATTGCGCTGCAGCACCGAGCCCGGGATCTCGATCGGCAATCCCGCGACGAGCGCGGCGTGGCGCGCGACGCAGCGACTGTCCTCGCCCCCCTGGTTGGCGCAGCCGACCACGACATCCTCGATCTTGTCGGCGGCAAACCCGCTCTCGGCGACGACCTTGGCGATGACGCCGGCGAGCATGTCGTCGGGCCGCACTCGCGCGAGCGCCCCGGCATGGCGTCCAAAGGGGCTGCGCAAACCGGTGTAGAGATAAGCGTTGAGCATGGGTCGATTCCTCCCTCGATGGCGCATTCCCGCGCGCCCAGGCCTCGCTGTCAAGCGCCGGCAAATGGTGGGCCGTGCACCGGACTCCTGCGATCGCCGCCTTTCCGCTATCATCGAACAGTTTCGCCGCGAAGAGGGAAGCCCCGTGGCGCACCCCGACGCCCACGATCATCACGCCGATGCGCATCTGCATGCCGGTGGCCGCGTTGATTACGGCCGCGCGTTCGCGATCGGCATCGGCCTCAACCTTGGCTATGTCGTAGCGGAAGCTGCCCTTGGCGTCTTCGCCGGCTCGCTCGCGCTGTTGGCCGATGCGGGGCACAACCTCGGCGATGTGCTCGGGCTCGCGCTGTCGTGGGGGGCGGCGGTGCTGAGCCGCCGGCAGCCGAGCGGGCGCTTCACCTATGGCCTGCGGTCGAGTTCGATCCTCGCCGCGCTCGCCAATGCGCTCGTGCTCCTCGTCGTCACCGGCGGGATCGCCTGGGAGGCGCTGTGGCGGCTGGCGCATCCGGTCGCGGTCGCCGGAGTGACGATCGCGTGGGTGGCCGCGATCGGCATCTTGGTCAACGGCGCGACGGCGCTGTTGTTCGCGTCCGGCCGGGGCGGCGATCTCAACGTCAAAAGCGCCTTTGTGCACATGATGGCCGATGCGCTCGTCGCCGCCGGCGTCGCCGTCACCGGGATCGCGATCGTGGTGACCGGGCTGCGCTGGCTCGACCCCGCGGTCGGCCTCATCGTCTCCGCGGTCATCGTTTACGGCACCTGGGACCTGATCAAGGACGCGATGGGGCTCGCGCTCGATGCCGTCCCCGAGGGGATCGACGCGGAGGCGGTGCGTGCCCATCTCGCGGCGCTGCCCGGGGTTGCGGCGATCCACGACCTGCATATCTGGGGCATGAGCACGACCGAGACCGCGCTGACCTGCCATCTGGTGATGCCGGGCGGCCATCCGGGCGACGCTGTGCTCGGCCGGGTCGGGCGCGAGCTCGACGAGCGCTTCGGCATTCACCACGCGACGATCCAGATCGAACTGGCCGACAGCGAGGAAATTTGCGCCCTCACCCCGGAAAGCGTCGTCTAGGCGGGCTCGCGGGCTCGCGGGCTCGCGGCACCGGCGCCGCACGGGCCGAGTTGCACTGGCCTTCATCCTCCCGATAAATTAGCCGGGACACCTCGGAGTGGGCTGGCGTTGGAGAGCTGGATGTCGTTGACCCGCGGATTGGCATGGGTGGCGGTCGCGAGCCTCATCTGCTGCGGTCTGGCATTGCCGGCGGCCGCCGATGGCCTCAGCCGTTTCGAGCAGGCGATGAAAGAGGCGCCGCCCGGGGCACTTACCTATAAGAGCGCGAAGGCGCTCGGCGACAACGGCGTCGTCCTCGACGGGGTGGTGTTGACACCGCCTCCGGACAAGAAGGCGGGGGACAAGAAAGGGGCGGGCAAGACCGAGCCGATTGAGATCAAGCGGATTACGATCGAGGATTTCGACTACGACGCGCTCGACAAGAAGACCCCGCCCAAATTCGCCCGGGTCCGGGTCGAGGGGATCGTCATCGGCGCGAAACCGGCCGAGGGTGTCGACCTCTCCCAGCTTGCCGGGATCGACCAGATCACCGCCGATTTTCAGCTCGATTACCGGCTTGACCCGGATAAAAAGACGATGACGCTCAACCGCCTCGAACTCGACCTCGACGGGCTTGCCCGGATCGAGCTGTCGATGATCCTCGATGGCATCGACGCCGACTCGGTCGACAAGCCCGACGCGGCGATGAAGGATGCGACGCTGCGCACCGCCAGCCTTGTGTTCGAGGACCACTCGCTGCTCGCCAAGGCGCTGCCGGCCGCCGCCAAGATGCTCGGCATGGAAGCGGCGACGATGATCACAACCGGCAAGACCATGCTCGGCGCTCTGCGCGCCGGACAGGGCAAGGCGGCGCTCGACGCGCTCGACGCGCTCGCCTCCTATCTCGAGGATTACAAAGAGCCCAAAGGGCCGTTGCGCGTGACCCTCAACCCGCCGGGCAAGACCACTGCCGCCGCGTTCGCCGATATGAAGAACCCGGACGAGGCGATCGCGGCATTGGGGCTGGTGGTATCCTATGCCGGGACCCGGCCGCAGCCGACGCCGCCCGCGAGCACCGCAACGGCGAGCACCGGCGCGAAACCCGGCTGCACCGCGGGAGCGCGGTTTTTCGTCATGCACGAGGACGCCTGGTGGTCGGTGACGGTGCGCGAAGCCTCCAAATCGGGCGACCGATGCGTCGCCCGGATCGACGGTGGCGGCGCCGACGACGACATCACCTTCGCGCTCGACAAAACCCTCGCCTGGTCGATCGACGGCCCCGGCAAGCCGGTCGCCAAATGCAAAGGCGGCGACAAGGTGCTGGTCGAGTACAAGGATGGCGGCTGGTACCCCTCCAAGGTCACCGGGGATGCCGCGGCCGGCGCCAAGTGCCCGATCAAGTACGACAGCGACGACAGCAAGGAATCGGTCGAGCTGAAGCGGGTGCGGCAGCTCGATTGAGGGCGCGGCCGGAACTCACACCTGAGCAAGCACCATCGGGCTCGATTCGAAGGCCGGCATGATTTCTTCGGCGAAGGTGCGCAGGCCGGCGATCGACGCACCGGGCGCGGCGAACAGCACGTTCTCGACGCCGCCCGCCTCGAGCCGCTTCAACCGCGCGATGATCTCCTCGGGCGTCCCTAACAGCGGCGCGTCGTCGAGTTCGAACGAATCGGCATCCGCCTTGATGCGGTGATAGCGCTCGGCATCGGGGCCGCGCGCGAGGTCGCCGATATTCTTCAAGACCTCGCGACGGGTGAGGATGGCGCGCCTGCGCTCCTCCTCGTTGTGCACGATCTGCAGCCCGCGGGTGACGCCGACCATCATCGGGTCCCAGGCTCGGCCGACGCTCTCACATTCGGCGCGGAAGACGCCCACCCGCGCGATGATCACATCGATCGGAGCGATCTGGTCGAGCAGAAGGTTGTAGCCCTCGCGCGCCGCGCGGCGGATCGATTCGGCGCTGCCGGCGCCCAGCCATAAGGGCGGATGCGGCTGCTGGATCGGCGCCGGCTCGACGACGATGTTGTCGTAATGCCACCATTTGCCGTCAAAGGAAAACCGGCCCTTGTTGGTCCACGCCTGGCGGATCACCGCGATCGCCTCGTCGAAGCGGGCGCTCGCCTCCTCCTGCGCCACGCAGAAGCCGGAGAATTCGTAGGGCCGATAGCCCTTGCCGACGCCGAAATCCAAGCGTCCGTTCGACAGGAGGTCGAGGGTGGCGGCCTGTTCGGCGACCAGCACCGGATTATGCCAGGGCAGGACGACGACGGCGGTGCCGAGACGGATCCGGTCGGTGCGGGCGGCGAGGTAAGAGAGCAGATTGAGCGAGGCCGAAACCTGGCCGAACCCGGTGAAATGGTGCTCGACCAGAAACACGCTCGAAAACCCGAGCTCCTCGGCGGCCACCACGTATTTGATGAAGTCGTGATAGCCCTCGCTGTCGCCAGCCGGGCCGCCGCGCGCCCGGGCGCCGCCGAACAATCCGAATTTCATCCCCGCACCTCCAAGACTATTCCCGCCCGGCAGCGAGGATCGCGTGCCGATCCTCCTGCCACCGGGTTTCGACGAGGCTGAACCCGGCGGCGCGCATCGCCTCGATGTGGGGCTCGACGCCGTTGAAAAACAGGTCGTAATCGAGGAACCAGCCGCCCGGCCGCAACAGATCGCGGATCGCCCGATAACAGGCGTAAATCTTGGCGTAGTCACCGAGATTGTGCAGGCAGATCGCGGAGGTTGCGAGATCGAACGGCCCGCCGACCGCGTCCGGCCACGCCGGATCGGTCAGGTCGCACACGACGTAGCGCAACTGATCGGCATGACCGGCGAGGCGCCGGCGCGCCTCAGCCAGCATCGGCTCCGAATAGTCCTGTAAGGTAACCTCTGCGGCCGGGAACACCTGCAGCAGCTCCTCGGTCACCGCGCCGAAGCCGGCGCCGACATCGAGGACGGCGATCCGCGCGTCGCGGGCAAACGAGGCCGCCTCGATCATCCCGCGCAGCCGCGGCCGGCGCACCGGATCGCGCGTCTGGTCATGCACGATCCAGTCGCCGACATACTCCTTCGAATGCCAATCGTGCGGGACAGACAAGCGGGCTCTCGAATCCGACGGCATCATCTCCTCCCTCGATCGGTGCTCAGGGTCGCTCGGCCGCAAGGATCGCGACCGGATAGGCGTAGCAGAGGCGGTCGCCGTCGCGATGCACCGGGATGCCGAGGCGACCATCGGCGATCGATGCGGTGAACAGGTCGATGACCTTCACCTCGTCGCCGGGGTTCGGGAACGAACGCGCCAGCAAATTCTTCACCTCGTCGCGCAGCTCGTAGAAAGTGGCCCGCGGTTCGCCGAGCCCGGCGGTGCGGTACAGATGGCGCAGCTCCTCCAAACCGAGGCAGCGCGCGTGCGACGGGTCGCGCAGCTTTTCGAGCCGGTTGAATTCGACGGCTTTCAGGGGATCGGGCGAGGCATAGGTGTCGACGACGACGACCCGCCCGCCCGGCGCGCAAACCCGCACCATCTCGCGGAATACCAGCCCCGGATCCGGAAAGTGGTGCACCGCGAAGCGGGTGACGACGATGGTGAACGCGCCGTCCGGGTAAGGCAGGGGCGCGACATCGCCCTCCGTCCAGGCAACATTGGCGATGCCCTTCTCGGCGGCAAGCCGGCGCGCCCGCTCCAGCATCGCCGGCGTCATGTCGATACCGGTCGCGTGGCTAACGTGGGGGGCAAACCCGCAAACGACGATGCCGCCGCCACAGGCGACATCGAGGACGCAATCGTCGGGACCGGCATTGGCGGCCTCGACGATCATCGCCAGCGCGCTCGCATCGGCGATCGGCGCGGCGGTGCTGAACGGCGTCGCCTGGCGGGTGAACTGATCGCGAATGAGGCTGCGATGCGCGGTGTCGGTCATTCCCCGCTCCTATCGTGACATTCTGCGCGAGATTGCGTCGTCGCTATGCTCCTCGCAATGACAGAGATTTTTTGTGTCATCGCGAGCGAGGCGAAGCAATTCCGACGACCGCGATCCGGCCCGCGAGCGGCTCGCGAAATAGTGATTGGGGATGGAGAGACGCCGACATAAAATGCAACGGTATCGTTTAGTTTTTGCACGCCGTGATTAACCGCCGTGAGGAGAGCGACAGCATGCAGTCCGTGCCGCGATTGGCCGCTCTGGCAACCGCTGTTCCCGCCTATTCGCTCGATCAGGAGGCGATCGCCGAGCGGGCAAGGCTTCTCTTCGCCGGCGCGGCGGGGATCGGCCATCTCTTGCCGGTCTTTGCCAATAGCGGGATTCGCCGGCGCTATTCCTCGGTGCCGCTCGACTGGTTCGCCGAGCCGCATGGCTGGCCGGAGCGCAACCGGCGCTATCTGGCGACCGCGCTCGACCTCCTGGAGCGCGCGGCCGGCCGGGCCCTCGACCGCGCCGGCATTCCGACCCACGAGATCGGGGGAATTGTCGTTGTCTCGACGACCGGCATCGCCACCCCAAGCCTCGATGCGCTGCTGATCGAGCGAATGAGGTTGCCAGCCACGGTAGAGCGGCTGCCGATTTTCGGATTGGGTTGCGTTGGCGGGGTTATCGGCCTCGCCCGGGCAGCGACGATTGCGGCGGCGATGCCGGAACAGGCGGTGCTGTTCCTGGTCGTCGAATTGTGCTCGCTGACTTTCCGCCGCGGCGATCGCACGAACAGCAATATCGTCGCCGCGGCCCTCTTCGGCGACGGCGCCGCAGCGGCCGTGGTGCGTTGCGGCGGCGCCGGGCCGGCAGTCATTGCCGCGGGCGAGCACACGTGGCCGCGCACCCTCGACATCATGGGCTGGGAGGTTGCCGAGGACGGTCTGAAACCGGTCTTCTCGCGCGACATTCCCCGACTCGTCGCCGAGAGGCTGGGCGAGGTCGTGCGCGACTTTCTCGGCGGTCACGGGTTGGCGCTCGCCGATATCGACCGTTTCGTCTGCCATCCCGGCGGCCCCAAGGTGATTGATGCCTATGAGCACGCGTTCGGCCTCGAACGTGGGCTACTGGAAGATGCGCGTGCCGTGCTGCGGGACTTCGGCAACATGTCCGCGGCAAGCGTCTTGTTCGTGCTGGAGCGCGCGCTCGAGCAAGCGTGGCAGCGGGCGCTGGTGACCGCCTTGGGCCCCGGCTTTACCGCCGGCTTTGTGGCGTTGAGCCGGGGGTGAGCGTTCTTTACGCCGTCCTCGCCCTGGTCATCCTGGAGCGCGCCGCCGAACTGGCTTTTGCGACAGGCAATACCAGCCGGCTGCGCGACGCGGGCGCGGTCGAATTGGATGCGCGGGGCTATCCGTGGTTCATCGTTCTGCACGGCGCCTGGCTCGGGAGCCTCTTTGTGCTGGTGCCGGCCGACGCCGCACCGTCGTGGCCGCTCCTCGCGCTCTATGCCGTCCTGCAACTCGGCCGACTGTGGGCGATCGCGA
Source organism: Allostellaceae bacterium (assembly GCA_035946655.1). GTDB lineage: Bacteria > Pseudomonadota > Alphaproteobacteria > ATCC43930 > CGMCC-115725 > DATARH01. Next base: position 8,668 of record DASYZD010000289.1, on the reverse strand, counting down.
CGCTGGGGCGGCGCTGGACCACCAGGGTCATCGTGCTGCCCGGCGCAACGCTGATCAAGCGCGGGCCTTACCGCTATCTACGCCACCCCAATTACGCGATCGTCGCCGGCGAGATCGCGATGTTGCCGCTGGCCTTCGGCGCGGTCGCGATCGCGCTGGTCTTTTCAGCGTTCAACCTGGCGCTGATCGCCCGCCGCATCGCCATCGAGAATCACGCCTTGGCGCAGTGACGCCGAGTGGAAAGCCACACTCGGGCTTGATGGTTGCTGCGATGGGCAACCAGTTCAGCGTTCGTCCGGCGGGATGGATTGGGGGGTCAGCGGCCTCTCAACCGTCCTGTCCAGCGTAAATCCGCCGGCGCCACGCGAAGGCGATCCCACATGTTACAAGAGCCAGGACCGGAAGGGGATCGGGCTCGTCTACTGGGACTGGAGGGTCACCGAAAGCGATGTTATCAACCTCAAATCCAAATTGCGAGGTGCTGAGAACCACCTCGTTATAGAAATTGCTGCCTAAATTGAAATCAACATACCTATTTGATGTCGCAGAGTGCTGATCTCCATTAGCTAATAGTCCAGTAATGTCCGCGACCTGTGCGCCAGAAAACGTAGCTATCGGGTTGCCATTGTTAAGAAATTCAATAGTATTATAGATGTCGATCGATCCCCAATACAACCCAAAGAAATTCTCAGGAGCATCGAGAAAAAATTCCACGGATCCCACCGATGATGGGTAGGAGACAGTCATGAATGGTGTCGAATCGCCGGCGGGGACAGCATATCCAGGGAGCAAAGAGGTATTTTCAATAGCGCCCGACCCGGAGAGCGAGCCGCCGTTGAACTGCAACGAAGGCAGGCTGCCCAGTGGCTGATCGTCGAACGAGAGTACGGTCGCCGAAGGCAGGCTTGGCGTCATTACCCATGGGGCGGCGGCGGTCACGTCAATGGTCGTTGCGTGCACGCCTTGGGAGGTCAACAAGCCAAGAGCGGCGACACAGCTTCCCGCGAGAAACCGTTCGAAACGCCGCATTTGCGGGCGACCCGGTACAGCGAGTTCATCCAATGACCGACCCCGCGGTGGTCTTCCCACTGCCAGCATGTCGCACCTTGTTGCACCGTAAGACTACTTCAACGAGAACTATGAGCGGCTGCTGGCCGCAATTCCATAAAATTGATGGTTAATTTAGTCAAAAGCTGCCCTATTAACGATAAATCCACGGGAGTGTCTTGAGGGCGGCGCGCGAGACAAGGGCATGCGCTGGTCGGTCACCCTGACCGGTGAGGCCGCACAGGCTTCTTACCCGAATGTCGTGGCCGCGATGTCATGTCTTCGGGGCCACGGCGCTCCGCGGATTGAGGCTCTGGATGTGGCCGCTTTCGGTGCCGGCCGTAGGGTCGATGACGGCGTTGATGAGGGCCGGCTTTCCCGATGCGAGCGCTTCGGTCAGCGCCCGGGTGAGGCTCGGCGTGTCTATGCAGTGATAACCGGCGCCGCCGAACGCCTCGATCAATTTCTCGTAGCGCGCGCCCCGCAATAGGCCGGTGGGCGAATACGGCTTGTCGGCCGGGTCGCCCCGGTAGACGCCGTTATTGTTGAAGATGACGGTCGTCACCGGCAGTTCGTAGCGGCAGATCGTCTCCAATTCCATGCCGCTGAAGCCGAAGGCGCTGTCGCCCTCGATGGCGACGACGGGCTTGCCGGTGACCGCCGCGGCGCCGATCGCATAGCCCATTCCGATCCCCATGACGCCCCAGGTGCCGCTGTCGAGGCGGTGGCGGGGCTTATCCATGTCGATGATGTTGCGGCCGAAATCGAGCGTGTTGGCGCCTTCGTTGACGATATAGACGTCGCTCTGGGTGGCGAGCGCGTTGCGCACGGCGCGCAGGGCGGAGGAAAAATTCATCGGGGTCGGATCGGCGTTGAGGCGCGCCGCCATGCGCTCGACATTCTGCTGCTTGCGCTTAGCCATCTCGGCGAGCCAGGCCGCCTGAGGCTTAATCTGGCCCGGCTTGAGTGCGGCATTGAAGGCGGCAAAGACGGATTTGATGTCACCGACGACCGGCGCGGCGATCGCCCGGTTGCTGTCGAACTCGGTCGGCGAGATATCGACCTGGATGAGCCGCGTCGCCTCGGACCACAGCGGCGCCCTTCCGTGCGACAGGAGCCAGTTGAGCCGCGCGCCCACCACCATCACCACATCGGCCTGGCCGATCGCGAACGAGCGGGCGGCGGCGGCCGATTGCGGATGATCGTCGGGCAAAAGGCCCTTGGCCATCGACATCGGCAGGAATGGGATCCCGGTCGTCTCGATGAACGCACGGATTTCATCGTCGGCCCGGGCATAGGCCGCACCCTTGCCGAGGATCGCGAGCGGGCGCTGCGCCGTCGCCAGGAGGTCGATGGCGCGTGCGACGGAGCCCGGCGCCGGGGGAGAGGGCGGGGCCGGATCGACGACCTTTATGAGCGACTTCTGCGCCGTCGCCGCGTCGAGCGCCGAGCCGAGCACCTCGGCGGTCAGGTCGAGATAGACGCCGCCCGGACGTCCCGACACGGAAGCGCGGATCGCCCGCGCGATGCCGATGCCGATATCCTGCGGGCGGTTGATGCGATAGGCCGCCTTGGCATAGGGCCGGGCGGCGGCGAGCTGGTCCATCTCTTCGTAATCGCCCTGCTCCAAATCGACGATCGCGCGGTCACTCGACCCGCTGATCAGGAGCATCGGAAAGCAGTTGGTCGTGGCGTTGGCGAGCGCAACGAGGCCGTTCAAAAAGCCCGGGGCCGAGACCGTCATGCAGATCCCCGGCTTTTGCGTCAGATACCCGGCGATCGCCGCCGCATTCCCGGCCGATTGCTCGTGGCGAAACCCGAGATAGCGGATGCCCTCGTTCTGCGCCAGGCGCAACAGGTCGGTGATCGGGATGCCGGCGACGCCGAAGATCGTGTCGACGCCGTTGAGCTTCAACGCCTCCACTACGAGGTGAAAGCCGTCGGTGAAATCCGCGTCACTCATATCGCCCACCCTTCCGAGACCGGATGAGGGTCTAATGACACTCGGCCCCAGCCGTCAACGGAGGCTTTCGGCCGCGCGCCCGGCGAGCCGCGGAACGTCGCGGCTCTACGTCGGCGGATCAGGCGGCGGCGCTTTGGTGGTGCGCGGTTTTGGTAGTGCGGGCGAGCATTGCGGCGGCGTTGCGCGAGAGGATCTGCTGGCGCGCCTCGTCTCCGATCCGCGCGTCGGCGAGCGCCTTTCGCGTCCAGTCGCAGCCGAACTCGGTGCCGTCGGTGCCGCAGACGATGCGCTCGGCGCCGTAGAGGGCGACCGCCGCCTCAATCGAGCGCGGGCCGAACGAGTTGCAATCGACGTACACCTTCGCCTTGCGGAAGCGCGAGGACGGCAGCTCCTCTTCCGGCGTGTCGAGGAGGCAGCGGTGGTCCATGCGCTCGACCTCATAGGGGATGTTGCCGCCCAGATTGTGGACGACGACGGTGAGGTCAGCGTAGGGCGCGAGGCAGTCGGTCAGGCACAACGTCACCATGACCGAAGAGAGGCTCGCCTGCATATCGAGCGTGCCGTTGCGGCGGCGTGCATTATCGGTATCGCCGCCGACCTTGGGGAAGGTGTCACCCGGCCGCGGGCCGTGATGGACAAAGAGCACCGCGCGGCGGCGGTTCGCCGCCTCCAATAGCGGTCGCATCGCGTCGGCGTCGTTGCGGGTGAGGAGGTAGTTGCCCGGGATTTGCGCGCCGATCATGCCGGGCAGATCGAGAGCGCGCTCGAGTTCGGCGGCGGCGGCGGTCATGTCGACGAGCGGCAGCGCGGCAAACGCGGCAAAACGCCCGGGGTGCTTCTGGCAAATCGCCGAGAAGCCGTCATTGACGCGTCGGCACAAGGGCCCCGAGACATCGAGCGGCTGCGCCTCGATCCAGCAGAACGAGCCGAGCAGCGAGAGGACGCTGGTCTCGACCCCCTGGCGGTCCATCCGACCTAGGTGGAAATCAACCTCGTCGAAGGCGTCGGCGAGCGGCGCCTCGCCCATGCGCGGCGCCTTCAACACCTCAACGCCGTCGGGGTTGCGCAGGATGCGCGGTTCGCGGGTGCGGGCGCGCAGGGCGTCGCAACTTCGGCTGGCCGCCAATGGGCATGCATGTCGATCATGGCTGTTTCCTTCTTGGACCGTGGATGAGCTTAACCCGGCGGCCGCTCGCCGCAAAGCCCGGCAACCGCCAGAATAGATCGCCGCCCGGCTTCGTCCTGTCAAAGCGCCTTGCAATAGCCGTCGCACTCGTCAGGAAAGAGGCTCATCCCGCAGGCGCAAGGGCCGCGGTGACCAGGGATGAGAGCGTCGGGCGGCGGGCGGGGTTGCGCGCGCAGCCTCTCCCGGCGCAGCTCCTCGATGCGGGTACGGATCATCTTGAAATCGTCGGCGGCTCGATGCTGCGCCATCAAACCCTCCCCTAGGGCGGTTCGCCAATTCCCTAAATTTTGGCCGCCGTTGCGTCAAGTGCGGACGCCGGCGCGCGCCTCCGAGACGCAAAAGCGGGTTGCCGGACGCTCTGGTATACCATATACCTAGGGCATGCCCGAACCCATTCCGCGCCCCCGCTCGATAATCGATATATCGCGGCTCGATACCGGCAGCACCTTCCGCGGGCTCGCCTATGCCGCACTAAAGCGGGCGATCTGCGCGATGGACATCTATGACCAGCCCCAAGAGATCCGGCTCGACGAGCGGCGGCTTTCGCAACGGCTCGGAGTCAGCCGCACGCCGATCCGCGAGGCGATGACCCTCCTCGAACAGGAGGGTTTTGTCCGGACCCGTCCGCGCCGGGGCATCTTCGTCGTGCGCAAATCGAAGCGCGAGATCGTCGAGATGATCACCGTCATGGCCGGGCTCGAAAGCATGGCCGCGCGGCTCGCCGCGGAACGCGCCGGCAAGTCGGAGATTGCCGGGCTGCGCAGGTTGATGACCGAGTTCCGCACGGGTAACGACGCCGACCGGCTCGCCGAATATTCGGATGCGAACATCGCCTTTCATCAGGCGATCATCAGGATGAGCGGCTGCGCGCTCCTCGCCGAGATGACCGAAAACCTGTTCATCCACATGCGCGCGATCCGCAAGATCACGATCCACCAGGATAATCGCGCGGAGCGCTCGGTCCTCGACCATTTCAGGATTATCGAGGCACTTGAAGTCCGCGATCCCGAGCTTGCCGAGCGCCTGGCGCGCGACCACGCGCTGGGGCTCGCTGCGCATGTCGAGCAGCACGGCGATTTCCTCGATGCCGCCGCATCAATTGATGTCGTCCCTGCGGAAGCAGGGACCCACCGATGAACGTGTTCGATGTTCTATGTGTATCTGCTGGCGAGCAGGCCAGTCGGAACACTCTACTCTGGCATGACGGCGGAGGTTGAGCAAGCGAAGGGTGGGTCCCTGCTTGCGCAGGGACGACCCAACACTTGGGCCTCGCACGGAAGTTTGTTGGAGATTGACATGAGCAAGGCATTGGAAGGGGTGCGCATTCTCGATCTGGGGCATGTCCAGGCGGCGCCGACCGCGACCCAGATCCTGGCCTGGATGGGGGCCGACGTCATCAAGGTCGAGATGCCCGGGCGCGGCGACATCACCCGTGGGCAATTGCAGGACGTGAAGGGCGCCGACAGCCTTTATTTCACGATGCTGAATTCCAACAAGCGCTCGATCACGATCAACCTGAAATCAGCGGGCGGCAAAGCGGTGCTCGAAGAGCTGGTGCGGCGCTCCGACATCGTCGTGGAGAATTTCGGGCCCGGCGTCCTCGATCGTCAGGGCTTCACCTGGGCCCGCTTCCAGGAACTCAACCCGCGGGTGATCTATGCCTCGATCAAGGGGTTCGGACCGGGCCGCTACGCCGATTTCAAGGCCTACGAGAATGTCGCGCAATGCATGGGGGGTGCAGCGAGCACGACCGGCTGGGACGATGGTCCGCCGACCGTGACCGGCGCGCAGATCGGCGACAGCGGCACCGGCATGCATCTGGTCGCCGGGATCCTCGGCGCGCTGTTCCAGCGTGAACGAACCGGCAAGGGCCAGCGGGTCGAAGTGGCGATGACCGACGCGGTCTTAAATCTGTGCCGGGTCAAGCTGCGCGACCAGCAGCGCATCATGAAGGGGCCGCTCTCGGAATACCCGAACAGGGAGTTCGGCGATGCGGTGCCGCGCGCCGGCAATGCCTCGGGCGGCGGCCAGCCCGGCTCGGCCTTGCGCTGCGCCCCGGGAGGAGAGAACGACTACATCTATGTGATCATCCAGCCGCCGTGCTGGGAACCGCTGATGAAAATCGTCGGCCGCGAGGAGCTGATCACCGACCCCAATTACGCGACCCCGGCAGCGCGCCTCCCGCATATTCCCGAGTGCTTCTCGATCATCGAAAAATGGACGATGACCAAGACCAAGTTCGAGGTTATGGCGGTGCTGAACGAGTTTGACATCCCGTGCGGCCCGATCCTCTCGATGAAAGATATTTACGACGACAGGGAGCTCTACGAGCGCGGCTACCTCGTCGAACTCGACCACCCGACGCGCGGGCGCTATGTCCAGCTCGGCATGCCGATCAAGCTTTCCGACTCGCCGGCCGAAGTGAAACGCTCGCCGCTCCTCGGCGAGCACACCGACGAGGTGCTGGGCTGGCTAGGCTACGGCGCGGGGGACATCTCCAAGCTGCACGACGAGGGGGCGGTGTAATGATTGATCGTCATTGCGAGGCGCCGCGGGCGACGCGGCAATCTCGACGCAAGTTCATAGCCGGCGCGAGATTGCATCGCTACGCTCGCAATGACGAGTAAGACTTTAGGGCGTTAATTATGGGCCAGTCGGCAAAACACGATCGGCGCATTCATCCCGGTTCCGGGCGGCGGCGCGGGCCCGATCACCCGAAGGGCCGTCAGCTCGACCCCGCCGCGCTCGGCGAGGTTCAGGCCTTGCTCGGTGAGCGCGAGCGCCGCCGCGACCTCCTGATCGAGCACCTGCATCTCCTGCAAGACCATTTCGGCTGCCTCCACGCCCGCCATCTAGTGGCCTTGGCTGAAGAGATGCGCCTCGCCCTCACAGAGGTTTACGAGGTCGCCTCGTTCTACGCCCATTTCGACATCGTGATGGAGGACGAGGCGGCGCCGCCGGCGCTGACCGTGCGGGTCTGCGACAGCCTTTCCTGCGCGCTCAATGGCGCCGAGCCTTTGCTCGATCAGCTGCGCGACCGCCTCGGTGACCGCGTGCGCTTTGTCCGGGCGCCCTGCATGGGCGGCTGCGACAAGGCACCGGTCGTCGCGATCGGCCATGCCTTGCACGAGCATGCGACAGCGGACAGCGTCGCGGCCGCGGTGGCCGCGGGCGACACCCACTCCGCAATCCCGGCCTATCCCGGCCTCGATCAGTACCGCGCCGGCGGCGGCTACCGGCTGCTGCAATCCTGCCTCTCGGGCGCCCGCCAGGTCGAAGCGGTGATCGCCGCGCTCGAAAACTCCGGGCTGCGCGGCCTCGGCGGGGCCGGGTTTCCGACCGGGCGCAAGTGGCGCATCGTGCGTCAGGAGCCGAAGCCGCGCCTCTTCGCGGTCAATGCCGACGAGGGCGAGCCCGGCACCTTCAAGGACCGTTATTTTCTCGAAACCGACCCCCACCGCTTTATCGAAGGGATGCTGACCGCCGCCTGGGCGGTCGAGGCCGACGCGGTCTACGTCTACCTGCGCGACGAATACCCGCAATGCCGCGCGATCCTCGCGGGCGAGATCGCCGCGGTCGAGGCGGCCGGGCTCGCGCCGCACGCGAAGATCCATCTGCGGCGCGGCGCCGGCGCCTATATCTGCGGCGAGGAATCGGCGATGCTCGAATCGATCGAGGGCAAGCGCGGGCTGCCGCGCCACCGGCCGCCCTTTGCCGCGCAGGTCGGCCTGTTCGGCCGCCCGACCCTGATCAACAACGTCGAGACCCTATACTGGGTGCGCGACATCGTCGAAAAGGGGCCGGACTGGTTCACCGGCCAGGGCCGCAACGGGAGGAAGGGCTTGCGCACCTTCTCGGTGTCGGGGCGGGTCAAGGACCCCGGCGTCAAGCTCGCCCCGGCCGGGATCACCGCGCGCCAGCTGATCGACGAATTCTGCGGCGGCATGGCAGAGGGCCACGCCTTCAAGGGTTACCTGCCGGGCGGCGCCTCGGGCGGCATATTGCCGGCCGCGCTCGCCGACATCCCCTTGGATTTCGGGACGCTCGAGAGCGAGGGCTGTTTTACTGGATCGGGTGCGGTTGTCGTGTTGTCGGACCAGGACGACATGAAAGACGTGGCGCTCAACCTATTGCGCTTTTTCGAGGATGAGAGCTGCGGGCAATGCACGCCGTGCCGGGTCGGCACCGAAAAGGCGGTGGCGCTGATGAGCCACCCGCATTGGGATGAGGCATTGCTCGCCGATCTCGCACGCGTCATGGGCGACGCGTCGATCTGCGGATTGGGGCAAGCGGCGATGAACCCGGTGAAGCTGGTGCTGAAGCATTTCCGCGAGGATCTGACGTCCTGATGTCCGACGAAAATTTCCGATACTCGATCGACCGAATCCGCTCTCAGTTTTCTCGCGCTGACCTTGTTGACTCCTTGAAACGGTATTCTCAAGTTCACGGTGATCCGCGCTTCGGGATGCGGG
>DASYZD010000288.1:0-1641 GCA_035946655.1 Allostellaceae bacterium | reverse complement strand
AATTGGGGCTCGGTCGCCAGCGGCGGGCGGCAGATCGTCGAGTGGAGCGGAGTGGCGCACGGCGCCACGGTGAAGCACGGCGGTGATCAGATCGTCTATTCGGGCGGGGTGACGCGCGGGACCTTGCTGGCAGGCGGGAGCGAAATCGTCTACGGCACGGCGTACGGCGGCAGGGTCAACCTCCGTGGGCTCGAGACCGTGTACGGGACGGCGAGCGGCGGCACGATCGACCGCGGGATAATCGAGGTGGCGAGTGGCGGCACCGCCAGCGGCACCGTCACCTTTGTCATCGGCGGGACGCTGCAGCTCGATGGCGGGGCCAGCTTCACCGGTGTCATCTCGGGGTTCGCCGTGCCCGACCGGATCGATCTGAGGGGGATTAGCTACACCTCGGGTGTTACCACCGCGAGCTTCACGCAGGCGACAAGCGGCAGCGGCGTCCTCACCGTCACCAGCGGCACGCAGTCGGTCCAGCTGACGCTGCTCGGAACCTATGTGACGAGCAACTTCACGCTCTCGACCGACAATCACGGCGGGACCCGGGTCACCGACCCGCTGGTCACGGGCGCCGCGGCGCGGGTGACTTTCGCCGATATCGCCCCGGCCGGGCTGCACTCCGGCGCGCCAGGCCCAAGTAGTGCCCGCAGCTATCTGCCGAGCGCGCTCGCCGCCAACGACCAAGCCTATGCCGGCCGGACGCTGCTCGCGACCGGCCCGCCCGGCGCACCGGACGGCGACCCCCATATCCTGGTGCCGGGGTCGCGCTAGGCGGCCCCATCACCGCAGCGATCACCCCGCACTGTCGCCGTCGGCGTCCGCGTCAGGCGGTTTCGGCGCGGCCTTGGCGACGCCGACCATGGCCGGGCGCAACAGGCGGTCGTGCAGCACATAGCCGGGCTGCAGCACCTCGATCACCGTCCCGGCCGGGGTGCCGGGTCGCTCCGCTTCGAAGATCGCCTGGTGGAAATTGTGGTCGAAGCGCTGGCCCGCGGGGTCGATCCGCGTCAGGCCATTGCGCTCGAAAGCGGCCAGGAGTTCGCGCTCGGTCGCCGCGACCCCGTCGAGCAGGCTTCGCGTGCGCGGGTCGGTGACGTCCGCATCGGGCATCGCGTCGAGCGCGCGGCGCAGATTGTCGACCGCCGACAGCAACTCCTTGGCAAAGCCCGAGATCGCATATTTCTGCGCATCCTCGCGCTCGCGCTGAAAGCGGCGCCGCACATTCTCGGTTTCGGCAAGGGTGCGCAACAGGCGGTCCCTGGTGTCGGCAAGTTCCGCCTCGACCGCGGCCAGACGCTTTTCGGTCGATGCCGGCGCGCCGTCGCCGTCGCATTCGCCGGCGCCCTCCCGAGGATCCTCCCCGGGATCGTTGGCGGCCGGCTCTTCCTTTTCCTCGATCATGCCCGATTATCCCCGATTATCCCCGATTACCCGATGATCCGCCCGATCATCTTGGCGGTGTAGTCCACCATCGGGATGATCCGGGCATAGTTGATCCGGGTGGGGCCGATGACCCCGATGGCGCCGATCACCCGCTCGCGGCTGTTCTGATAGGGCGCGATGATCAATGAACAGCCGGCGACGCCGAACAGATGGCTTTCGGCGCCGATAAAGATCTGTACCCCTTCGGCCTTTTTGCTGGCA
>DASYZD010000287.1:0-12747 GCA_035946655.1 Allostellaceae bacterium | reverse complement strand
CCTGACGCAGAGAGGCGGCAAGAGCGCCGGCGAGACCTATCGGATCGGCGTAAACCGAGATGCCGTCGAAATGATGCTCGGCGAGCCAGACGACATCGATGCCGAGTTCGTCCGCCAGCCGCGCCTCGGCCACGGTCTCGTCGATGACCGCGCCGTCGCGCGCCGGATTGCGGCAATCGGGAAACAGAAAATCGCCGAACCGCACGGGCCATCCTCCATCATTCAGCGCCATCACGAAGACGCGGCGCGCGAGCTGTCAAGTTCATACCGGCGGTGTCATGCAATAGGCGCCGGGTTGACGAGACGGCGGGATCGGCCGATCGTTCGCCGGACAATCCATCGGAGGTCGCCATGAAAGTCGGGATCGCGCTCAACATGCTGTGCCAGGCCGGCCGCTCGGACGCCTCGGTGGTCGGCGAGCATCTGGCGATGGGCGACCTCGCCGAGCCGCTCGGTTTTGATTCACTGTTTGCGCTCGAACACCACTTTACCGGCTATGCGATGTCGCCGGCGCCGACGCAGCTGTTGAGCTATTTTGCCGGGCGCACCCGGCGCATTACCCTCGGCACCGCCGTCATCGTGTTGCCGTGGCACGATCCGGTGCGGGTCGCCGAAGAGATCGCCCTCCTCGACCTCCTGTGCGGCGGGCGTTGCGTATTCGGCTTTGGCCGCGGCGCGGCAAGCGTCGAGTACGAGGGCTTCCGTATCCCGATGGGGGAAGCGCGGGCGCGCTTTGTCGAGGCGGCGCAGATCATCGTCAAGGCGCTCAGCCAGGACAGCTTCGAGCACCAGGGCGAATTCTTCCAGATCCCGCGCACCGCGATCCGACCGCGCCCGATCTCGCACCCCGAACGCCGGTTTCATGCCTCCGCGGTCAGCCCGGATTCGGCCGAGATCATGGCGAAACTCGGCTTTGGCGTGCTTATGGTGATGCAGAACGAATGGCCGAAAGCCGCCGAGGACATCGCCCGCTACCGCGAGATCGCGCTCGCCGCCGGGCACACCCCGCGCCCGCCGATCATCCTGACCAACGTCTGCTGCGCCGAAAGCCGCGAGGAGGCGCACGAGCGCGCCTTCAAATATCTCGGCCAGAAATGGCAGTCGATCGACGACCACTACCATTTCTCCGACGGCCATCTCTCGACGGTCAAAGGCTACGAGACCTACGGCAAGATGGCGCGCACCTACGCCAAGATCGGCGAGAGCGCCGAGACGCGCAAGAAGGCGACCGATTTCTACGTCTCGATCCAGATTGTCGGCACCCCAAATGATTGCCTCGACAAGATCGCCGAATTGCAACGCCTGACCGGGCTCGACCACCTCGTCACCGAATATTCGTTCGGCGCGATGCCGCATGAGGAGGCCGAGGTCAACATGCGCCTTTTCGCCGACCGGGTGCTGCCGACATTGCAGCGCGACCCGGCGTTTGCCGGCGGTGGCCTGCCGAAGGGCGCGAGCCAGCCCGCCACCGCGGCCAAGGAAAATCTGTTCGCGCCGGCATAAAGCGCTGATTGGCAACGATGCCGGATCTACCCGTCCGGCGCTCCGGCGAGAGCGTCAGCCCGGGCGAGGCCTATCTCGGGGAGACCCCGGTACTGCGCACTCATGCAGGGACCCAGCCCGACGTCTTCCTGCGCTGGAACGCGATCCCGCCGACTGCGCGAGCGATCGATGTCGTCGTGCACCTGCACGGGTTTTCGCAGCAGGGCGAGACGATGCCGCTCGCCGAGAAGGTCCCGCGCAGCGGCCTCGACCTGACCGGCCGCACTCGGCCAACCCTTGCGATCCTGCCGCGCGGCAATTGGATCCGCCACACCTGGTACGATTTTCCCGCCCTCCTCGATGGCGGGATCGACCGGCTCGTCGATTATGCCGTCAAGCGATTTTGCGATGGCCGCGACTTGGCCGTGGACCGCTTCATTCTGTCGGGCCATTCTGGCGGCGGGATGCCGGCGGTCGACGCGATTGCCGGAGCGCGCCGGAAGCCCGACGAGCTTTTCGTGTTCGACGGGCTCTATGGGCGCGATCCCAGCGCCGGTGACCCGCTGCAGGGGATCGAAACAATCGACACGTGGCTTGAAGACCGCTTTGCGCAGGAGCCGCGACGGCCGGGTGCGCTGCGGGTCGTCTATATCGAGCGGCAGACCGGCCCGTTTTCGCGCGCAGTCGGGGCGCGGGTGGCGCAGCGTCTCGCGGCGGCTCGGCCGGGCGTCGAACCGATCCTCGGCCAGCGCTACCGGGTCGAAGCCTCGCACGTACCGCACGGCTATGTCGCGGCGGTCTGCGGGCCGCAGCTGCTCAATGACGCCGGCGCCAGGTTCGACTGGTCGCGGATCTAAGGAGAGAAGCCCATGCCCGGTGTACTCGACGGCATCCGCGTGCTCGATTTTGGGCGCTATATCGCGGGGCCGTTCTGCGCCGCGCTCCTCGGCGATCTCGGCGCCGAAGTCATCCGCATCGAGCGCCTGGGCGGGGGCGAAGACCGCTCCTTCATCCCGGTCGGCGCCGGGGACGATGGCGGCGGCGCGATGTTCCTGGCGATGAACCGCAACAAGCGGGGCATGACCCTCGACCCGGCGTCACCGCGGGGCCGCGAGATCGTGAAGAAGCTCGTCGCGACGGCCGATGTCGTCGTCGCCAATCTGCCGCCCGCGGTGCTGCGCTCGCTGGCGCTCGACCTCGACAGCCTGCGCGAAGTAAAGCCCGACATCATCCTGACGACGGTGACCGGGTTCGGCGCCGGGGGGCCCCTCTCGCACAAGCACGGCTTCGACGGCATCGGCCAGACGATGAGCGGCGCGGTCTATTTGTCCGGAATGCCCGAGCAGCCGATCGCCAGCAAGGTGCCGTGGGTCGATTTCGGCACCGCCTGCCTCTCGGCTTTCGGCACGCTGGCGGCGCTTTACGAGCGCGGCAAATCGGGCCATGGCCAGAAGGTCGAGGGCGCGCTTCTGCGCACCGCGATCGCCTTCGCCAACTCGCTTCTGATCGAGCAGTCGCTGACGGGGGTCGACCGCACCGCGATCCGCAACCGCGGTTTCAACTCGGCGCCGGGCGACATATTCCGCACCGCCGACGGCTGGATCATCGCGACGGTGATCGGCCAGCCGATGTTCCGCCGCTGGTGCCGGGTGATCGGCGCCGAGGATTGGCTTGACGACCCGCGCTTCGCTGACGACCAGGCGCGCGCCGACCATGGCGAAATCGTCTCGGCGCGGATGGGCGAATGGTGCGCGACCCGCACCTGCACCGAGGCCCTCCTCGAACTCGAAAAGGCGAGCATCGTCGCCGGCCAGGTGTACTCGCCGCAACAGGCGCTCGATGACGCCCATATCCGCGCCGCCCACCTCCTCGAGGAGCGCGAGTTTCCCGGGATCGATGGAACCGTGCCGCTGGCGCCGACCCCGATCGAATTGTCGGAGACCCCGGGAACTTATCGCCGCCCGGCGCCGCTCCTTGGGCAGCACAGCGACGAGATCCTGATGAGCCTCGGGTACAATCGGGCCGAGATCGCCGCGCTGCGGGCGGAAAAGGTAGTCTGATGAGCAAAGCCTTCGTCAAGGAGACCGACGACGACGTTGAGCAGCCCGACGAGGCGCCGGTCATTCCCGCCGGGGTCCGGAACTACATGACCCCAGAGGGGCAGCGCCAGATGCAGGAGGAGCTGCGCCGCCTGTTGCGCGAGGAACGCCCGAAGACCGTCGAGATCGTCGCCTGGGCGGCGGGCAATGGCGACCGCTCGGAAAACGGCGACTATCTCTACGGCAAGCAGCGGCTGCGCGAGATCGACCGGCGCATCCGTTTCCTGACGAAACGGCTGGAGAGCGCCGAGGTGGTCGACCCGCGCCGGCAGACAAGGCGCGACCAGGTATTCTTCGGGGCGAGCGTGACCTACTCCAATCAGCATGGCACCGAGAAGACCGTGACGATCGTCGGCATTGACGAAGCTGACCTCGACCGCGGCCGAGTGAGCTGGATTTCGCCGATCGCCCGCGCACTCCTGAAGGCGCACGAGGGCGACACGGTCGATCTGCGCACTCCGACCGGGATCGAACAGATCGAGGTCGTGGAGATCCGTTATGAGGAGGGGTGAGCACGCCGCCGCTGATGCGCGTCTTTCGCGACGCAAGCAGCGCCGGCTCCTCAGAGGCCGGGCCGAACTGAATTGCGGGTACCGAACTCGCCGATGACGCCCGTGCGCGATCGCGGTAAGTTGGCCTGCATCACCCCCACCCAACCCTCCCCTCGATGGGGGAGGGTTGGGTGGGGGTGATTATGACGGACGCGAGGTTCACAACTTGAGGAGCCGCCTTGCGTTGCCGTTGAGCAGTTTCTCGCGGTCTTCGGCCGAGAGCGGCAGGGTCTTGATCCACTCGGCGCCGGGCGGGTTTTCCATGAACGGGTAATCGACCGAGAAGAGGATGCGGTCGATCCCCATCTCCATCATGCAGCATATGAGGGCCGGGTCGGAGAAGAAGCCGCTCGTGGTGATCCAGAAATGCTCGCAGAAGATGTCGCGGAAGGTCGCTTCGCGCATGCTGCCGCGCAGCCCGTGGCTGATCCACCAGAGATAGAACGGCAGCCCCTCGCCCATATGGCCGAGGATGATCTTCAAGCCCGGATAGGCATCGAAGACGCCGGAGAGTACGAAGCGGATGCCCTGGGTCGCGGTCTCGACCGTGAAGCCCCAACCCGCGCGCAACAGCCCCGGATGCTTCTGCATATACTCCTTGTAATAGGTCTCGATGACGGCCGGCTGCGGCAACGTCGGGTGAATGTAGATCGGCACGTCCAAGGCCTGCGCCCGCTCATAGATCGGCCAGAAGCGCTCGTCGTCGTGAAAGCGGTGGTCGGTGAGGCCATTGATCATCGCGCCCTTGAAGCCGAGCCTGGTGACGGCGCGCTCCAATTCGTCGGCCGCGGCGCGCGGATCGGCGGTCGGCACGACAGCGAAGCCGCCAAACCGGCCGGGATGGCGCTGCACCGCCTCGTAGAGCCGGTCGTTGACGCGGCGCGCCAGCGGCACCCCGGTCGCGGCGTCGACTCCCTGGAGGCCAGGGATCGAATGCGACAGCACCTGGAAGTCGATGCCGGCTTCGTCCATCTCCCGGAGGCGGAGGGCGCCGAGATCGTCGAGCCGTTCCTCGAGGCCCGCCATCGCTCCACCGGTGCCCGGCCCGCCGGTGTGCCCCTTCACCTCGGCGTCCTGATAATGCTCTTCGAGCGCGATCACGTAGGATTTTGCTGCCATCGTCGTCCTCCCTCAGCCGGTGGCGCCGGCATAGCTCGTCAGGTCGATGAATTCCAGCACGGTCCCGTCGGGGTCGAGGAAATAGGCGCGCGGACCGTTTACAACCCCGCCCTGACGGTCTTCCTCGAAGGTGATTTCGATGCCCTTGGCGCGCAGATGGTCGAGCGCCGCCCGATAATCCTCGACAGCAAAGGAATGGTGGACGCCGCCGTGGCTCTCGGGTACCGGGTTGATCGGCGGATCGCGTTTGACGAGGATGAGGCAGGTCCCGGCGGCGTCGAGGAACGCCATCGTCCCCTGCCCCACCGTGGCGAGATGCCGGCAGCCGACGATCTCGGTGTAAAACCCGGTACTTTTCGCGACATCGCTGACCGGGATGCTGAAATGGGCGACCGATTTTATGGCGACCATAGGGCCCTCCGCGGGTAATGGGGGGCCTCAGCCTAGCCGATCGGCGCTCCGATTGTCCCAGGCGCCGTTTGACCTGGCGGGCAGGCTATCGTGTAAGATGCGCCGTTCGCGCGCGGCAGACGCGTGCGCCCGCAACGCCCAGGAGCTTGCCGTATGACCGACACGTCCGATTACACGCCGCCCAAGGTTTGGGCGAACAAGCCGGCCCTCGGCCGGTTCGCCAACATCAACCGGCCGACCGCCGGTGCGCAGTTCGAGAGGGAGCTGCCGGTCGGCAAGCACCCATTGCAGCTCTATTCGCTCGGCACGCCCAACGGGGTCAAGGTCACGATCATGCTCGAGGAGCTGCTGGCCAAGGGGCACAAGGGCGCCGAGTACGATGCCTGGCTGATCAAGATCGGCGACGGCGACCAGTTCGGCAGCGGGTTTGTCGCGATCAACCCGAATTCGAAGATCCCGGCAATGGTGGACCGCAGCGGGCCGAAGCCGATCCGCGTTTTCGAAACGGGCGCGATCCTCGTCTATCTGGCCGAGAAGTTCGGCGAGTTCCTGCCGACCGAGACCGCAGCGCGCGCGGAGTGCCTGTCGTGGCTGTTCTGGCAGATGGGCAGCACGCCCTATATCGGCGGCGGCTTTGGCCATTTCTACGCCTACGCGCCGGTGAAGATCGAATATGCGATCGACCGGTTCACGATGGAGACGAAGCGCCTGCTCGACGTGCTCGATCGCAGGCTGGCCGAGAGCAAGTATGTCGCGGGGCCCGACTATACGATCGCCGACATGGCGATCTTCCCGTGGTATGGCGGGCTGGCGAAGTTCAACCAGTACGGTGGGGCCGAGTTCCTCAGCGTGCAGGACTACAAGCACGTGCAGCGCTGGTGCGACATGCTCATCGAGCGGCCGGCGGTCAGGCGCGGGCGCATGGTCAACCGCCTCTCCGGCGAACCCTCGAGCCAGCTGCACGAGCGCCACGACGCCAGCGACTTCGAGACGAAGACGCAGGACAAACTCGCCACCGCTGCGAAGTGACCAAGGGCGTCGCGGCGGCTTTTTCACGGCGGAAATTTCCGCGCGGGGCATCACCGTGATCGCCGCCGGTGCGCCGCCGGCGAGTTCGACAATCAACCGCGCCGACCCTGAGGATGGGTGTCGGCGCTAATCCCGGCCTGCGGTGGCGAAATAGAGCCGCGGGTCGGCGGCGCGGACGTGCGCTTCGGGCAGGCCCAGTTCGCGGCGCACGATATTGGTGCCCTCGACCAGGGCGACACATTTATAGTACGCGATGCGGCGCGAGAGGCCCTCGCGGCCGAAGCCGCAATCGGTGGTGATCACCAGCTGCTCCTTGGGGATGTATTCGAGCGCCTTCCTGATGAGGCCCGCGACATGCTCGGCCGGCTCGACGATCGTGTTGCAGTGGTTGACGACGCCGATGCCGATTTTTTTGTCAGTCTTGTATTTGGCGAAGAGCGCCAGGTCGCGGCCGTCCGATGAGGCGCATTCGAAGGTGATGACGTCGCACTTCAGTTGGAGGAGATGCGGCAGCGCCCGCTCGTAGCTCGGGACCTCCCAGTAGACGCGCTGCTGGTTGGGATTGCCCCAGCAGGTGTGCACCCAGACTTCCGCTTCGACCCCGGTGAGCTGGCGGTTGAAGGCTTGCGTTTGGAATTCGAGGTCCTTGTCGGTGCACGTCGGCAGGGTCGAGAGGCCATGATGGCGCGGCTCCTCGACCTGGATCACCGGACAACCGGCGGCGGCCAACTCCTTGAACTCGGCATTCATGATGTCGCAGAGATCGAGAACGAGCGCCTGGTCGTCGTGATAGTGCTCGTCCCACAGCATAGAGGCGAGGGCCGGGGCGCAGATCGCGCCGAACTTGACCGGGCGGTCGGAAAGCCGCTGCGCGACCTGCCAGATCGCCGAATATTCGAGCGGGCCGCGCCCGAGTTTCTCGGTGACGATGCCGGGCTGATAGGCCTCCTGCACCTCCCAGAGGATCTTGCCGGGCTTGAGCCCGTGGCGCTGCATCCAGCCGCGCGAGGTGTCGCGGTGGCCGCTGACCCCGGTCAGGCGCTCGATCGGGTAGAAGAACCACGACTTGCCGCCGACCGCGAGATCAAAGCGGCTGTCGCCGTCGGTGACGATGTCGAGCCCGGCGGCCTCCTGGGCGTTGATGATCGCGGCGACGGCGTCGAGGTACTGCTCGCGGAACAGGGAATCGCCCATCATCGTCTTGAACGAGCGGCCCTCGAGGTTGGCCTCGTACCATAACGGGCGCGGATAGGACCCGGTGATCGCGGTCGGCAGGATCATGTCTCGTGTGGTGGTCAGCATTGGCGCCCTCACTTGCATCGGCGGGGAAGACGTATAACATCCGCGGCATGGCCGACGAACCGATCACACTCGAATTTCTGGCGCGCCAGCAGCAGCGGCTCTTCGACGAAATGTCCTCGATGCGCGACGATACGCAGGTGGTGACCGCGATGGTCACGCGGCTGGACGGCACCGTGGGGCTGGTCTTGACCGAGCTGCGGGCGATGCACAGCCAGCATGGGCGTCTTGCCAATCGCGTGCGGCGGGTCGAGGAGCAACTTCAGCCGCCACCGTAACGGAGGCGCGGCTTAATCGCCATCGAAGATCGCTTCGGGCAGCAGCGCCGAGACGACGTAGTTGGGGACGTCGACGACATTGGAGACGCGCAGATCGACCGCGACCGAACAGATCACATAGGCCTGTTCACGGCTGAAGCCGCGCTCCTGCAATAATCCGATCATGTTGAGGACGGCGTTGCGGCAGGCGAGCGTCAGGTTTTCCGCCTCGATCTCGCCGGCCGCGGTGATCGGCATCCCCATGACGCCGAGGAAGCGTTCGGGCGCGGCGAAGCGCGGCTCGGCGAAAAAGCTCGTGCGCGAGAACACCGGGGAACTGAATTTACGCCGGTTCGCCAGGCCCTTGTGCACCTTGAAGCGGACGATCGCCGTGGCGCCCATCTCGACCGCGGTCACGCACACCTCACCGTCGCCCTGCGCGAAATGCCCATCGCCCGTCGAGAACAGGCCGCCCGCCACGAACACCGGAAGATAGAGCTTGGCGCCCCGGGTCAGCTGCTTCACATCGAAATTTCCGCCGTTCTCGCGCGGCGGCAATGTGCGCAGCCCGGCGAGGGCGCAGCGTCCGGCGGGGACCGCACCGGCCGGGTCGGGCGGCAGCGCAAACCCGCCCTTGTCGATGACGCGCTGCTCGCGCGCCGTCCATTCGGCTAGCTTGGCGGCCGAGGGCGCCACCGCAGACACGCCCATGAACGGCGCCCCCGGGATGCGCACGCCCGGGATCTGCGCCGAGGTGGCCCAGCCGTCAGCGATCCGCCAATGCACCAGGAACGGCGCGGTAAAAACATCGCGCAGAAAGCCGAGCCCCGGCATGATGCAGCTGAACGCGGTGGGTTGGGCGATGATGTCGGTGAACTCGATTTCGAGGATGTCGCCGACTTCCGCGCCCTTGACGAAGACCGGCCCGGTCAGCGGATGGACGGCGCCCGCATCAACCGACGCCAGATCGGCGGCGGCCATGCCGGGCGTAATCTGGCCGTCGAGCGCGTCGCGCGTCTCCAGCGCGATCTCCTCATCCTCGCCCACTTCGGCGGCCGGCGCGATGTCCGGGTGATAGCGGTTGTGGCCGAGATGGGACTCCTCGGCGAGCGGCTTTCCCCGGTCGATGCGAATGGCGTGCATGTGCCCCTCCCTTGGCTTCCGGCCCTCGAATGCGGGCGATCCTACGCCGAATTCGCCGCGCGAATACCCGCTCTCCGTTCAGCCCTCGTCCGGCATCTTATCGTGCGCCTGTTGATTGATCGCGTCCCGCACGAGGGCGTATTTGACCTGCGCGATGTTGACCTCGCGAAAGTAGTTGACCAGGTCGCCCCACGGATCGGTGATCCGGCCGATCCCGGAGATGAAGGCGACGACCCCGCCGACTTCCAGTTGATCGGTAAAGACCGCCCAGCCGCCGACCAGAAGCGCGCCAATGATCTGCAGCTGCGTACTCAAATTCATCAGGAAGTTCATCGAGAACTTGAATCGGTAGATCCCCATGTTGAGTTCGAACACGCGCTCGATGCGCTGGTCGTCGAGCCGATCGTGCGCCGCGTCGCCGGCGACCCCCTCGATGACGCTGATACTGAGCAGCCGGATGATCTGGACCCGCGCCCGGGTTCGCCGGTTCATCGCGCCCTGCATCAGGGGAACGAAGATCAGTTGCGGCACGAAGAGCAGGAACGCTGTCGCCGCCATCCAGAAATCGACATGGATCATGTAGGCCAAGACCGACAGGAGGATGCCGCCCTGCAACAGGGGCTCGGAGACGCTCGCGCCGACAAATCCGCCAATCCCCTCGACTTCGGCGACGATCATCGACGCTTGCACCCCTTCCGCCTCCACCGTAGATGAGGCGGCCGAAGTCGAGCTAACGAGGAGATGCACCCGGCGGCGCAGATCGCGGGTGGCACGCTCGGCGACCCAGCTGCGATAGAGATTGACCACGAGCTTGGTGCCGCCCTGCACCAGGACCGCGCCGGCGTAAACCGCGCAGAGGGTAATAATGAAGCGAAAATCACGTTCCTTGACGAGATCGTTGACGACCCGGCGCTGCAATTCGAGGGGGACGATTTCGAGGAGAAATACCGCAGCGGTCAAAATGGCCAGCGAGAGCTGGTGCCAGCCGCTCGTCGTCAGAACATAGCGGTAGATGTTGGCGGGCATCTCGGCGGCGGCGCCTGCTTCCGATTGGCTGCAGCCCGCGCCCGATTTCAGGCTTTTGGAGAGTTGCGCCATGCCGCGGCGGAAATCGTAGCGCTCCTCAATCAAACGTCAGCACGGTCCTGGCGACCTCGCCCGCCTTCATGGCGCGGAAGGCTTCGTTGATGTCGCCGAGGTGGCCGCGCTTGGTCACCATGCCGTCGAGATCGAGGCGGCCCTGGCGGTAGAAATCGAGGTAGAGCGGGATATCGATGCGGAAGCGGTTGGAGCCCATCCGCGAAGTTTGCACTTTGCATTCCGGGCGGATCGCCATCCACGGGAACTCGATCGTCGCGTCGGGCGGAAGCACGCCGACGATCGTCGCGGTGCCGCGGATCGCGAGCGACTCGATCGCCTGGCGGCAGAGCGCAGGCAACCCCACCGCCTCGAAGGCGTGATCGACGCCGAGCCCGCCGGTCAACGCGCGCACCGCCTTCACCGGGTCTTCTTCGGCGCTGTTGACGAAATCGGTCGCGCCGGCCCGCTTTGCCATCTCCTCCTTTTGGGGAAACCTGTCGACGGCGATGATCCGGCGCGCCGCGCCGATGCGCGCGCCCTGGATGATCGAGAGGCCAACCCCGCCGCAGCCGAAGACGGCGACGGTCTGCCCAGCCTGGAGGCCGGAGCTGCGCAGCGCCGCGCCGACCCCGGTCAAGACGCCGCAGCCGACGAGGGCGGCGCGGTCGAGCGGGATCTCGGGATCGATCCGCACCAGCGAATTCTCGTGCAGCAGCATATTTTCGGCATAGCTCGAAATGGCGATGAACTGGCGCAGCGGCTGGCCGTTCTGCGACAGGCGCGGCGCCGCGCTGTCGGGCCGCGCAACGATGCCGCCGGTGCACAGATTGGGGTGACCCGCGAGGCATTGCGGACAGCTGCCGCAGAAGCCCGAGAGACAGGCGACGACATGGTCGCCCACCCGCACACTGGTCACATCGGCGCCGACCGCCTCGACGATCCCGGCGCCCTCGTGGCCCAAGACGATCGGCCGGTCGAGGGGGAAGCGGCCGACCCCGTCGACGACGTGCAGGTCGCTGTGGCAGACCCCGGTCGCGACGGTGCGCACCAGGACTTCGCGGCCCCACGGGTTGTCGATATCGACCGCCTCGATCGTCAGCGGTTCCTTGACCTTGCGGAAAATGGCGGCTTCGATTTCCATCCTGCCCTCCTGCCCCGTCGGCCGAGCCTAGACGCAGCAGGGACCGAGCGAAAGCGGGATGGTGCGATCTCGCGCAGGCAACCCCAGCCAGTCACTGCGGGGACCACGATCCTTCGAGGATGGTTTTGACCCGGGCTCGCGCCTTCTCGTTGGGACAGCGGGTCAAATCGGCGTCGATCGACATGCGCGCCTGATCGGACAGCGCCCAGCCCAATGGCGGACCGGCTTCATTCGCCGGCCTGGTCATGCGGAACGCGATGTAGGCACCGTGCAGATCCTCGGTGACGCGGTGGCGCAACGTCTTGGTTGCATACCCGCCGCGCGCCGTGCGCGTGCGGTAGAGCCCGATCGGCGGGATCGTCAGCTCGGCGGCAACGCGCAAGGGTGTCGGCGCGGCGCCCGGACGGTAGCACTCCCGGGCGAATTCGTCGTATTTGTAATCGCCGAGATCGGGGTCGCTGCTGATCGCGATGACGATCCAGACGCGCTTCGGGTCAGGCGATACACGCTCGATATGCTCGATCAGATCCTCGGCGGTGGCGGCCCCGAAATTTTCGAAATAGCCACCATCGACGACGTAATCCCGCCCGCAGTTCTTGCCGCAATACGCCCCGCCCGGCTCGATATAGGGGAACCGGGCAGCGTTGTTGGCCGCGGTGCTGACGCGCAGCGTGCCCTTGAACGCATCGAGGAAATCGATGGCGTCGGGAAAGCTGACGTCGTCGACCCCGATGTTGCTGGTGATCAGCCGCTGCCCGGTGTTGACCGATGTGCCGTTCAACAGCAGCACCGGACGCCGCGGCGCCCCGGCATTTGCCCGAAACGGCGCGAAGGGCTTGGCGAAGCTACCGGCATAGGCGGCCGGCACCGATTTATCCCAGCCGGTCTCAAAGGCTTTCTCGATCGCAGCGGCGCGATCCGGCAAAAGCGGGAATGGCAGAAAGCGCTGGACCAGGTCGGGATATAGGAGGGCGCCGATCGTCGGCGCGAGGAAATCGTGGCTCAGCACCTCCCGGGCGCATTTGACCAGCGGCGGGGCGTTTGGCCCCGAGGCGCTTGCCGTGCCGCCGTCGAAGCGGCTGGCCGCTGTGCAATTGACCGTTGACGGGTCGAGCCCCAGCAGCTGGTCGAACACG
>DASYZD010000286.1:0-1793 GCA_035946655.1 Allostellaceae bacterium | reverse complement strand
CCGCCGTCGACACCGCGCCGCCGCCTCCCGAATGCCACTTGCCGGGCTTTGTCACGTTGCGCATCGGCGGGCGGGCGCCGGTTTCCGGATCGACCTGCGGCTCGGCGAGCCGCGCCGCGCGGTCGCCCTCTGCAACAAACCCGGTATCGGCCATGCCGAGCGGCCCCGTGATGTGTTCCGCGAAAAAATCGGCGAGCGACTTCCCCGACACCAACTCGACGACCCGCCCGAGGACATCGGTCGACATCGAGTATTCCCAGGTCGTCCCCGGCTCGAACATCAGCGGCAGGCGGGCGAGCTTTGCCGCCAATTCGGCGTTGGTCTGGCCTTCGTCCATCAGCGCCGCGTCGCGCCACACCATCTGTACCGGCGAATCGCCGAATTGCGCATAGGTCAGCCCGGAGGTATGGCGCAACAGGTCCTGCACGGTCATCGTGCGCTGTGGCTTCTTGCGCTCGACCCCGACCGTCAGCTCGGCGAATTCCGGCAGGTAATTCGCCACCGGCGCGGCGATCTCCAGCCGCCCTTCTTCGGCGAGCATCATCGCCGCCACCGAGGTCAGGGGCTTGGTCATCGAGGCGACCCGGAAGATCGCATCCCCGCTCATCGGTGCCCCGGCCTCGCGGTCGCGCCAGCCGAAGGCTTCGCCGTAGCCAACGCGCCCGCCGCGCGCGACGACGAGGACGGCGCCCGGGATCAGCTTTTGCTCGATATCCTGCCAGATGATTGCGGCGAGCCGCTGCAGCCGCGCCGCCGACAACCCCACCTGTTCCGGACCCTCGGCCCGCGGCAAACCCCATGCGCTCATCCTGCCGCTCCCTTTTCTCCCGACTGGGCGATCTTTGCACAACGCTCGACGCGCCGCACCGGTTCACACCGTCGGTCTCCATTTACCTTCGACGATGTATGCCTCGCCGTCTCCCGGCCAAGGTGGCATCGTCACCGCCACAGCCTCCAATGGTTCCTCGCCATCGCAGCGCCACTGGAAATGGGTGCCGGTCGGGATGCTGAGCGACGCTCCCGCGGCGAGTTCGGCGATCCCCTCGCACGCCCCCGATCGGCGCCACATCCGCCCCCGGCCGCGCACCACATACCAGATCTCCTCGACGCTGCGATGCGCCACTGCGTTCGCAACCATGCCGGGGGCGAGGGTGAACACCGCCATCCCCCCGCGCGAGGCCACACACAAGACGCGCACCTCTGAGCCATCGGTGGCGATGACGTCCGGTGCGGCGCTGGCGGTCTTGGTGTCAAATTGTCCCATTAATGCATATTCCTATTGAAAATAATTGCGACTTAAGGTATACGATCGCCGTATCCCGATTGAAGCCTCGAGGGAGCATAAACGATGAACCGTGGTGACGCGATGCGCGCTCGCATTGGCACGCGATTGCGCGAACGCCGTCGCGCCCTCGGCATGATCCAGGTGCAATGCGCCGCCCTCATCGGGTTGCCGCACCTCGCCCTCACCCGGCTCGAACTCGGATACCGGCGCCTGAAATTGTCCGAACTCGGGACGGTTTGCCAGACCCTCGGCTGCTCCGCCGAGGACCTCCTCGGCGATCCTGTCCTCGCCCAGGCCGCGATGCGAAACGCACACCGCCTCAATGATGGGCTGTCGCTCGGCTGATCGGGAGCGCGGGGGACCACCTGTTTTCCCCGGTATTAACAGGCGGAACAGGTGGCGGGGTCGCGGATAAGCCCCGTCTGATTGTCGGCCGCGCGCCGAACCGATAGGGTGGCCGCCTTACGCCCGCTCTTCGCAAAGACATCCGATGCCGCTTGATAATGCC
>DASYZD010000285.1:0-10721 GCA_035946655.1 Allostellaceae bacterium | reverse complement strand
GAACGCCGCCGAGGACCTCGATTTCGCGATCGGCTTCCATGAGGGGGCCTCGAGCGGCATGCCGACCGTCGGTGTCGACCGGTTCGACGGCCGCGGCGCACGGCACATCATCTCGCACACGATGGAGATGATGCTGGTGTGCATGAGCGTCATCTGGGGCGGCGTCTGCGAGCGCCATCCGAAGATCCGCATCGCCTTTCTCGAGTCGGGCGGTGGCTGGATCGCCCCTTGGCTCGACCGGATGGATCGCCATTTCGACGATCAGGGCTTTAACGATAGCGGCCTCAAGACGCGCCCGAGCGAACTCTTTCAGCGCAATTGCTGGATCTCGTTCGAGCCGGTCGAAGGCAGCTTGCACGTGCTCGCCGACTACATCGGTCCCAACAAGATCATGTGGGCGACCGACTACCCCCACCGCGACGGCTTCTTCCCCGGCGCCCCCGACATGGTGCGCGAGCGCCTGAAGGGGACCTCAGCCGCCACCCAGCACGGGGTCCTGGCTGGCGGCGCGATGGGCTTCTACGGACTGAGCTAGTCGGCAGCTCCAGCGAAAGCCATGGCTCGCATGCAAGAGGGCCAGCATCGATTTCGAGCAAGCGGAGACCGCGATGACTGAGAGAACGAAGGATTACGATGAAATTCTTCGAGTGATGCAGCTATACCTCGATGGTTTTAACGACAATGACATCAATAAGTTCAGGGAGGCGTTTCATGAAGATGCTTGGATTTTCCATATCGAAAGTGACGGCACGCCTCATAAACGTCTGATCTCAGAGAGATTCGAGACGTGGGCCGCAGCGCCGAGCTGGGGTGTCGTGGGTCGGTTCATTTCGGTGACCCATGTGGGTGATGCCGCCGCGGTTCAGCTCAGCTGGTACCGTGCGCCACACGAGTTCATCGATTTCCATAATCTGCTGAAGATTAACGGCGTTTGGAAGATCACGAACAAGACTGCCACCCATGTTAGCAGGATAGGTCAGCCGCGCGGCGGCTTTTAAGCAGGCCGAAGTCAATCACGGCCCCTGGGGCGGAGGGGAAGAATTTCGGCCCGTTCGGCATGCTGAACGACATTCGACTCTCGCCTCAAGGGCGCGGCTGCGCTAGGATGCCGCATCCTTGTGTTCACTCCCGGAGGATTTGCTGATGACTCGCGCCTACAACGTCGTCGATGCCGATGGTCACATCCTCGAGCCGCTCGACCTGTGGAACCAATACATCGACCCCAAGTTTCGCGACCGGGCGCCGCGCATCGAGAAGATGGCGAACGGCAAGGAGCGCCTGATCATCGAGGAGCACGCGGTCGGTGACGGCCAGCGCGGCATCGGCCGGATCGGCGCGGTCGGCGCGCGCCAAGGGGTCGTCGCCGGTGACACGATGGAATACAAGGAGGGTAAGCCCGGCGGGTTCGACCCGCATAAGCGCATCCCCGACATGGATGCCGACGGCATCGACGCCGCCTTCCTCTATCCGAGCCTCGGCCTCTTCGCCGGCGCGATCCATGCCCCCGACCTCGCCGCCGCGACCTGCCGCGCCTACAACCGCTGGCTCGCCGACTATTGCAAGCCCTATCCCGACCGCCTGTTCGGGGTCGCCATGCTGCCGATGCAGGATGTCGACCTGGCGATCGCCGAGATGCGCTTCGCCAAGAAGGAGCTCGGCTTCAAGGGTGGCTTCCTGAGGCCGAACCCCTACCACGGTCTCAAGATGATGAGCGACCCGATGTACGAGCCGTTCTGGGCCGCCGCCGAGGATCTCGACTTCTCGATCGGCTTCCATGAGGGCGCCTCGAGCGGCATGCCGACGGTCGGCGTCGACCGCTTCGAGGGGCGCGGGGCGCGGCACATCGTCAGCCACACGATGGAGATGATGCTGGTCTGCCTGTCGGTGATCTGGGGCGGGGTGTGCGAGAAGCATCCCAAGATCCGCATCGGCTTCCTCGAATCGGGCGGCGGCTGGATCGCCCCGTGGCTCGACCGGATGGATCGCCATTTCGATGATCAAGGGTTCAACGATTCGGGCCTCACGACCCGGCCCTCCGACCTCTTCCGGCGCAATTGCTGGATTTCGTTCGAGCCGGTCGAGGGGAGCCTCCACGTGCTGGCCGACTATGTCGGGCCGAACAAGATCATGTGGGCGACCGACTATCCGCACCCGGACGGGTTCTTCCCCGGCGCGCCCGACATGGTGAGAAAGCAGCTCGTCGGTCTGTCGGCCAAGACCCAGCACCAGGTGATGGCCGGCGGCGCGATGGCGTTCTATGGCCTGAACTGACGACAAAAACCGGTGACCGCGGGACCCGATCGGGGCCCGCGGTCAGGTAAAAAAGTCACCGGTATAAAAATCATCGGAGGGAGGAATGAGCACCGCGCTGCAAGACGACATGTTCACCCCGGATGTCATCGCCGATCCCTATGGCTATTATGGCCGGCTGCGAGACGAAGACCCGGTACACTGGAACGAAACCTACGAGGTATGGGTCATCACGCGCCATGACGATCTGGTGTGGCTGACCCGTCATCACGAGCTGTTTTCATCCGCCGTCTTCAAGAACGACCCGCGGCCGGCCTACCCGGCAATCGACGAGTCGGATCTGGGTCTCTACGAATACGTGCGGAACTATCAGGGCGACCAGTTCATCCAGCACGACCGGCCGGATCATCTGGAGATGCGCAAGGTGGTGCACGGCTACTTCACGCCGAAATCCTTGGAAGAGTGGCGGCCGTTTGTCCAGAAGGCGGTGAAGGAGCTGCTCGACGCCGCCGAGCGGAACGGGCGCATGGACGTGATGCGCGACCTCGCAACCCCGCTGCCGGTGATGGTGATCGCCCAGATGATGGGCGTACCCGAGCCCGACCGGCCGCACATCCGGGAATTGGCCGAAAAGCTCCTCTACATCGGTCGCGGCGAACATGACCGGATGCGGCTGTTGACCGAAGGCATGAAGGGGATGATCGACTACGTCTCGCCCTTGGTCGACGAACGCATCGTCAACCCGGGCGACGACTTCATTTCGGTGTTGGCGAGCGGCGAAAAGGCCGGAATCTTCACCCGGCACCAGGTACTGGTCAACACCTCGCTCCTGCTCCTTGCCGGCCACGAGACGACGATCAACCTGTTGTGCAACGGGACACTCTCGTTCATCCAGCATCCCGACCAATGGGCCTTGTTGAAAAAGGATCCGGCCGGCGCCGCCAAGCTGGCGACCGAGGAATGCCTGCGCTACGATTCGCCGGTCAAATCAATCCAGCGGATCGCGTCAGAGGATGTCGAGATGCGCGGCAAGATGCTGAAGAAGGACGACCGCGTGCGGTGGTTTATTTCCTCGGCCAATCGCGATCCCGCAATGTTCGCCGAGCCGGATAATTTCGACATCACCCGCTGGCCGAACCAGCATGTGGCCTTTGGCTCGGGGATTCACCATTGCCTGGGAGCGACGCTGGCACGGGTCGAGGGCCAGGAGGTCTTCAAGGCGCTGGCGGAACGCTTCCCCGGCTTCCGGCTCGACAACACGGCGCTGGAATATCATCCGAGCATCACGTTCCGGTCGCTGAAGTCGCTGCCGATCCACTGGCAATAGGGGGCGGCGATGGCCAAGAAGGTGCGCGTCCGGGTCGACCACAACCTCTGCGTCGGCAACGCCATGTGCGAGACCTTCGCTCCGCATGTCTTCCGACTCAATGACGACCGCCAGTCGGAAGCGGTCGATGCGGACGCAGACCCGGTCGAACAGATCCTCGAGGCCGCGGAGAGTTGCCCGATGAGTGCCATCCTCGTCGAGGATGCCGAGACCGGGGAGCAATTGTTCCCGTAGCCGATTGTTACCCTCTCTCCCACCGGCCCGCCGGGGGAGAGGGTGGGTTGAGAGGGCAAAACCGCTAAGCCGGCGCGGCGGTAAACGCCTCTTCGTGCGCGACGATCTGCTCGGCGTAATTGTCGCGGTAGGCGCGGTAGACGCGCTCGTGGCGTTCGAGCGCGGCCGGATGCAGCTCGCCCTCAGGCGCCGGGATCAGGTCGAAATTTCCGCCGCTGTCTTTCCCGCGCACGAGCCGGGCGCACATCCGCACCGTTCCGTTGAGGCGGCAATGCGCCGGAATATAGCTGATGCCGAGGCCGATCCGGCGGTGATCCGCCCGGTTCGGCGCCGAGCGGTGGCGGCACAGCGTGTGGTGCAATGAGAAGCTGCCGGCCTCCAGCGCCATCATCGCCGAATGGCGCTCGTCAAAGGGTTCGACGATTGCCTGGCCGGCGCCATTGATGCTGTTCTCGAGCCGCAGCGCGGCGTGGGCCAGCTGTCGCGGCTTGCCCTGGGACGACAGGACCTCCATGCAGCCTGCATCGGCCCCCGCCTCGCTAAACGCGACCCAGGCGGTGACGTGCTCGTGCGGATCGAGGCCGAAATAGGTAGAATCCTGATGCCATGCGGCAAAGGTCGGGCTCTCTGCCTCCTTGATGAACCAGGTCGCGGTGTAGACAAGGATGTCGGGGCCGATCAGCTCCTCGACGACGTCGAGGACCTTCGGGTGACGCACCAGCGCGTCGACCCACGGCAGCATCACATAGCTCGCCGAGCGCCAGCGAAAATCGCCTTGGTTGACCGGCTTGCCGAGCCAGCGTTCAAAGCGGGTGAGCCCGGCGTTGCACTCGGCTAGTTCCGCCGCGGACAGCGCCGGGAACGGGAACAGATAGCCGTCATAGCGGTATTGCTCGATCTGGTTCCGGCTCAGCATTTTTCCATCCCCACAGCCGTCATCCCGGCGGAAGCCGGGACCCATTGTCATGCAAAATGCGTCCCATGCAAGCCGGGCTGGTCGATCGTGCCAAATTGGCGCGGATGCGTGGCCCATCGGTGGGTCCCGGCTTTCGCCGGGATGACAACAGAGGGTGAGGCCGGCTATCCTAGGCCTCTCAGGGGAGGACCCGCCATGGATTTCGCCGACGCGCCCGAGCATGCCGCCTTCCGCGCCGAGTTCCGCGCTTGGCTGGACGCCAACCTCCCCGACGATCTCAAGATCGAGGATGCGCAGGACCAGCGCATCTCGCCCGACCGCGACATCCTCGTAAAACGCATCGCCTGGCAGAAAAAGATGCACGCGGCCGGCTGGGTCGGGATCTCCTGGCCCCAGGAGTATGGCGGGCGCGGCGCCAATTTCATGCAGCAGGTGATCTGGGACGAAGAGTATTTCCGCGCCCGCGCGCCGATCCTGCCCTGTGCCAGCGGCCTCGGCCTGCTCGGCCCGACGCTCATTCACTGGGGCACCGAAGAACAAAAAAAGCGTTATCTGCCGAAGATTTTGAGCGCCGACGAAATCTGGTGCCAGGGCTATTCCGAGCCCGGCGCCGGCTCGGATCTGGCGAGCTTGCGCACCCGCGCCGTGGACAAGGGCGACCATTTTGTCGTCAACGGGCAGAAGGTGTGGACCTCGGGCGCACATTTCGCCGATTGGTGCTTCCTATTGGTGCGCACCGACCCCGAGGCGCCCAAGCACCACGGCATCTCCTATCTGCTGGTCGACATGAAAACCCCGGGTGTCACCGTGCGCCCGCTGGTGCTTTTGAATGGCCATCGGCACTTCAACGAGGTGTTTTTCGAGGATGTCGTAGTGCCGAAGGAAAACCTCGTCGGCAAATTGAACGAGGGCTGGAAGGTGACGACGACGACCTTGATGTTCGAGCGCGGCGGGGCGGGAGGGCGCGACCATGCCGCCCAGATCGCTCGCCTCGTCGAACTCGCCAAGCAATTCCCCAACCGCCAGGAGCCGGCGTGGCGCGAATCGCATATCCGCCAGCAATTGGCGCAGCTGGCGATCGAAACCAAGGCCCTGCAGGTGACCCGGCTGCGCGGCCTCAGCCGCCGGCTGCGCGGCGAGCCGCCCGGTCCGGAAGGCTCGATATTGAAGCTGTTCGGCTCGGAATTGGCGGGGCGGATCGCCGATTTCTCGGCGACCTTGCTCGGCCCCTACGCAACGCTCGACACCCCGACCGAGGCGGTGCCCGACGCGCCGCGCTGGCTCCACCGGGTGCTCGGTGCGCGGCAATACACGATCGCCGGCGGCACCAGCGAAATTCAGCGCAACATCATCGGCGAACGCGTGCTCGGATTGCCGCGGGGTTGAGTGATGCCCCTCTACCGCGATCCAGGCGCAGGCCGGGACCCGCTCATCATCCACGCGGACAAACTGGGCGCGGCATGAACCATTGTGCTCGCTCCGCCGCGATTGAGCCCGCCTCGCGGTGGGTCCCGGCCGGCGCCGGGATCGAAACTTGCGTCGGCGCACGCCTGTCGCCGGCCGGCGGTGTCGCGATCAGCGGCATCGACCTCGCGCAGCCGCTCTCGGCGGCGGCGAAGGGAGCGTTCGTCGCGGCTTTTCTCGCCCATCATGTCGTCGTCTTCCCCGAACAATCGCTGAGCCGGGAGCAGCAATTCCTGTTCGCGGCGAATTTCGGTGAGGTCGAGGCCCACGGCGCGCATCGCGGCGAAACCAAGCGCTATGGCGTCGCCCATGTGATGTCGAACCTCGGCCCGGATGGGAAGCCGACGTTCAGGATCTCCAAGGCCGCCAATTACCACTGGCATACCGATAAGCCCTACCACCCCTCCCCGCCGATGCTGACGATGCTCTATGCGGTCGAGCTGCCTCCCGCCGGCGGTGACACCGAATTCGCCAATATGGCGCCGGCCTATGCCGCGTTGCCGCCGGAAATGAAGCGCCGCATCGCCGGACTCAGGGTGGTCTTTCGCCCGGCCTTCGACGACAGCCGGCCGGCGGTCGACCATCCGCTGGTGCGCACCCATCCCGATACCGGCGCAAAATCGCTCTACATCGGCAATCACTCGACGCAAATTCGGGGCCTGCCCGAAGGAGAGGGCACCGCACTTCTCGCTGAGCTTCTCGAGCACGCGACGCAGCCGTGCTTTGTCTATACCCATCGCTGGCGCGTCGGCGATTTGATCATGTGGGACAATCGCTGTCTCCTCCACCGCGCGGTCGCCAACTACGAGGTGGAGAAATACCGGCGCGTCATGCACCGTAGCGTTGTCAGAGGCACGGTGCCGTTCTGAGCGAGGCTCGCGGTCCGGGAGGGCGTAATGGACATCGGCTTTACCGAAGAGCAGGAGCTCTTGCGCGACACCGCGCGCAAATTTCTCGACGGCGAGTGCCCGACCAGCTTTGTCCGTCAAATGATGGCGACCGAGGATGCGGTGACGCCCGAATTCTGGCAGAAGCTCGCCGACCAGGGCTGGCTCGGCATCACCTATCCGGAGGAAGACGGCGGCAGTGGGCTCGGCCTCGTCGATCTCGTTGTCTTGATGGAGGAAATCGGGCGCGCGGTCATGCCGGGGCCGTATCCGGCGAGCGTGCTGCTTGGCGGTGCGATGATCGCCGAGGCCGGATCGCCGACCCAGCGCCGCGAATTCTTGCCGCGCATCGCCGCCGGCGAAATAAAGGCGACGCTCGCGGCAACCGAGCCCAACGCGCGCTGGGATGCCGCCGGCGTGACCCTCGGCGCGCGCGAGACGCGCGGCGCCTTCACCCTCTCCGGCACCAAGCTCTTTGTGCCCGACGCCCATCTCGCCGATGTGCTGGTGGTCGCCGCGCGCACCCGCGATGGCAGCACGATGGAAGACGGGGTGAGCCTCTTTCTCGTGTCCAAGGGAACGCCCGGGATCACGGCGCGACTTCTCCCCTCGGTCGACGAGACGCGCAAATTGTGCGAAGTCAAATTCGACAACGTCGCGCTGCCGGCAACCGCGCTCCTGGGTGAGCTGCACGACGGCTGGCCGGCGCTGAGCCGGGTCACCGACAAGGCCGCGGTGGCGCTGTCGGCCGAAATCTGCGGCGCCGCCCAGCGGGTCCTCGACATGACGGTCGAATACGCCAAGCTGCGCACCGCCTTCGGCAAGCCGATCGGCACCTACCAGGGCGTCAAGCACAAATGCGCCGACATGCTGATCGAGATCGAGAACGCCAAATCCTTGACCTATTACGCCGCCTGGGCGGTCGATGAAGAGGAACCCGATGCGGGGATTGCGGTGTCGATGGCCAAGGCCGCCGCTTCGGACGCCGGCCGCAAGGTGTGTGCCGCCGGGATCCAGCTGCATGGCGGCATCGGCATGACCTGGGAGCACGACCTCCAGCTTTACTTGAAGCGCGCCAAAGCCTCCGAGATTGCGCTGGGCGATGCCACCTGGCACCGCGAGCGCATCGCCCGGTTGATGGGCGCCTGAGGCGCCGCCGAGTTGCCGGCCGCAGACGCTCTTCGCCTGATGGCCCCGAGCCTTGGCCAGCTCGCGCAATACGAGGCGGCGCTCGCCGCGGGGTGGTCGCCCGACACCGAGCGCGACGGCAGCGCCGAGCAGCTCGCCGCGTTGCGCCGCGACCGGCACGCGTTTCTCGCCGAATTGACCCGCCAGGACGGGACCGTCGTCATCGCCTCGGGCCGCGTGGTGCCGCGCTTGCCCGGCCGGGTCTACTGGATCGATGACGGCGAGTTCTGCGGGGTCATCAATCTGCGTTATGTCCCGGGCAGCGACGAATTGCCCGAGTATGTCTCCGGCCATATCGGCTATGCGGTCGTGCCGTGGAAGCGGCGGCGCGGGTATGCGACCCAAGCGCTCGCGCTGATGCTGCCGGTCGCGCGCGAAGTCGGGCTCGGCCGTGTCGAATTGACCTGCGACGACGACAACGAACCCTCGCGCCGGGTCATCCTTAGGAATGGCGGCGAATTGATCGGCACCCGCCCGGCGCTTGGCGGCAAGACCAAGCTGGTGTTCCGGATCGATCTTACACAGCTTCTGTAGGCCTCCCCCTCGATGTCCCCTCGATGGGAGAGGGAGAGGATTGCCAAACGCGATCGCCGTTGGTGCGTGGGCTACCGCTTGACGCTGCCGGTTCGCCGGCAAAGGATGGCGGCATGGAACGGATCTATGATGCGCCGCATCTTGCGCGCAATCCGGCGAACAACGCGGCGCTGACGCCGCTTGGGTTTCTCACGCGCGCGGCGGCGATCTACCCCGACAAGCTGGCCGTGGTGCATGGCGAGCGGCGGTATAGCTATCGCCAGTTCGAGGCGCGGTGCCGGCGCTTTGCCGATGCTCTGAAGAAGCGCGGCATCAGGCCCGGAGACACGGTCGCGGTGATGGCGCCGAACGTGCCGGCGCTCCTCGAAGCGCATTACGCCGTGCCGATGGCGGGGGCCGTCCTCAACGCATTGAATTACCGGCTCGATGCGCGCGAGATTGCGTTCATCCTCGGCCATGGTGCGGCCAAATTGCTGATCGCCGACCGCGAATTTGGCCCGCTGGTGCGCGAGGCTCGGCGAGAGTTCGGCCGCGACATTCCGCTCGTCGAGATTGCCGACGGCGACAATGGCCCCGCGCTCGGCGGCATCGAATACGAAGAATTTCTCGGCGAGGGCGATCCGGCGGCCACATGGTCGCCGCCCGCGGATGAATGGACCGCGATCGCGCTCAATTACACTTCGGGCACCACCGGCAACCCCAAGGGCGTCGTCTATCACCACCGCGGCGCCTATTTGAACGCGCTCGGAAACGCGATCACCTTCGGGCTCGACCGCCATTCGGTCTATCTGTGGACGCTGCCGATGTTCCACTGCAACGGCTGGACCTACACCTGGGGCGTGACGGCGGTCGGGGGCACCCATGTCTGCCTGCGCCGCGTTGAACCGGCGCCGATCTTCGCCGCCATCGCCGAGCATCGCGTGACCCACATGTGCGGCGCACCGATTGTCCTCAACATGCTGGTCCACGCACCGGAATCGACCAAGCGCCGGTTCGACCATGTCGTCGAGGCGGCGACCGGCGGCGCGGCGCCGCCG
This sequence comes from Allostellaceae bacterium, assembly GCA_035946655.1. Lineage (GTDB taxonomy): Bacteria > Pseudomonadota > Alphaproteobacteria > ATCC43930 > CGMCC-115725 > DATARH01. Next base: position 884 of record DASYZD010000285.1, on the reverse strand, counting down.
TCTACCGTCATCGAGGCGATGGGGCGCATGGGCTTTCGCGTCACCCACCTTTACGGCCTCACCGAGAGCTACGGCCCCTCGACCGTCTGCGCCTGGCAAGAGGAATGGGACCCCCTTCCGCCCGCCGAGCGCGCCGCCAAGATGGCCCGCCAGGGGGTGCAATACCTGACCTTGGACAAGCAGCGCGTCGCCGATCCGGCAACGATGCAGGACGTGCCAGCCGACGGCGCGACGATCGGCGAATTGATGCTGCGCAGCAACACGCTGATGAAAGGCTATCTCGCCAACCCGGCGGCAAGCGAGGAGGCCTTCGCCGGCGGCTGGTTCCACACCGGCGACCTCGCGGTCATGCACCCCGACGGCTATATCGAAGTGAAGGACCGCTCGAAGGACATCATCATCTCGGGCGGCGAAAACATCTCCTCGATCGAGGTCGAGGAGGTGCTGTACCGCCATCCGATGGTGATGGAAGCCGCCGTCGTCGCCCGCCCGGACGAGACATGGGGCGAGAGCCCGTGCGCCTTCGTCACCCTGAAGGCCGATGCCGGCGAGATCGCACCAGCCGACATCATCGCCTGGTGCCGCGCCAACCTCGCACATTACAAGGCGCCCAGGAGCATCGTCTTCGGGCCATTGCCCAAGACCTCAACCGGCAAGATCCAGAAATACGCGCTGCGCGAACGGGCCAAGGAAACCGCATCGTGAGCTGTCAAATGGCCGGCACCGGCCCCTCACCCCAACCCTCTCCCCGCGGTCGCGGGGAGAGGGAGGGACCCGCGCCGCAGGCGTGGGGGGGTGAGGGGCAACCTTGTCGCATTGCAGAACGAAGGCGCCGATGAGCGAGCTGCCCAGTTTCGACATCACCGGGCAGGTGGCGCTCGTCA
>DASYZD010000284.1:0-4615 GCA_035946655.1 Allostellaceae bacterium | reverse complement strand
TTATGCGCCAAAGTGGCGAGGGTGCCGAGCAGGTGAGCCTGCTCGGTGCGGCTCTCGTCGAGGTCGCGCTGGCGCCCCTCGGCATCGCGGCTGAGGAGACCGACCTCGTGCTCGAGCGCGGCGACCGCCCGCTCGCGCGCTTGGGTATTGCGCGCGGCGCCGATGCACTCCTGGCGAACCGCGTCGAGTTCGTCCCCGACGTCTGGTGGTGCCGCAGCTAGCGAACCGGTGGCGGCGATCAGGACGGCGAGCGCCGCTCCGGCGATCCCCTCACTCAGCCGCACGCCGTTGATCCGAAACGATCAGCGAGTGCCCGGTCATCGCCGCCGGCTTGGGCAGGCCGAGAATGTCGAGCAGGGTCGGCGCGACGTCGGCGAGCCGGCCGTCCTCGACCCGCGCGATGGCGTCAGGCGGGTTGACGATGATGAACGGCACCGGATTGAGCGTATGCGCGGTATGCGGCTCGCCGGTGACGGGGTCGCGCATCATCTCGGCGTTGCCATGGTCGGCGGTGATGACGAGGGTGCCGCCGGCCGCTTCGACCGCGTGCGTCAGCCGGCCGAGGCACACGTCGACGGTCTCGACCGCCGTGATCGCGGCATCGAGCCGTCCGGTATGCCCGACCATGTCGGTGTTGGCGTAATTGATCACGACGACATCGAAACGCCCCGAGCCGACTGCCTCGACGACCTTGTCGGTTACCGCCGGGGCCGACATCTCGGGCTTGAGATCATAAGTGGCGACTTTCGGCGAAGGCACCAGGATCCGCTCCTCGCCGGGAAAGGTGGCCTCCCGCCCGCCGTTGAAGAAGAACGTCACATGCGCGTACTTCTCGGTCTCGGCGATGCGCAGCTGCTTCATTCCGGCATTGGCAATCACTTCGCCAAAGGTGTTGGTCAGATCCGCTGGCGCAAACAGCGTGGCGAGGAAAGCGCTGAGCCGCTCCGAATACTCGACGAGCCCGAGGGCGGCGGCAAAGGCGATCGGCTTGTCGCGCGCAAACCCGTCAAAACCGGCGTCGACCAGGGCGCCGGCGATCTCGCGGATGCGGTCGGCGCGGAAGTTGGCGAACATGAGGCCGTCGCCGTCTTTCATGCCGCGATAGTCGCCCAGCGCCGTCGGCGCCACGAATTCGTCGGTTTCGCCGCGCGCATAGCCGGCCTCGACCGCGGCGATCGGATCCTCGGCGTGCTCGCCCTCGCCCACGGTCAGCACCCGATAGGCCTTGGCGACGCGGTCCCAGCGCTGGTCGCGGTCCATCGCATAATAACGCCCGGTGATCGTCGCGACGCGGATGCCGGCATAGCCGGTAATATCGGCGCCAAACCGTTCGAGAAAGCCGATCGCGGATTTGGGCGGCGTGTCGCGCCCGTCGAGAAAGGCGTGCACTCTGACCGGCAATCCAGAAAGGGCGAGAGTGGTGGCGAGCGCGGCGATCTGGCGCTGGTGCGAATGCACCCCGCCCGGTGACAGGAGGCCCATCACATGCGCGGTGCCGCCCCGCGTCTTGACCTTGGCGATAAAGTCCTCGAGCGCCGGCATACCCGCCAGCGTCCCCTCGGCGATCGCCTGATCGATGCGTGGCAAATCCTGCATCACGACCCGACCGGCGCCGATATTGGTGTGCCCGACCTCCGAATTGCCCATCTGCCCGTCGGGCAGCCCGACATAATGCTCGCTGGCGTTGAGCTGCGCATGCGGCCAGCGTCGCATCAGCGCGTGCCAGACCGGTGTCCTGGCGCGATCGATCGCGTTGTCGGCGCCGTTATTCTTGTTGGGCGGCCGTTCGCCCCAGCCATCCAGGATGCACAGCACGACGGGGCGCGGGCGCGAATTCATCGGTCTCGATGCCTCGGATTAACCCCGAATACCCGGCTTATACGCGAAAATCGCTTGGGAGCGTAGCGCCGCAACCCCCCTCACCGTCACTCGATCGGGGGAGGCCTCGTTCGGCTGCCGCGTTAGCCTCGCCTCTTGCCTGGCGCGACCGACTGTGGTGAACCATATGACAGGCGTTTGCCCTCGACAGCGTTACAAACCACCCGCATATCGCACCGCATTACCAGTGATTGAGGCATAGACCGATGAAATGGCCAAATTGGAGGATCGCGAGCGGTGACGACCCCAGCGACTTCCTTCCGATTATGATCGGCTGCCTCTTCGTGTTCATCTCGGTACCTCCATTCGTGTTGTTGCTGGTGAATGCGGACGAAGGCTCCGGACCTATCGAAAGACCGCTGGTTGTGTGGTTTGCGATCGGGACGATCGTCGGCGCGAGTTTTATCTTCTTCGGTCTGCGGATGTGCTCATGCCCCGGATCGTGGCTGTATCGAATTACGCATGGCCGGTTTTTCTCTCGGTAAATGGCCGGCTATTCGGCGTCGGGCTGTTTTGCCGGATGGGCGTCGGCAAAGGCCGGGATCGCCATTGAACTGTCGTAGACCCGCATGACCCGTGGATAGGGCGCGAGATCGACGCCAAAATTTCGGGCCGGCGTCACCTGGGTCACGACGCCAATATCGGCGAACGTCGGTGTGTCGCCGTGGCAGAACCGCCCGCTCTCGCGGTGCTCGGCGATAAGCGCCTCCATCGCCGCGAGCCCGGCGCCGAGCCAATGGCGGATCCACCCGAGCATCTGTTCTTCGCTCAACTTCAGATCGTCCAGCAGGTAATGGCGGATGCGCGGGACAACGAGCGGGTGCGCGTCGGCGATATTGATGAGCGCCAGCCCGCGCACCCAGGCCCGCGCCGCGATGCCCTCCGGTAGGAGCGGCGGCTCGGGGTATTTCTCCTCGAGGTATTCGAGGATCGCGAGCGACTGGAATAGCTTCGCGCCGCCGTCAATCAAGGTCGGCACCACCATCTGCGGGTTGAGCGCGCGGTACGCCGGCGCGAACTGGTCGCCCTTCTCGAGATGGAGGAAGGTGTCGTCGCGCTTCAGCCCCTTCAGGTTGAGCGCGATCCGCACGCGGAAACTCGCCTGCGAGCGGTAATAGGTATAAAGCTGCAACGCTGCCTCCCTCGGCTGGCCCGCCATTCGTCAAGCCCCAAACGGTGTCATCCCATGCCCGATGCCCTACCCGACACGGCTCCGCAACCGACCCGGCTCGCCGATTACCGGCCGCCCGATTTCGTCATTGACACGGTCGACCTCGTCTTCGATCTCGGTGCGGCCGAGACCCGCGTCGGATCGCACCTCACCCTGCGCCGCAATCCAAAGGTGGCAGCCCCAGGAACTCCGTTGCGCCTCGACGGCGACGAACTCGAGCTCATCGCGGTCGCGCTCGACGGGCGTCCGCTCAGCCCGACCGAATACCGGCTCGAGCCGGACGGCGCGCTGATTGTTCCGGAAGTCCCCGACAGCTTTGTTCTCGACATAGAAACCCGCATCGCTCCAGAGCGCAACACCGCGCTCAGCGGGCTCTATACCTCCGGTGGCAATTTCTGCACCCAATGCGAGCCCGAGGGGTTTCGCCGGATCACCTATTTCCTCGACCGTCCCGATGTGATGGCGCGATACGCGGTGACGATCCGCGCCGACAAGGCGGGTTGTCCGGTGCTGCTGTCGAACGGCAACCCGGCGGAGGGGGGCGAACTCCCCGATGGACGGCATTGGCGGCGATGGGTCGATCCGCATCCCAAGCCCTCGTATCTCTTCGCGCTGGTCGCCGGCGACCTCGTCGCGCTCGAGGACCGCTTTACGACCCGCTCGGGGCGCGAGGTGCGGCTCGCCATCTGGGTGCGGCGGGGCGATGAAGACAAATGCGGTCACGCGCTGGCCTCCTTGAAGAAGGCGATGCGCTGGGACGAGGAAACCTTCGGCCTCGAATACGATCTCGACGTTTTCAACATCGTCGCGGTCAGCGACTTCAACATGGGAGCGATGGAGAACAAGGGCCTCAACATCTTCAACACGCGCTACGTGCTGGCCCGGCCCGAGACGGCGACCGACAGCGATTACCAGGGGATCGAAGCGGTCATCGCGCATGAATATTTCCACAACTGGACCGGCGACCGGGTGACCTGCCGCGATTGGTTCCAGCTGTCGTTGAAGGAGGGGCTGACGGTCTTTCGCGACCAGCTGTTTTCCGCCGATCAGGGGAGTAGGGCGGTGTGCCGCATCGGCAACGTCCGCACCCTGCGCGCCGCCCAGTTTCCCGAGGATGCCGGGCCGTTGGCGCATCCGGTACAGCCGCAAAGCTATCTCAGGATCGACAATTTCTACACCGCGACGGTCTACAACAAGGGCGCGGAAGTGATCCGGATGATGCACACCCTGTTGGGGCCGGAGGGCTTTCGCCGCGGCATCGACCTCTACATCAAGCGCCACGACAACCAGGCGGCGACGATTGGCGATTTTATTTTGGCGATTCAAGACGGGGCGGCGATGCAAGAAGGGGCGGCGATGCAAGACGGCGCGGCGATGGAGGAGGGGGGCGGCGTCGATCTCTCCGGCTTTGCCCTGTGGTACGCCCAGGCCGGCACCCCGGAGATCACGGTCGAGGACCGCTATGACGCCGCGGCGCGCAGCTACGAACTGAGCGTAACGCAGCATGTGCCGCCAACTCCGGGCCAGCCGGACAAGGAGCCGATGCCGATCCCGCTGGCGGTTGGG
>DASYZD010000283.1:0-2626 GCA_035946655.1 Allostellaceae bacterium | reverse complement strand
TCGCCGCCCGCCAGCATGCGCGCCAGCCAGTAAAGCGCCGCGTCGGTATCGGAACCGCGCAGCGATTTATGGAGCGCGCTGATCAGATTGTAATGGCCCTCCTGCGCCTTGTCGTAGAGCGGCGCGCGGCGCTGCACCAGGAGGGCAAGCTCGCGGGGTCCCAGAGCGCTCTCTCGCGGCAGTCGGTCGATCTCCTCGACCAGATTGAGGAGGAAGCGCCCGTCGCCATCGGCCATCGCGCGCAACGCGGCGCGGCCATCCTCGGTCAGCGGCATCGCGTGCCCAAGATGGGCCTCGGCGCGCTGCAGCAGGGTTTCCAGCGCCCCGTCGTCGAGCCGGCGCAGCACGAACACCTGGGCGCGCGACAGGAGCGCGCCGATCAGCTCGAAGGACGGGTTCTCGGTCGTCGCCCCGACGAGGATCACCGTCCCGTCCTCGACATTGGGCAGAAACGCATCCTGCTGGGCGCGATTGAAGCGATGGATCTCGTCGACAAAAAGCAGCGTGCCGTGCCCCATCTCGCGGCGCTTTTTCGCGGCGTCGAACACCTTGCGCAAATCGGCGACCCCGGAAAACACCGCCGAGAGCGGCTCGAAGGCGACGTCGGTGCCGTGTACCAACAGCCGCGCGATCGTCGTCTTGCCGACGCCGGGCGGACCCCAGAGGATCATCGAGGCGAGCTGCCGGCTCGCGACCATGCGGCCGATCGGCCCCTCCGGCCCCAGCAGATGGTCCTGGCCGAGGATGTCGCCTAATCTCGTCGGCCGCAGCCGATCTGCCAGCGGGCGCGGCGCCTGCGTTTCAAAGAGCGTGGTCATTGGCTGGGCTATATGGCCCGGCGATCGCGACTGTGCAATTCAACACGGGGCCCCGCGGCTCTTAGGCCGGGACGCTAGCCGAACACCGCATCGAAGGCGGCGCGCAGCACGCTGTCGACCTCGGCAATCGACGTGCGAATGCCGAGCCGGGCCAGCGAGGTGATGCCATGCCCGGTTATGCCGCACGGGACGATGCCGCGGTAATGCTCGAGGTCGGGATCGATGTTGAGCGCGACGCCGTGATAAGTGACCCAGCGGCGCACTCGCACGCCGATCGCGGCGATCTTGTCGTCGCTGCCGTCGGGCCCGGCGACCCACACGCCGACCCGGCCGTCGCGTCGCTCGCCCTTGACGTTAAAGTGCCGGAGGGTGGCGATCATCCATTCTTCGAGGCGCCAGACATGACAGCGCACGTCGCGCCCTTGGTTGTTGAGATCGAGCATGACATAGGCGATGCGCTGGCCCGGCCCGTGATAGGTGTATTGCCCGCCGCGGCCGCTCTTGAACACCGGGAGGCGGGTGGGATCGAGCAGGTCCGAGGGCCGGGCGCTGGTGCCGGCAGTGTAGAGCGGCGGGTGTTCGAGGAGCCAGACGAGCTCGGGCGCGTCATGCTCGCGGATTGCCGCCACCCGCCGCTCCATCGCCGCGACCGCCTCCTCATAAGCCACCGGCTCGTCGCTGTGGCGCCACTCGGGCTGGAAATCCATCACGGTTGCTATGATATCTCGGATTTGCTACACGCGCCTCTTCCCTGGCGTGCGGTCGTGGCGGAATTGGTAGACGCGCAGCGTTGAGGTCGCTGTGGGGGAAACTCCGTGGAAGTTCGAGTCTTCTCGACCGCACCATGCCAATCGCCGTCATGCCCGGCTTCGTGCCGGGCATCCACGTCTGTCGGTTCGGCGCCGATATCAAACCCGTGGATGGCCGAGACACGCCCGGCCATGATGGGTTCATAGAGCCATGCAGAACATCCGGCTCGCCACGCTCGACCACGATCTCGGCCCGGAGATCGACATGCTGCGCGGGAGCGTGCGCGATTTCGCCGAGGACAGAATCGCGCCGATTGCCGCCGAAATCGACAAGACTGACCGCTTTCCGGTGGAGTTGTGGCCGCAAATGGGGGCGCTTGGCCTCCATGGCATCACGGTCGAGGAGGAATATGGCGGGGCGGGGATGGGTTATCTGGCCCATTGCATCGCGATGGAGGAGGTAAGCCGCGCCTCGGCCTCGGTCGGGCTTTCCTATGGGGCGCATTCGAACCTTTGCGTCAACCAGATCCGCCGCAACGGCAGCGAAACGCAAAAGCGCAAATATCTGCCGGACCTGATTTCGGGGAAGCATGTCGGTGCCTTGGCGATGAGCGAGCCGGAGGCCGGGTCCGATGTCGTCTCGATGCGGCTGCGCGCTGACAGACAAGGCGACCGCTATATCCTCAACGGGACGAAGATGTGGATCACCAACGGGCATTACGCCGATACCCTGGTGGTCTACGCCAAGACCCGGCCCGATGCGGCTGCGCGCGGCATCACGGCCTTTCTGATCGAAAAGGGCATGACGGGTTTCCACCCGGCGCAAAAGCTCGACAAACTAGGCATGCGCGGGAGCCCGACTTCGGAACTGGTGTTCGAGGATTGCGAGGTGCCGGCGGAGAATGTGCTGGGCGCTGTCGACGAGGGCGTCCGCGTCCTGATGAGCGGGCTCGATTACGAGCGCGCGGTCTTGGCGGCGGGGCCCATTGGCATCATGCAGGCCTGCCTCGATGTGGTCATTCCCTACATCCACGAGAGGAAGCAGTTCGGCCAGGCGAT
>DASYZD010000282.1:0-9195 GCA_035946655.1 Allostellaceae bacterium | reverse complement strand
CTGCGCGCCTATCCCGACGTCGCGGCAGCGGCAGCGGCCGATCCGAACGTGTCTGCCCATCTGCATTTCATCTGGCACGGCTATTTCGAGGGGCGCTCGCCCGGCACGTGCGACCCGGTTTTCCGCTGACCGTCGGTTTCTGAGGAGGCGAGCTTCTCCGCCATCGGCAGAGAAGCACTCCTCCTAACGAACTGAGCTCTACTTCAGGTGCTTGCCGAAGAACGGGACGACATCGCCCCACAGCGCATGGGCCGGGCCCTCGCGATAGCTCGGCCGGTAGTCGGCGAGGAAGGCGTGGCCGGCATCCTGATAGATCTTTGTGGTCACGTCCTTGCCAGCGGCCTGGGCGCGTTTCTTCAGTTCTCCCTCCAATGCCACCGGCGGGTTCTGGTCCTCGACCCCGAAGACGCCGAACAGCGGGCAGTGCAGTTGGCCGACCATGTCGAGCGGTGCCTTCGGCCGCGCCGCGGTGGTCTCGGCATCGGGGGTGGCGCGGTGGATGAAGCCGCCCCAGCAATCGACCGCGGCGTTGACCTTGGCGCTGCTGCAGGCAAACAGAAGGGTGTGGCGGCCACCCGAGCAGAAGCCGATTGCGCCGACCTTGCCGGTCGCGCCTGGCATGGCGCGCAGATAATCCGCAGCGGCTTCGAGATCCTGCACCGCCTCATTGTCGGGCAGGCCGAACATCACCGGAAACACCTGCTCCATGACGTCCGGGTCCTTGGGCGCGCCGCGGCGCCAATAGAGCGCCGGTGCGACGGCGTTATAGCCGATATTGGCGAAGCGCCGCGCCAGGTCGCAGATGTGATCGTCGAGGCCGAAGGCTTCCTGGATGACGACGATGCCGGGGCGGCTGCCCGGCTGGTTGGGACGCGCCAGGTAGGCCGCGATCTGGCTGCCGCCGCTGGTTAACGAAATCACCCCGCCTTTGATGCGGCTGGGGTCGGTGACGAGACCGGGTACGTTCGCCATGGGAGATGCTCCTTCTGGAATGGCCTGGCGATAATACCGTTCGCCGCCGATTGGGCCAGAGGAACGAACGCGCCGGTGGCCCGGCTCAGCGCGCCGCCGCTTTGAGCTTGACGCCGAGAAGCGGCGCGATCGCTTCGGGCGGCAGCCGGGAAAATCCCAGCGGCGCCTCGAACAGCGAGGCCGGCTGCGGCCCGATCCTGATATGGCTCAATTCCCAGCGGATCGTCGACACCTTGCCGTTCTCTTTGGTAAAGCTCCCGGCGAGCCGCATCGGGATGCCGTCGCGGCTGAGCCACAGGGCGCCGGTCGCATGGCCTTCCGGCACACTCTCGTCGATCGAGTACCGGGTGGTCGCGATGCCGTTGACGGTTTCCCGGCCGACCGGGTGCTTTTTGAGCGCCGGCGTCGCGAAAATCCGCAATTCCGCCGGCAGCTTGAACTCGACGATGGTCTTCAGCTGCGGCAGCACAATTTCGCCAAGCGGATTGTCGGCGCGCAACAGGAACACCGGCCGGAACCCCGAGATCGCCTGCTCGTGGCGCTCCCGGCCCGGCATCGCCCAGATCTTGCCCCGATAGGTGCGCCCGTCGATGACGAGCAAGCGGTCGGCGCTGAAGCCGATCTGTTCGTCGCCGAGAGTCGCCGCCCCAACCGGGCCGGCAACCAGAATCACGCAAAGAATGACAAACCACAGCGTGCGCATGGACCCCTCTGCTAGAGAGCGAATGCGGCATCTTCGCGGCACGCCAGAACTTGGCAAGGTTTGTCGTTGCGGGGAGCGCTGCGAGGACGCAATCTCGCCCGGTCGAGCGATTGGAGAGGCAGGCGATGAGCGGAAGGATCGAGGCGCGTCTGCAGGAGCTCGGCATCGAATTGCCGCAGGCGGCGGCGCCGGTCGCGAACTACGTGCCCTATACGATCAGCGGCAATCTCGTCTTTATCTCCGGCCAACTGTGCCAATGGAACGGCGAATTGCGCCATGTCGGCAAGCTCGGCGCTGCGGTCACCATTGCCGACGGCCAGGCGGCGGCACGGCTTTGCGCCCTCAACATCCTCGCGCATCTCAAAACCGCCTGCGGCGGCGATCTCGACCGGGTGCGCCGGTGCCTCAGGCTCGGCGGGTTTGTCAACTGCACGCCGGAGTTCACCGACATGCCGCAGGTGGTCAATGGCGCCTCCAACCTGATGGTCGAGGTGTTCGGCGATTTGGGGCGCCATGCGCGCGCGGCAGTGGGGATGAATTCCCTGCCCGGCGGTGTTGCCGTCGAGGTCGAAGCCACATTCGAGATCGGCTGAGCGGACGCCCCTGATGAATGATGGCGACCAATCGATCACCCTCTCCGTCCACAATCGGATCGCCGAGGTCGCGCCGGCGGCCTGGGATGCCTGCGCCGGCGACATCAACCCGACGGTCAGCCACGTCTTTCTGAACGCGCTTGAAGAGAGCGGCTCGACGAATGCGCGCACCGGCTGGGCGCCGCAGCACCTCACCTTTGCCGGCAAGGGCGGGCGCATCGTCGGCGCCGTGCCGATGTATCTGAAGAGCCATTCCTACGGCGAATACATCTTCGATTGGGGCTGGGCGGACGCCTATGAACGCTCGGGCGCGCGCTATTACCCAAAGCTCCTGTGTGCGGTGCCGTTCACTCCGGTCCCCGGCCCCCGCCTCCTCGTTGCCCCTGAGGCCTCCGCCGAAACCAAAAGCCATCTGATCGCCGGGATGATCGAGCTGGCGCGCCGGCACAAGCTCTCCTCGCTCCACGTCAACTTTCCGCACGACGAGGATTTCGCGGCCTTCGCCGACGCCGGCTTCCTGCAGCGGATCGGCCAGCAATTTCATTGGGCCAACCAGGGCTACCGCGATTTCGACGACTATCTGACCGCGCTCAATTCCCGCAAGCGCAAGGCGGTCAAGAAGGAGCGGCGCGAGGCGCTGGCCGGCGGCGCCATCGAGATCGACCTCCTCACCGGCAAGGATCTGACCGAGCAGGCGTGGGATGCGTTCTATCGGCTCTATCTCGGCACCGCCGACCGGAAGTGGGGGTCGGCCTACCTGACGCGGCGCTTTTTCTCGATGATCGGCGAGCGGATGCCCGACAACATCGTCCTGGTGATGGCGCGCCACGGCACCCAATACATCGCCGGCGCCTTCAACATTCTGGGCCGCGACACGATCTACGGGCGCAATTGGGGGGCGCACCGCGAGTACCGCTTCCTCCATTTCGAATGCTGCTATTACCAGGCGATCGAGTTCGCGATTAAACGCGGCCTCAAGCGCGTCGAAGCGGGCGCCCAGGGGCCGCACAAACTGCAACGCGGCTATCTGCCGACGCCGATCTACAGCGCCCACTGGATCCCCGACCCAGCCTTCCGCCGCGCGGTTGCCGCCTTCCTCGATCGCGAGCGCCAGATGGTCGAGCGGAAAATCGAGCACCTCGCCGAATATTCGCCGTTCCGCCACGTCGAGGAGCGGGAATAGGCCTGCGCCCATCAAGGGAGGGCTGGAAACAAGTGCTGCGCTGCGCGGTGTGCGTCCTTCGAGACGGCGCTTTGCGCCTCCTCAGGATGACGTTAAAGCTATGATAGCATTAAAAAAAGGGACGTCATCCTGAGGAGCCCGCGTCGCGGGCGTCTCCAAGGACGCGCAGTGGCGGTCCCGGCCCGCTTCACGCTGAAGTGAGCGCGGCGAGTGCGGCGCGGCGCTGGCATGGCGGCCGTTCTCGTCCCACAATGCCGCAATGGCTGATGAGGTGCCGCGTCCCGTTGCCGCCCCCCGCTTCGTGCCGCTCGGCATTCTCGTTGTTGGCGGGGCCTTGTTCCTCGCGCTCGGCGGGCACCGCTATCTGAGTTTGGCCGCACTCGCCGAGCACCGCGAATGGCTGACCGCGGTGGTGGCGCGCGCCGGTGTGACCGCCGCCCTCACCTTCATCCTCGGCTATGCCGCCCTCGTCGCGCTGTCGGTCCCCGGTGGCGCGATCTTCACGATCACCGGCGGATTTCTGTTCGGCCCCTGGCTCGGCACCGCCTATGCCGTGATCGGGGCGACGGTGGGGGCGACGGTTGTGTTCCTCGCCGCCCGCGCCGGGTTTGCCGGTCTTGTCGCTCGCGCCGGCCCGTGGGTGCGCCGACTCGAAAGCAACTTCCGCAAAAATGGCCTCAATTATCTTCTGGTGCTGCGTCTCATCCCGATCTTCCCGTTCTGGCTGGTCAACCTGATAGCGGGAGCAGTCGGATTGCAATTGTGGGTCTACGTGCTCGGCACGTTTTTTGGGATCATCCCGGTAACCTTCATCTATGCCAGCCTCGGCAATGGCCTGGGAACGCTTGCCGCCGAGGGCCGGCCCCCCGACCTCTCGGTCCTCTTCCGCCCGAGCGTCATTCTCCCGATCCTCGGCCTGGCCGCGCTCGCGCTCTTGCCGGTGATCCTCAAGCGCTGGCGCGTCGGCGCCGGGGCGGCATGAGCGCGCTCACCCCGGATCTCTGCGTCATCGGCGCCGGGTCGGGCGGGCTCGCGGTGGCCGCGGGCGCGGCGCAGATGGGGGCGAACGTCGTCCTCGTCGAGCGCGGCCGGATGGGCGGCGACTGCCTCAATTACGGCTGCGTGCCGTCAAAGTCGCTCCTGGCGGCATCGCGGCTGGCGACCGGCTGGCGCCGCGGCGCCGAATTCGGCATCCGCTTCGGCCCGCCGGAAGTTGATTTCGCCGCCGTCGCCGACAGCGTCGCGCGGGTGATCGCAGAGATAGCGCCGACCGATTCGGTTGAGCGCTTCGAAGGGCTCGGGGTGCGCGTCATCGCCGCTGAAGCGCGCTTTATCGATTCCGGGACGATCCGCGCCGGCGATCACGTGGTCCGGCCGCGGCGATTTGTGATCGCCACCGGGTCGGCGCCGGTCATCCCGCCGATCCCCGGCCTGGACGGCGTGAAGTTTTTCACCAACGAGACGGTGTTCGCCAACCGGACCCTCCCCGAGCATCTGATCGTGATCGGCGGCGGCCCGGTCGGGATCGAGCTGGCGCAGGCGCACCGGGGGCTCGGCGCCGCGGTCACCGTCATCGATGCCGGCCCGATATTGCCGCACGACGATCCCGAGCTGGTGGCGCTCCTCGCCGGGCGCCTGGGCGAGGACGGCATCGCGCTCAAACCCTCGGTCGGGGTCGCCCTGATCGAGCCGACGGGATCGCAAATCGTGGTCACGCTGGCGACCGGGGAACGCATCGCCGGGTCGCATCTCTTGGTCGCCGCCGGAAGACGGCCCAACCTTGCCGCGCTCGATCTTGCCGCCGCCGGGATCGCGGCCGGCGCCGCCGGGATCGTCGTCGATCGCCGGCTGCGGACGACCAACCGGCGCGCCTACGCGATTGGCGATGCGGCCGGGGGCCCGCAATTCACCCATATCGCGCTCTATCACGCCGGGATCGTCATTCGGAACGCGCTGTTTCGGCTGCCCGCGCGGGTCGATTACCGGGCGCTTCCCTGGGTCACCTACACCGACCCTGAGCTGGCCCAGGTCGGGCTCACCGAGGCGGCCGCGAGGAAGGCGCGACCCGTGCAGGTGCTGCGCTGGTCCTTTGCCGAGAACGACCGCGCCCACACCGAGCGTGACACCGCGGGCGAAGTGAAGATCATCACCGGCCGGCGCGGGCATATTCTCGGCGCGACGATCCTCGGCGCGGCGGCGGGCGACCTCATCCTCCCCTGGGCCTTGGCGATTTCGCAGCGGCTCAAGATCGGCGCGATGGCCAATCTCGTCGTGCCCTACCCGACCCGGGGTGAAGCCGGCAAGCGCGCCGCCGGCAGCTACTATACGCCGGCTCTCTTCGCGCCGCGCACCCGCCGCCTCGTGCGCCTCCTCGCGCGTTTCGGCTGAGGGCGCGGCGATGCTGATCCGCAGCCTCTCGGCCCGGCTTCTCGTCCTGACGATCTTTTTTGTGATGCTGAGTGAGGTCTTGATTTTCGTGCCCTCGATCGCGCGTTTCCGGATGACCTATCTCGACAACCACATTGCCTCCGGCCACCTCGCCGTCCTGGCGCTCGGCGCCAGCCCCAACGGGCGGATCGACCAGACCTTGGCCAACGAGCTCCTGGCGCATGTCGGCGCGCATGCGGTGATCCTGCACCGTCCGGACGGCATGGTGCGGATGCTCGACAGCGCGATGCCGCCACAGCCCGCTGTCACCTTCGACATGACAAAAGGCAATGTCCCCATTTGGATCGAGCGTTCGTTCGAGACATTGTTCAGCACCGGCAACCGGGTCATGCGGGTGCTCGGGCGCTCGCCCAAGGAACCCGACGCCACGGTCGAATTGCTGCTCGACGAGGCGCCGCTGCGCCGCGAACTGCGCGGCTTTGCCATTCGCATCCTCGAATTGTCGATCGTCACTTCGCTGACCACCGCGGCGCTGGTTTATCTCAGCCTGCATTGGCTCCTCGTGCGGCCGATGCGCCGCATCACCGCGAGCATGACCGCGTTCCGCGAGGACCCGGAAGACGCCTCGCGCCGGATCGTGCCGAGCGGCAAGCGCGACGAGATCGGCGGCGCCGAAAAGGAACTGGCGATGCTGCAGGAAACCGTGCGGCAGGCGCTCGGCCAGCGCGCCCGGCTCGCGGCGCTCGGTACCGCGGTCACCAAGATCAACCATGATTTGCGCGCCATTCTGGCAACCGCCCGGCTGGTCAGCGATGGGCTCGCCGCCAGCGCGGCGCCCGAGGTGCGCCGCGTCGCACCACGGCTGTTCGACGCGATCGACCGCGCCGTCGCGCTGTGCACGCAAACCCTCGATTTCTCGCGCGAGGGTGCGCCGCCCCTGGCGCCGACCCGGTTTGCGCTTCTGCCGCTGGTCGAGGAGATCGAGCCGGGCCTGGCGGTCGGCGCCGATCGCCTCGCCGTCGAGCCGGTGGTTCCAGCCGGGCTAACCCTTTGGGCCGACCGCGATCAGCTGTACCGGGTGCTCCTCAACCTCGCCCAGAACGCGGTCGAAGCCGGCGCGCGGCACCTGCGCCTCGACGCCGCCGTGGCCGACGGGGCGACGGTGATCGATATTGCCGACGACGGCCACGGACTGCCGCCGCGGGCGCGCGATAATCTGTTCCGGCCGTTTTTCGGCTCGGCCCGGCCTGGCGGCACCGGCCTTGGCCTCGCGATCGCGCGCGAATTGATGCGGGCGCAGGGCGGCGACCTCGCACTCGTTGAAACCACCGGCGAAGGTACGATCTTCCGGCTGACCTTCCCGGCCGCGACGGAAAAAACCATCCCGCTCAATCGAGGGTCAGGGTGAGCGCTTTAAGATAGGCGCTCTCCGGCAAGGCGGGATGCACCGGATGGTCGGGGCCGGCGCCGCTGCTCCTGAGGATGCGCGCGGAGCGGCCGGCATCGGCGAGGCCGCGCCGCACCGCATCGCCAAATTCGTCGACCCCGATATTGTAGGAACACGACGCCAGGAACAGAAACCCCGAGGGCGCGGTCAGCTGGGCGGCGAGGTGGGCGAGCTTCCGATAGCCGCGCAGTGCCGCCGGGACCGCGCGCTTTGATGGCGCGAAAGCCGGCGGGTCGGCGATCACGATGTCGAACCGCTCGCCCCGGGCCGCGAGCGCGGCCGCTTCGGCGAAAACCTCGGCGCGGCGAAAGCGGCAGCGTTCGGCGATGCCATTCTCTCGGGCAGCCTCGGCGGCAAGGGCCAGGGCGGGCGCCGAAGTGTCGATGCCGACGACCGTCTCGGCGCCCCCATGAGCCGCGGCGACGGCAAACCCGCCGCTGTGGCAATAGAGGTCGAGGACGCGCGCGCCACCGCAGAGCCCGGCGATAAAGGCGCGGTTGTCGCGCTGGGCGAAAAACCACCCCGTCTTCTGCCCGGCGAGCACATCGGTGAGAAACACCGCGCCACCTTCCTCGATCCTCACCGGACCGGCGACCGCCCCCAGCGCGATGGTGGTCTCGAGCGGCAACCCCTCCTGCGTGCGTGCCGGACTGTCGTTGCGCAGCACGATCGCCTCAGGCGAGAGGAGGCCGCACAGCGTTTCGATGATGACCGGGGTCAGGCGGTCCATTCCCGCGGTGTTCGCCTGCATGACGAGGACCGCGCCAAAGCGGTCGATTACCAGCCCGGGGAGGCCATCCGCCTCGGCATGGACGAGCCGGTAATAAGGCCGCGCGTAAAGCCGCTCGCGCAGCTTGAGCGCGCGCTCGAGGCGCCGCGCGAAAAAGCGCTGGTTGATCGCCCGCGCGGCATCGCGGTCGAGGAGGCGGGCGGCGATCAGATTGTGCGGGTTGAAGATCGCGACGCCGAACCGGCGCTCGCCGCGCTCTGTGCCTGGCGCCCGGCGCAGCGTCACCAGGGTGCCCGGCGGGAGCGCCTTCGCCGCGCCGTCCATCATCACTTCGTTCGAATAGACCCACGGATGTCCGCCCTCGGCGCGGCGGTGAAACCCGGGTAATAAGGCTATCTGCGGCCGGCTTTCCGGGTCGTCGGCCGCAACCATGATCTCCGACATGCTGGTTACCCTCCGCCCGATGTCTTCGCCCGAATGGACGGGCGCACGCAAGCCACCCTATGATCGCGGCAACAACCCAAGGGGGAGGCATGCCATGCGCACCAGCACCGACCACATCCTCACCAGCCACGCCGGCAGCCTGCCGCGGCCGGACGCCCTCATTGCGGCAAACCGGGCGCGCGATGCCAGTGCGGCCGACGAGCGCGAGTTCGGGCAGACGCTCGGCGCTGCGGTCGGCGACGTTGTGCGCCGTCAGCGCGATCTCGGGATCGACGTGCCGGGCGACGGCGAATTCGGTAAATCGATGGCGCAGAGCGTCAATTACGGCTCGTGGTGGCGCTATTCCTGGCAGCGCCTCGCCGGCATCGCGCCGGGTGAGCAGACGCTTTACGAGATGGCGCCGCAGCGCTCCGCCCCCGGCCACATCGTCTTGACCAGCTTTGGCGACCGTCGCGACCGCACCCAGTTCGCCGCCGCCTACAACGACCCCGATTCCGGGATCACCACCGGCCCACGCCCGCCGAGCCCGGTCTGCGTCGCGCCCTTGACCTATGCCGGTGGCGACATGATCCGGGCCGACATCGCCAACTTCCAGGCCGCGCTGGCCGCGGCCGGAGTTGCCGAGGGGTTCATGACCGCGGTCGCGCCAGCGAGCTGCGCGCGCATCGGCAACACCTACTACAAGAGCGAGGAAGAGTTCCTCTATGCCTGTGCCGAGGCGATGCGCGAGGAATA
>DASYZD010000281.1:0-7416 GCA_035946655.1 Allostellaceae bacterium | reverse complement strand
AACTGGTGGCGCGGCTGGCCGCGGCGCCGCAGGGTGCTCCCCGCCGGCTGCCGCCACCCGGTTCGCGCCGGCTTGCGACGGCGCCCTAGGGGTTGACGATGAACCCGCTCGACATCGGGGTCATCGGGATCGTCGCATTGTCGGCGCTTTTCGCCTTCGCGCGCGGCTTTGTCCGGGAGGCCTTGTCGATCATCGCCTGGGTTGGCGCGGCCGCGATCACGCTCTACGGGTTCAATTGGGTCTATGCACAAATCGAGCCACGGGTACACGACAAGCTGCTCTCGCAGGTGATCGCCGGGTTCGGTCTCTTCGTTATCGCCATCATCGTGCTGACGATCCTGACCGGGACGCTCGCGAATATGGTGCGCGGAACCGGGCTGTCGCCGATCGACCGTACCTTGGGCTTCATCTTCGGCCTGGCGCGCGGCGCGTTTCTCGTCTGCTTCGCCTATCTCCTACTGGATTTCAGCGGGATCCAGCCGAGCGACCGGCCGGTATGGATCCGCGAGGCGAAAAGCGAGCCCTATCTGCACCAAGGCGCCGAAGCGCTGCGCGGATTGCTGCCCGAAGCGCTGAAGCTCAAGAGCGCCACCGCCGCTGAGGAATTGCTGCGGACCGTTGATCCGAACGCCGCGCAGAAAGCCGAGGCCGATCGGGCGATGCGCGCCCTGACAAACCCGGCCCCGCCGGCCCCACCGAACACCGATTCGGCACCGGCGCCAAGCTATCGGCAGGGCGACAAGCGCGAGCTCGACCGGCTCATCGGCACCCAGCATTGAGAGGTAAGGGCGCGCTCCCTCTCCGCCCCGGGGGTATGCCGGCAGGTGCCGGCGGGCTAGTGCCCTCGCAATGGGCGGGCCGCCGTCATATATTCATCATGGCCGGGGCGGCCGGATCGAGGGTGGCGGATGGCCGAAGACCACTTCCACGAGGAATGCGGCGTTTTCGGAGTTTATGGCCATCCCGACGCGGCGGCTTTGACCGCGCTCGGGCTGCACGCCCTCCAGCATCGCGGCCAGGAATCGGCCGGCATCGTCGCCTATGACGGCGAGCAGTTCAGCGCCCATCGCGGCCCGGGGCTCGTCAGCGACAATTTCAGCTCGAAGGACGTGATCGCCCGGCTGCCGGGCGCGATGGCGATCGGCCATGTGCGCTATGCGACGACGGGCGAAGTGGCGACGCGCAACATCCAGCCGCTGTTCGCCGATTTCGAATTCGGCGGGCTGGCGCTGTGCCACAACGGCAACCTGACCAACTCCTACCAGCTGCGCCGCCAGCTGGTGCGGCGCGGCAGCCTGTTCCAGTCGACGAGCGACACCGAGGTCATCGTTCACCTGATCGCGACGAGCCTCAAGGACACCGTCGTCGAGCGGCTGACCGACGGGTTGAGGCAGGTCGAGGGGGCGTATTCCCTGGTCGCGCTGTCGCAGGATTCGGTGATCGGGCTGCGCGATCCCTTGGGAGTGCGCCCGCTCGTCCTCGGCCGCCTGGGCGACGCGTGGATCCTCGCCTCGGAGACCTGCGCCCTCGACATCATCGGCGCCGAGTTCGTCCGCGATGTCGAGCCCGGCGAGATCGTCATCATCGGCGCCCGGGGGTTAAGGAGCGTCCACCCGTTCGACGATGTGCCAAAGCGCTTCTGCGTCTTCGAGTACATCTATTTCGCGCGCCCCGACAGCGTGCTCGAAGGCGACAGCGTCTACGACGCGCGGAAGCGGATCGGCCGCGAGCTGGCGCGCGAATCGCCGGTCGATGCCGATATCGTTGTGCCGGTGCCCGATTCAGGCGTGCCGGCGGCCTTGGGCTATGCCGCCGAATCGGGGCTGCCGTTCGAATTGGGGATCATCCGCAACCATTATGTCGGGCGCACCTTCATCGAACCGACCGACCAGATCCGCCATTTGGGCGTACGCTTGAAGCACAACGCCAACCGCGCCGACCTCAAGGGCAAACGGGTGATCCTGGTCGACGATTCGATCGTGCGCGGCACCACTTCAACCAAGATCGTCGAGATGATCCGCCATGCCGGCGCGCGCGAGGTGCACATGCGCGTCTCCAGCCCGCCGACCCGCTATTCGTGCTTTTACGGGATCGCGACGCCGTCGCGCGACCAGCTCTTGGCCGCCCGCTTCGATATCGACCAGATGGCCGAATTCATCGGCGTCGACAGCCTCGCCTTCCTCTCGATCGACGGCCTCTACCGGGCGATGGGTGCGCCCGGCCGCGACCCGCTCGCCCCGCGCTTCTGCGATGCGTGCTTTACCGGCGACTACCCGATCCGGCCGGCCGACGCCGACAATGGCAAGGTCTCGGTGCAGCTCTCACTGTTGACCGAAAACGCGTGACCGTTCTCCAGCCGAAGCAGGAGCAATACCTACACCGCCTGTTCGAGATAACCCTTGTCTTCAAGGCTGTTTTCGCCGGCGGTGAGATGCTTGCGGCGCTGGGCGCGTTTCTCGTTAGCCCACGCTTTCTGTCATGGCTCATCGGGGCGATTACGCAAGCGGAACTGACGGAAGACCCGCGCGACTTTGTTGCCAATTACGTTGTCCACTGGGCGCAGAACCTGTCGGTGAGCACCCAGCGCTTCATGGCTTTGTATTTGCTGAGCCATGGAGCCATCAAACTGTGGCTGATCGTTGGTCTGCTGCGCGAACGGCTATGGTACTATCCGGTCGCCCTCGTCGTCTTCGGACTGTTCGTCATCTACCAGGTTTACCGGTTCAGTTTTACTCATTCGTTTTGGTTGATGCTGATAACAGGGGTGGATGTCGTCGTAATCGGGCTGACCTGGCATGAGTACAAATTTTTGCGGCCTCTCAGAACGCCCGCACCATGAAACCGGCGTCTAGCTCGGCTGCGATTGCCACCGGCCGGCTCGCCGGCAGGATCGCGCTGATCACCGGCGCCTCGCGCGGCATCGGGGCCGCCGTTGCCACGCGCTTTGCCGAAGAGGGCGCGCATGTCGTGCTGGCGGCGCGCACCGTCGGCGGCATCGAGGAGGTCGACGACCAAATCCGGGCGGCCGGCGGCAGCGCCACGCTGGTGCCGTTCGATCTGCGCGAGTTCGTCAAGATCGACGAACTGGCCGCCGCGCTCTATGAGCGCTACGGCCGGCTCGACATCCTCGTCGGCAATGCCGCCGAATTCGGCGTCTTCTCGCCGGCCGGCCATATCGACCCGAAGCTTTGGGGCGAGATTATCGAACTGAACCTGACCGCCAACTGGCGGCTGATCCGGGCGATGGACCCGCTGTTGCGCGCCGCCCCGGCCGGGCGCGCGATCTTTGTCACCAGCCGCCTGGCGCGGGACGCCCTCCCCTATTACGGCCCTTACGCGGTCGCCAAGGCCGGCCTGGAAACCCTGGTGCGGATCTACGCCGGCGAAATCGCTCGCACCGGGGTGCGCGCCAACCTGATCGACCCGGGCATCGTGCGCACCCGGCTGCGCGCCCGGATCTTCCCGGGCGAGGACCCGGAGAGCCTGCCGGGCCCGGAGAGCGTCGCGCAGGCTTTCCTCGAATTGGCGGTGCCGGAATGCGCCCGCAACGGCGAAATCATTGAGATTCCTGCCATCGAGATTGCGTCGTCACTGCGCTCCTCGCCATGACCACCTCCCTCGTCATGGCGAGCGGAGCGAGGCAATCTCGTCGCCCAGATCGACTCATTCGCGGACATAGGGGTTGTCGCCCTTGCGCAGCATCAGGCGAATGGGCGTGCCGGGCAGCGCCAGATCCTCGCGCAGCGCGTTGACCAGATAACGCCGGTAGGACTCGGGCAATTCGCCCGGTTGCGAGGCAAAAAGGACAAAGGAGGGCGGTCTGGTATTGACCTGGGTGATGTAGCGCAGCCGCAAGCGCCGCCCAGCCGCGAGCGGCGGCGGGTGATGCTCCTGGATCTTCGCCAGCCAGCGGTTGAGCGCGGCGGTCGGCACCCGCCGGTTCCATACCGCATCGGCGGCGAACACCGCCCGCATCACCGCATCGATCCCGTAACCGGTGAGCCCCGAAACCGCGACGAGCGCGACGCCGCGCAGTTGCGGCAACGCCTCGTCAACCCGCTCGCGCAACCGCGCCTGCGTTGCCTTCTCGTCCTTCACCAGGTCCCATTTAGCGGCGGCCAGCACGAGCGAGCGTCCTTCCTCGGCGACCAGATTGGCGATCGTCAGGTCCTGGCGCTCGAGGGGTTGCAGCGCGTCGCTGACCAGGATGACAGTCTCGGCAAAGCGCACAGCGCGCCGCGTGTCGGCGACCGAGAGGCGCTCGAGCCGCGCCTCGATCCGCGCCCGGCGGCGCATCCCGGCGGTGTCGATCAGCCGGATCGGCCGTCCGGCCCACGACCACTCGACCGCAATCGCGTCCCGGGTGATGCCGGGCTCGGGGCCGGTCAGCACCCGGTCCTCACCGAGAAGACGGTTGACCAGCGTCGACTTTCCGACATTGGGCCGTCCGACAATGGCGAGCTGCAGCGGCTTTTCCGCGGGGGTCTCGGTCGGACTGGCGGAAGCGTCGGTCTCCGCCGGGGCAGCGAACGGCAAAAGGCGCTCGTAGAGCTCGCCAAGGCCCTCGCCGTGGCGGGCCGAGATCGCCACCGGGTCGCCGAGCCCAAGCCCGTGCGCGTCGCCCAATTCGCCCTGCGCGGCGCGGGTTTCGGCCTTGTTGGCGACAATCACGACCGGTTTCCCGGTGCGCCGCAGCCAGCGGGCAAAATGGCGGTCCTGCGGGGTCACCCCCTCGCGCGCATCGATGACGAGGAGCGCGACATCCGCCTCAGCGAGCGAGCGCTCGGTCTGTACCCGGATCCGCCCGGCGAGCGTCTCGGGCGGCGCTTCTTCGAGCCCGGCGGTGTCGATCAGCCTGAACGCGAGATCGGCGATATGCCCTGCCCCTTCGCGGCGGTCGCGGGTCACCCCGGGCAGATCATCGACGAGCGCAAGCTGGCGGCCGACGAGCCGGTTGAACAGCGTCGACTTGCCGACATTGGGACGCCCGAGGATCGCGATGGTGAAAGACATTATCTCGAAACCACCAATCCGGCCGCCTGGAGGGATGCCCGCTGACGCGGGTGTGACGAGGGACGGGGGACTAACGATAGGCGGAGAGATCGGCGTCGTCGTTCAGCAAGTAAAGGACGTTGTTGGCGATAACCGGGGGCAGGTATCCGGCCGACATGTCCTGCTGGCCGACCACGTCGCCGGTCGCCGCCGATATCGATACCGCTTGGCCGAGCGAGGAGAGGACGATCAGGCGATTGCCGCCGAGCACCGGGCCGGCCCACACGATCGGGTCGGATTTTTCCTTCTCATCCTCATAGCGCTGTAGCTGGTGTACCCATCGCACCTTGCCGGCCTCGCGCGTCAGACAGACCAGTTCGTTGTCGTTGGCCAGCACGAAAACATACTCGCCCGCGACCCACGGGCTGTGGCTGCTGGCAATCTCCTGTTCCCACACCCGGTCCCCGGTGCGCAGATCGATCGCCGCCATGCGCGCGCTATGGCTGACGGCAAAAACCCTGCCGCGATCGATGACCGGGCGGCCGCGTATATCGGCGAGCCCGGACACCGCATTGGCGCTCCGGGTCGCGGCCAGATTGTCCGACCACAAGGCGCGGCCGTTCTCGACGCGCAGCGCAAAGAGCTCCCCCGAACTGTAGGGGGCAATCACGATTTCACCCTCGACCGCCGGGCTGGCGCCGCCCAGGAGACCTGCGGTCTCGGGAATGCCGTTGTGCGACCACAGATGCTTGCCGTCCTCGACCGCCAGGGCGTTCAGCTCGTTGTCGACGGTTACGGCGAAGATGCGGCCGTCCGCCACGGTCGGCGGGGCATGAACGGGCGAGCTGACCCCCTTCCGCCAGATCACCTTGCCGTCGGCCGGGTCGAGCGCCAGCACCTCGGCATAGCCGGTGGCGACGTAAAGACGGTCTTTCCACCACGCCGGTCCGCCGCCAAAGGCGTTGCCGCGCTGGTCCTCGGGTTTGAGGTCGACCTGCCAGATGCGGTTGCCGGTGGCGGCATCGAGGGCGCTGAGCTGGACGCCGCCATCCATCGCGAAGACCCGGCCGCCAGCGATGACCGGCTGCGACATCACCTTGGTATAGCGCGAGGAGCCGTCGCCGATGTTGATACTCCAGGCGCGCGCGAGTTGTGCGGGGAGCGCGGGGTGGCCCATCGTATGGGCAGGGTTGCCGCCCGGTTCCGGCCAGTCCGCGTTGACTGCTGGCGGCGAGAGAGTGACCGGAGTGGCGGCGAGCTTGGGGTCCGGCTCGACGCCGCCGCCGATCCCGAGGACCGAAATCCGCTCGCCGGGCAGCGGCTGTTTGCGGTCCTTGAAGAGGCCGCATCCGGCCGCACCAAACGACAGGAGCAGCGCGGCGAAATCGCGGCGGTTGATTGCCAACGGAAGTTGCCTAGGATTTGAGCGCGGCGGCCATCTCGGCGGCTCGGGCGCGCAGCCCCGGCGGCGCCGCGAGGTCGTCGGCGAGCTCTTTGTAAATCGCCAGGGCGCCGCCGCGGTCGCCCGCTTTCAGCTTTGCCGCAGCGGTCAGGTCGAGGGCGCTGGCGCGCCACGGATTGTCGGCCGCGGTCAGCGGCTTCAGGCGCTCGATCGCCGCCGACGCATCGCCGTCCGCGAGCCCCTCACTAACCGACAGCAACACCGCCAGACCGCGGAACTCGGGCTCGATGCCGGAGGAGCCTGCGAGCTTGTCATAGGCCGCGACCGCCGCCTTCTTGTCGCCGATTTTGCCCAACAGCTCGGCTTCCTCGAAGGCGGCCAGCACACTGTAGCCGCCGCCCTCCTCGGCCAATTGGGCAAAAACCTTCGCCGCCTCGCCGTCCTTGCCGGCGCGGGCCAGCGCCAGCGCACTCGAATAGCGCTGACCCTGGGCTTGGCGCTCGGACGCCTGGTGGTCGCGCCAGGCGACGATCCCCCCGGCGACGAGGATCGCGAGCACCGCGACGGCGATCACGTATTTCCCGTAAAGCTTCCATAGCTTCAACAGGTTGTCGCGACGCAGCTCGTCCTCGATTTCGCGGAAAATATCGCTCACGCACGCCCCAAAGCCGCCAGGTCAAGAGAGGGCACCATATCCGCTCGGCCGCAGCGAGGCAAACCGCGCCGCCGGAAACCGAAGGCAACAAGGTGGGGCAACCGGTCGCACCGTCGCCTCGCCCCTGGGCCGCCGCGCCGCCGCGAGACGGCTGGACGCTGCGACGGAAATCGGCAAAATGACGAAAGGATGACAAAAGACGGTCGGCGATGACGCTTAACAATGCGACGGTGCTGCCTCTGCGGGATTATCACCGCCAGCGCCACCCCCTCTATTTCACGCGCTCCGAACTGAACCAACTCCTGGGGCTCTACAGCCGCAACGTCGCCCGCGGGATCTGGCGCGATTACGCGATTGACCATCGCGA
>DASYZD010000280.1:0-9124 GCA_035946655.1 Allostellaceae bacterium | reverse complement strand
CCCCAATAGCCCCAGCCCGTCCAATGAGAAGATCACCTCGATCAACAACGAGCCGGTAAACAGGATGCCGATGAACGCGGCGGGAAATCCGGCGACCACCAGGAGCATCGCGTTGCGGAAGACATGGCCGTAGAGGATGCGATGTTCGGTCAGGCCCT
The DNA here is from genome assembly GCA_035946655.1 of Allostellaceae bacterium. Classification (GTDB taxonomy): domain Bacteria; phylum Pseudomonadota; class Alphaproteobacteria; order ATCC43930; family CGMCC-115725; genus DATARH01. The sequence continues at coordinate 8,966 of DASYZD010000280.1, read as the reverse complement.
TGGCGCGCGCGGTCAGCACGTACTGTTTGTTCACTTCATCGAGGAAGCAGTTCTTGGTCAGCATCGTCAGCGTCGCGAACCCGCCGATGACGAGCGCCATGACCGGCAGCGCGATATGCCAGAAATAGTCGAGGATGCGCATCGGCCAGTCGAGATCGACCCAGTTGTCACTGGTGAGGCCGCGCAGCGGGAAGATCGACCAATAGCTGCCGCCGGCGAACAGCACGATCAAGAGGACGGCGAACATAAAGCTCGGCACCGCATAGCCGACGATAATGACCGCGCTGGTCCACAGATCGAACCGGCTGCCGTCGCGCACCGCCTTCCTGATGCCGAGCGGGATCGAGACCAGGTAGGTCAGCAGCGTCGTCCACAGCCCGATCGAAATCGATACCGGCAATTTGTCGCGGATCAGATCGACGACACGGCGATCACGGAAAAAGCTGGTTCCGAGATCGAACGTAGCATAGTGCTTCATCATCAACCAAAACCGCTCGATCGGCGGCTTGTCGAAGCCGTACTGTTTTTCCAGTTCCCTGATGAAGGCGGGGTCGAGCCCGCGCGCGCCGCGATAACGGGTCTCCCCGCTGGCCGATTGGGACTTCAGTTCGCCAGCGCCGCCGCTGACCCGCTCGGTTGCGCTGATCGTGTTGCCCTTGAGCTTGGCGATCATCTGCTCGACCGGCCCGCCGGGCGCGGCCTGAACGATGAAGAAGTTGACCACCATGATCGCGAAGAGCGTCGGTACCATCAGCATGATGCGCCGGACCGCATACGCGATCATCGCAGCCCTCTATTCGTCGCGCAGAGGAATCCCCTCCCCCTCAAGCGGAGGAGGGTGGGGGCAATCGGGTGGATGGGGCCGGTCTCGCTCCCTCAACCTCACTTCACGACCTCGCCCTTCTTCGCCTCGATCGATTGTTCGGCGGTGGGGTCGACCCACCAGGTGTCGAGGCCGATCCCGTATTTCGGCGAGACCTTCGGGCGCCGGAACTTCTCCCAGTAGGCCACCCGAAATGCCGAGAGGTGATAATTGGGGATGACGTAATAGCCGTATTGCAAGACCCGGTCGAGCGCACGGGTATGGGCAACCAGGCTCGCTCGGTCGGGAGACTTGATCAACTCCTCGATGAGCTCGTCGATGACCGGGCTCTTGATACCCAGCACGTTGCGGCTGCCTTCCTCATCAGCCGCCTTGGATCCCCAATACTCGCGTTGCTCGTTGCCGGGAGAGAGCGACGCGCCGAAAGACACGACCGCCATGTCGTAATCGAAGGTTTCCATCCGCTTTTCGTATTGCGAGGTGTCGATGGTGCGCACCCGCGCGGTGATCCCCATCCGCCGCAAATTGTCGACAAAGGGCAACACAATTCGCTCAAACTCAGGTTGCACCAGCAATATCTCGAACTCGAAGGGCTGGCCAGTCTTGTCGTTTACCAGCTTTTCGTTCTTGAAGCCCCACCCGGCCTCCTTCAACAGCTTGAGAGCCTCGCGCAGGCCCTCGCGGATGTTGCCTGAGCCGTCGTATTTGGGCGGGTCGTATTCCTTGGTGAATACGTCGTCAGGGATCTTGCCGCGGAATTTCTCGAGGATCTTCAGTTCCTCGCCCTGCGGCAGTCCGATCGCGGCCAATTCGGAATTGTCGAAATAGCTGCGCGTCCTCGTATAGGCGCCATAAAACAGGTTCTTGTTCGACCATTCGAAGTCGAAGGCGTAGGCCAGCGCCTCGCGCACCCGCGGGTCCTGGAACAAGGACCGGCGCAGATTATAGCCGAACCCCTGCATGCCGCTCGGCAGTTGGTTCGGGATCATCTCCTTCTTGATCAATCCGGCGCGCAAAGCCGGGCTGTCATAGCCGGTCGCCCAGTTCTTCGCCGCATTTTCGAGGCGGATATCGTATTGCCCGGCCTTGAAGGCTTCTAGCGCGATCGTGCCGTCCCGATAATAATCGTAGCGGATCGTATCGACATTGAACCGGCCCTTGTTGACCGGCAGATCGGCGCCCCAGTAATCCGCGAAGCGCTTGTAGGTGATCGAGCGTCCGGGATCGAGCGCATCGATCTTGTAGGGTCCGCTGCCGAGCGGCGGGTCGAGCGTGGTCTTGGTGAAATCGCGGCCGGCCCAATAGGCCTTCGACAAGACCGGCATCTCGCCGAGGATCTGCGGCAATTCGCGGTTCTCGGCAGATTTGAAGCGAAAGCGGATGCCGCGCTCGCCTTCCCGGGCGATGTCGGTCACATCGCCGTAATAGGAGCGGTACATCGGGTGGCCCTTCTCGCGCAGCGTGTTGAAGGTCCACTCCACATCGTCCGGCGTCATCGGCGTGCCGTCGTGAAAGCGCGCCTCCTTGCGCAGGGTATAGAGTACCGAGAGCTTGTCCGGGGCGAGTTCGACGCGGTCGGCGACGAGGCCGTATTCGCTGGCGGGCTCGTCTTGGGAGGCCACCATCAAGGTGTCGAAGATCTGGTCGATCCCGGCGGCCGGCACGCCCTTGATGACAAAGGGGTTCAGCGTGTCATAGGTGCCGATCGCCGAAAACTTCATCGTGCCGCCCTTGGGCGCGTTCGGATCGGCATACTCGAAATGCTTGAAATCGGGTCCGTATTTCAATTCGCCAAAGAGTGAGAGGCCGTTGCTCCCCGCTGCCGCCAGGGCCGCCAGCGCGCCGAACCAGATTAAGAGGCCCAAGACGGCACCCGGTAGCCTGCGCATGATGCCTCCCGTCACGCGGGTTTCACGCGGCTAACAACGCCAGCGCCTGTTGGTGCGCGCGGGCATCGCCGGCGACGAGGACGCGGCCGTCCGAGGCGAGCGTCAAGGGTGCGCCCCGCCAATCGGTGGCGATCCCGCCGGCGCCTTCGACGATCGGCGCCATCGCGCTGAAATCATAGGGCTTGAGGCTCGCTTCGACGACGAGGTCAATGAAGCCGTGCGCCACGAGGCCATAGGCGTAGCAATCGGCGCCGTAGCGCACGAGCTTGGCGGCGGCGGCGATTTTCGCATGCGCCGCAACATCGGCGCCCTTGAACATGTCGGGACTGGTGGAGAAGACCGTCGCGGCAGCGAGTGCGGCGCAAGGCCGGGTGCGGACCGGGTTGCCGTTGAAGGTGGTAGCCCGGCCCGCGGCGCCGATCCAGCGCTCGCACGAGATCGGCTGATCGATGATGCCGAGGAGCGGGCGCCCCTCATGGGCGAGCGCGATCAGCGTGCCGAACAGCGGCACCCCGCTGATGAAGGATTTGGTGCCGTCGATCGGGTCGAGCACCCAGATGAATTCGGCCGCCTCGCGCTCGCGGCCGAATTCTTCGCCGATGATGCCGTGGGCCGGGAAGCGAGCCTCGATCAGACGGCGCATCGCCGCTTCGGCGGCGCGGTCGGCAATCGTGACCGGCGACAGGTCGGGCTTGTCGTCGACCCTGAGCGGTTGGCGAAAATAGGGGCGGATCGCCGCCCCCGCCGCATCGGCGAGGTCGATCGCGAGGGCCAGAAAGCGCTCGATCTCGACCACATTCCTCCTATTTGAGGCTTTCGAGGTAGGCGATCACGTCGGCACGGTCCTGCGCCTTGGGTAGGCCCGGAAACGTCATCTTGGTGCCGTGGGCGAATTCTTGCGGCTTATAGAGCCATATGTTCAGTTCGTCCGGGTCCCACTTCTTGTCCTTGTCGGCGGCAAGCGCGTTTGAAAACTGGTAGCCGGGGACGCTGGCGATGTTCTCTTCCATGATGTCCCAGAGATTGGGGCCGATCTTGTTGGGTTCCCCCTTGGCGAAGGTGTGGCATTGCAGGCAGACCTTGGCGATCTGCTCGCCGTGCTTGGGATCGGCCTTTGCCATGAGTGGCCCGATCGGCTCGGGGCCGGCAGGCGCCGCCTCTGGCGCCGCCGCCGCCTTTGCTCCCGCCTCGGCGCCGGGCGGCAGGTAGGCCAGATGCTCCAGATGGGTGGGGTGGACCAGCTTGCTCGCCAGGATGCCCGAGACCATTGCGACGATCATCGCCGTCAGCACCGATGCGATGATCTTGTTCCACTCGAACGACGACATCATCGTCCTTTTCTTCTGGCCGCTCGCGGGCGGCGGGTGCGGCATCGGCCGACGGCGGCGCGCGCGGCAGGAAATCGGATTCCGCGCGCCAACTCAACCGAATTATCACGCTTTCGGCGGGCAAACGAACCGGGCATCTTGTCGCTGCCTGTTTCTGGTTTGAGGGACGCTTGGCCGTCGTGCCCGCCGCCCGCCCGCCCGCCGATTACCCGCCCACCGGTGACCCGATCGCCAACCCGATCGTGATGATCCCCGCCCGCCTCGCGGCGAGCCGGCTGCCGAACAAGCCGCTCGCGCTTATTGCCGGGGTGCCGATGATCGTCCATGTCTGGCGCCGCGCCGTCGCCGCGGGGGTCGGCCCGGTCGTCGTCGCCTGCGGCGACCGGGGCATCGCCGACGCGATCGAGCGCGAGGGCGGGCGCGCGGTGCTGACCAATCCGGCATTGCCGACAGGCTCGGACCGGATTCAGGCGGCGGTAACCCTCCTCGACCCGGAGCGCACGCATGACGCGGTCATCAACGTGCAAGGCGACATGCCGATGCTCGAGCCAAAGGCGATCCGCGTCGCACTTGCCGCCCTCTCCGAGAGCGATGCCGATATCGCGACCCTGGCCGCGCTCATCACCGACCCCGCGGCGCTTGCTGCGACCAGCGTCAACAAGGTGGTCGCCGGGTTTGCCGATGCCGGTCGCCCCGCCCGCGCGCTCTATTTTTCGAAGGCGGCGGTGCCGTGGGGCGAGGGGCCTCATTACGAGCATATCGGGCTCTATGCCTATCGCCGCGCCGCTCTCGACCGCTTCGTTACCCTGCCGCGCGGCGTCCTCGAACAGCGCGAGCGCCTCGAACAGTTGCGCGCCCTCGAAGCCGGGATGCGCATCGCGGTCAGCCTCATCGACCCGGAATGGCTCGGGGTCCAGGTCGACACCCCGGAAGACCTCGAGCGGGCCAGGGCGCTGATGGAGAGCCCAGGCGGCCAGAGGAGCGGTTCCTAGACGCCGCTCAATTCTATTATCATCCCGGCGAAAGCGCCGAGATGACAATGTTATCGTGGAACGACAGAGTAGAACCTCGGTGGTGTAAGAAATGGCGGACATACCGAACCCAGAGCGCACCATCGCCTTCCAGGGGGCGCCCGGGGCGTATTCCGATCTCGCTTGCCGGCATGTCTATCCGGCGCTGACGACGCTGCCGTGCGCCGCTTTTGAGGACGCCTTTGCCGCGGTGCGCGAGGAAAGGGCTGCGCTCGCCATGATGCCGATCGAGAACTCGGTCGCCGGAAGGGTCGCCGACATCCACCATCTGATGCCCGGTTCGGGCCTCTTCATCATCGCCGAGCATTTCGAACGGGTGAGCCATCATCTCCTGGCCCTGCCCGGGGCGAAGCTCGACGCGATTCGTACGGTCAGGAGCCATGTCCACGCGCTCTCGCAGTGCCGCAACTTTATCCGCGCCCATGGGCTCCAGCCGGTGGTGCGCGCCGATACCGCGGGGAGCGCCGCTGAAATCAAGGAGCTCGGCGACCCGACGATCGCCGCGATCGCCTCGGAACTTGCCGGCGAGATTTACGGCCTCGTCTCCCTCGCCGAAAACATCGAGGACGCCGAGCACAACACAACCCGCTTTCTCGTCATGTCGCGCGAGGCGAAGCAGGCGCCGCGCGGCGGCCCGGCGGTGACGACCTTTGTCTTCAATGTGCGCAATGTGCCGGCGGCGCTCTACAAGGCGCTCGGCGGGTTTGCCACCAACAGCGTCAACATGACCAAGCTCGAAAGCTACATGGTCGGCGGCCGGTTCGCGGCGACGCAGTTCTATGCCGATGTCGAGGCCCACCCCGAGGACCGCCCGCTCAAACTGGCGCTCGAGGAACTCGCCTTCTTTTCGACCGAGGTCAAGATCCTCGGCGTCTACCCGGCGCACCCGCAGCGCATCGCCGCGCGCCAAGAGGAGAGGGGAGAGGCCTGATGCCGCTGATCGAAGCCACCCGACTAACCGCTATCGTGCACCGGGTTTTCGCCGCCGCCGGCAGCGCTGACGAAGAGGCCGCGATCGTCGCCGGGCACCTCGTCGAAGCCAATCTGCGCGGGCATGACAGCCACGGCATCGGGCTTGTCGCCAACTACCTGCGCAACCTCGGCAATGGCAAGGCGGCGGTCAACGAGAAGGGGCATGTGGTCAGCGATGCGGGCTCGATGATCGTCTATGACGGCGCCCGCGGCTGGGGCCAGATCGTCGCTCGCGAGGCGACGCTGCTCGGCATCGCGCGGGCAAAGGAAACCGGGGTCGCGGTCGTCGCGCTGCGCAACGCCCATCATATCGGCCGGGTCGGCACCTATGGCGAGATGTGCGCCGCGGCCGGGCTCGTGTCGATCTCGTTCGTTAACATCACCGATCAGCGCCCGGCGGTGGCACCGTGGCGCGGCAGCGATGCGCGCTTCGGCACCAACCCGGTGACGGTCGCGATCCCCGGCCCCACGCCCGACCGGCCGATCATCGCCGACATGGCAACCAGCCGCATCGCAATGGGCAAGGTGCGGGTCGCCCGCAACAAGGGCGAACAGATCGCGCCGGGCACGCTGCTCGATGCCGACGGCGCGCCCACGACCGACCCCAACGTCATGTACCGCCGGCCGCGCGGCGCGCTCCTCACCTTCGCCGAGCACAAGGGCTATGCCCTCGCCTTTATCTGCGAGATCCTGGCGGGCGCGGTTACCGGCAGCGGCACGATGCGCCCCGAACGGCAAGAGGACGCGAGCGTCACCAACGGCATGCTGCTCATCGTCATCGACCCGGCGCGGCTCGCCGAGCCCGGCTGGCTCACCGACGAGATCAGGGCGATGACCGATTACGTCACCGCGTCGCCCCCGCGCCGCGCCGACGAACCGGTGCTGATCCCCGGTGACCCCGAACGGCTGATGCGTGAACAGCGGATCGCCGAGGGGGTGCCGATCGACGAGGAGACCTGGCGCGAGTTCGCCGCCGCGGCGCGTGCCGTCAACGTGCTGGTCGAGGCGTGAGAATGCCCCTCACCCTGTCCCTCTCCCCGCCAGCGGGGCGCGGGAACGCGCCGCGCGGCCTGCCGCTTTCCTTCCTCTTCCCGCGGGCGGGGAGAGGGCCGGAGTGAGGGGCATGGCCGAATGACCGAAGAGGATCCGTTTTTGTGGCTGGAGGAGGTTGAGGGCGCGCGGGCGCTGACCTGGGTGCGCGCCGAGAACACGAGCAGCCTCGCCGCGCTCGAAGCAGATCCGCGCTATGCGGCGATGCATCGCGAGGCGCTGGCCGTTGTCACCGCGCCCGACCGCATCCCCTATCCGAGCTTTCTCGGAGACCGGCTCGCCAATTTCTGGCAGGACGATGTGCATGTCCGGGGGCTGTGGCGGGTGACGAACCTCGCCTCGTTCGCGACCGATGCGCCGGATTGGCAGCCGCTCCTCGATGTCGATGCGCTGGCCGCCGCCGAAGGCCGCAACTGGGTGTTCCACGGCGCGAGCATTCTGCGGCCGGATTATCGCCAGGCTCTGGTCAGCCTCTCCGATGGCGGCAAGGACGCCAGCGAGCGGCGCGAATTCGACCTCGAGGCGATGCGCTTTGTCGAGAACGGGTTCTTCCTCCCCGAGGGTAAGCAGAGCGCCACTTGGCTCGACGGCGACACGCTGATCGTCGCGCGCGACTGGGGGCCGGCGACGATGACCGCCTCCGGCTATCCGTTCGTGCTTAAGCGGCTGCGCCGCGGCGCGCCGCTCAACAAGGCCGAAGAGCTGTTCACCGGCACCGCCGAGGACGTCAGCGTCGGCGCCAGCGTGCTGCGCGACCCCGAGGGGCGGGTGAAGGGTATCCTCGTCAACCGCCAGGTCAGCTTCTTCGAGAGCGAGCGCTACCTGCTGACCGGCGGCGCTCCGCTCCGCCTGCCACTGCCGGCGCGTTCGAGCTTTCGCGGCTTTGTTGCCGGGCAGTTGGTGTTCACGCTCGAAGAGGATTGGGGGGCGGATTACCCCACAGGCGCGCTTGTTTCGCTCGACCTCGCGGCCTGCCTCGCCGATCCCGCTGCCGCGACGCCGCTCCTGATCCACGCGCCGGGGCCGCGCGAGGCAATCGAAGATGTCGCCACGACCCGCAATCTTCTGCTGGTGACGATCTATCGCAATGTCGAGGGCAGCGCTGTGGGGTTCCGCTTCGAGGCTGGGCGTTGGATCGCCGGCCCCCTGGCGCTCCCCGAGCACGCCGCGCTCCATATCGTCGATACGAGCGAGCGCGAGGACCGCGCGTTTATCGACGTTGCCGGGTTTCTCAGCCCCAACGCGCTCTGGCTGGCGGAACCGGGTTCGGCCGCGCCGACCATCCTCAAGTCGCTGCCGCCACGCTTCGATGCAAGAAACAGCATCGTCGAGCAGTTCGAGGCGATCTCGGCCGACGGCACGGCGGTGCCCTATTTCGTGGTCCGCCCGAAGGCGCTCGGCTTTGACGGCGCGGCGCCGACGCTGCTCTACGGCTATGGCGGGTTCCAGGTGTCGATGACCCCATCCTATGCCGGGGTCATCGGCAAGCTGTGGTGCGAGAAGGGCGGGGTCTATGTCCTCGCCAATATCCGCGGTGGCGGCGAATTCGGTCCCGATTGGCACAAGGCCGCCCTCAAAGCGGAGCGCCAGCGCGCCTTTGACGATTTTCTCGCGGTCGCCGAGGATCTGATCCGGCGCGGCGTAACCTCACCCCGCCGGCTCGGCATCATGGGCGGCTCGAACGGCGGGCTCCTGATGGGTGCGATGCTGGTGCAGCGGCCGGAATTGTTCCGCGCGATCGTCATCCAGGTGCCGCTCCTCGACATGCTGCGCTATCACAAACTGCTCGCCGGCGCGTCGTGGATCGCCGAATACGGCGACCCCGATAAGCCCGCGGAGGCCGAGTTCCTGCGGCGGATCTCGCCCTACCACA
>DASYZD010000279.1:0-2022 GCA_035946655.1 Allostellaceae bacterium | reverse complement strand
GGCTCCTGGGTGACGATCATCGAGGGCGTCATCTTCGTCGCCTGCGTGCTCGCCTTCCTCCGCGGCATTATCGGCGTCGTTGCGCCTTACCTGACCGGCCGGCGCGCGCCGCCGGACATCCCGGCGCAGCGCGCCGAAGTGGAAACCGCGCCCGATTGATTCCGCCGCCGCGGGCTGCCATTCTGCCGCCAACGGGGGGAAGACCGATGAAGGGCGCTCTCGGCGCATCGCGAGCCCGGGTGAGGCTCGCGCCCTATTTCTACCTGCTGCCGGCGCTCGCGGCGCTCGCGCTGTGGAACTATTATCCGCTCGCCTTTCTGATCAATTTGTCGCTGCACCGGCTCGACGCCGCCACGCCGGTGCCGATATGGGTCGGGACCGCCAACTATCGCGACCTCTTCGCGAGCCCGCTCTTTTGGCGGGTGCTCGGCAATACCGCGATCTATACCGGGCTCGCGGTGCCGCTCAGCGTCGCCCTCGGCCTGGCGCTCGCCGTGGCGCTCAATCAGCGGCTGAAGGGGGCGCACCTGCTGCGCACGCTTTTTTATACGCCGGTGGTGTTGCCGACCGTCGCTGCCGCGACCATCGCAATGTGGATTTTCAATGCCGATTACGGGCTTGTGAATTATGCGCTGGGGCTGCTCGGCCGCCCCTCCATTGATTGGCTGACCGATTCCAGTTGGGCGCTGTGGACGGTGATCGCGGTCGGGGTATGGAAGACCTTCGGCTATTTCATGCTGGTCTACCTGGCGGCATTGCAATCCCTGCCGCAATCGGTATTGGAGGCGGCGCGGCTTGACGGCGCACGGCCGTGGGACCGCTTTTGGTCGATCACCTGGCCGCTGTTGCGCCCGACCACCTGGTTCGCCGTCGTGATCGCCCTGATCCTGTCCTTCCAGGCGTTCGACTTCGTCAACATCATGACCCAGGGGGGCCCGAGCAACGCCACGAACCTGCTCGTCTTCTACGTCTATCAGAACGGCTTCCAGTATTTCCGCCTGGGCTTCGCCGCGGCGATCGCCGTGGTGATGTTCGTGCTCGTCTACGCGCTCTCGGCGCTGATCAGCCTCTGGTACAGCCGATGAGGCGCATCCTGCGCCGCGCCGCGCTCTATGCCGGCGTGCTCGCCGCGGCGGCGATCGTCGCGATGCCGATGTACTGGCTCGTCGTCAGCGCCTTGAAGCCGGGCGACGAGATCTTCACCGCGACGCCGCGCTGGCTGCCCGGGCGGCTCGCCTGGGGCAATTTCGCCGCAGCCTGGCAGGGCGCTGCCTTCGGCCGCTACTTTTTCAACAGCATCTGCGTCACCGCGGCGATCCTCTTGTTGCAGCTGACGACCTCGAGCCTTGCCGCCTTCGCGCTGGCGCGGCGGCGCTTTGCCGGGCGCGGCTTCATCCTGCTCGCGGTGATCGGCGCCCTGATCATCCCGATCCAGGTGACCTTCCTCGCCAATTTCATCACTTTGCAGCATTTCGGCTGGCTCGACAGCTATTGGGCTCTGATCGCGCCGTTCGCGGCGAGCGCCTTCGGCACGTTTCTGTTGCGCCAGGCCTTTCTCGCCGTCCCCGACGCGATCGAGGACGCCGCCCGGCTCGACCGCTGCACCGGCCTCGCCTTTCTCTGGCATTTCCTGTTGCCGTTGTCGCGGCCGACCGTGCTCGCCTTCGCGCTGGTCGCCCTCGTCGCGCATTGGAACGACTATTTCTGGCCGCTGATCGTCACCAACCGCGACGAGATCCGCACCCTGCCGATCGGCCTCGCGATGTTCGTCACCCAGGAGGTGACGACCGACTGGAACCTGTTGATGGCCGCCACCTTGTTTGTTGCCGGCCCGGTGCTGATCGTGTTCTTTTTTACGCAGCGCTATTTCGTCCGCAGCCATCTCCATGCCGGGTTGAAGCGCTGAAGGGGAGGAAACCGATGAACATGCGTCGAATGCTTGCCGCGGTTGCGATCGCGGCGGTCGCGGTTTGGACGGGGCCGGGCAGGGCCGCGCCGGTCACGCTCAGTTTCTGGTATCCG
>DASYZD010000278.1:0-9711 GCA_035946655.1 Allostellaceae bacterium | reverse complement strand
CGAAGACGAGGTCGGGCTCGGCCGGCGTGGTGAACCAGCCGCCGCGCGCGATCTCGCCTTCGAGCTGGCCGGCGCCCCACCCGGCATAGCCGAGCGCCAAGAGGTATTTCGCCGGACCCCGGTGCTCGGCGATGTCGCGCAGCACCTCCGGGTTCGCGGTCATCGCGAGGTCGCTGCTGACGATTAGGGTTTCCGGGCGGCGGTATTCGGCGCTGTGGACGACAAAGCCCAATTCCGTCTGCACCGGTCCGCCGAGAAACACCCGGATCGTGCCGGCGACGTCGCTGTCCTTGCCGTTCTCCCGATCCTTGCCGTCCCCGCGGTCGGCATCCGACAGCACGGCCGCGAGCGGTCGTTCGCCCAGCGGATGGTTGATGACGATGCCGAAGGCGCCGTTATTGTCGTGCCGCAGCAACAGGACCACCGCGTGGGCGAAGCGCGGATCCTGGAGCTCCGCCGAGGCGATCAACAAGTCGCCGGCCGGTGGGTCGGCAACGGGCGGGTTGACAGCGGGCGGGGTGTCTTGCGCGGCGTTCGCGATCGCCGCGAACAGCGCCGCCATGCCGAATAGGGCGGCCAGAGAGCGTGGCACCTTCCGGGCAATCGTCATTGTCATTGCCAGCGAACCGAAGCAATCTCACTCCGATAATGCCTCAATTCCTTCGGGATTGCTTCCTCGCCCTTTGGGCTCCTCGTTATGACAGCGACGCACGACGACCTATCCCTCGACCGGCTCGAAGCGTGGCTGCGCGATCATGTCGAAGGGTTTCGCGGACCGCTTGCCGCCCACCGGTTCACCGGCGGGCAGTCGAACCCGACCTACAAGCTCGAGGCCGCCTCCGGCCTCTATGTACTGCGCCGAAAGCCGCCCGGCGTGCTGTTGCCGAGCGCGCATGCGGTCGACCGCGAGTTCCGCGTCATGCGCGCCCTCGCCGCGACCCCGGTCCCGGTGCCGCGCGTTTATGCCCTGTGCGAGGACGACAGCGTCATCGGCAGCGCCTTTTATGTAATGGAATTTCTCGACGGCCGCATCTTCTGGGAGCAAAGCCTGCCCGAGGTGAGGCCGGCCGAGCGCGCGGCGATGTTCGATTCGATGAACGCGGTCATCGCCGCCCTCCACAGCGTCGACTACGAAGCGGTCGGGCTCGGTGATTTCGGGCGCCCGGGCAATTACATGGGCCGCCAGATCGCGCGCTGGAGCCGCCAATACCGTGCCTCGGAGACCGAGAAAATCGCGGCGATGGACGCCCTCATCGACTGGCTGCCGCAGCGTCTCCCGGCCGAGAGCGCTCCCCGAATCGTCCACGGCGACTATCGGATGGACAATCTGGTCTTCCACAAGACCGAACCGCGCGTCATCGGCATCCTCGATTGGGAATTGTCGACGATTGGCGATCCGCTCGCCGATTTCGCTTATCACGCGATGACCTGGCGGGTGACGCCCGAGCTGTTTCGGGGGCTCGCGGGGATCGATTTTGCGGCGTCCGGGATCCCCGACGAGGCGGCCTATGTGGCGGCCTATTGCCGGCGCACCGGGCGCGAACGGGTCGCCTCCTGGGAGTTCTACATGGTCTACAGCCTCTTCCGCATCGCCGCGATCGTGCAGGGCATCGCCAAGCGCGCGATCGAGGGCACCGCGGCAAGTCACGAGGCCCGCGAGGTCGGACGCCTGGCGCGCCCGTTCGCCGAACAGGCCTGGGCGCTCGCGCGCGCGCTCGGCGGCTGAGGCCGCGGCGCGATCCGCGGTCGAGGCACAAGGCGATGAACATCCTGCTCTTGAATTACGAATACACGTTGACCGGCTCGACGCTCCTCCTCCTGCGCCTGGCCGAACATCTGCGGCGGTCCGGGCACCGGGTGACCGCATCGGCGGCCCTTCCGGCACCCGGGCCAATCAGGGCGATGTATCAGGAGCGCGGGTTCACCGTGCTCGACCCGCCGTTTACCGCCTCATTTGACCTCGCCATCTGCAACACCGTGATGACCGCGCCCCAGCTCCTGACCTGCGCCGGCGTGATGAAGACGATCTGGTGGATTCACGAGGGGTCGATCGGGCTCGAGCATCTGCTGTACAATCCAGCCCAGTGCGAGGCCTTTGCCCGGGCCAGCGTGGTGATCTTCCCGATCGATCATCTGCGCGACACGATCTATCGCTCGCTGATCTATACCTACGAGCAGAGCCGCTTTGTCATCATTCCCGGCGGCATTCCGCCGATCGCGCCGTCCGCTCAGCGCAGCGTCGCCGGCAGCGAATTCCGCGTGGTGTCGGTTGGCGCCATCTATCCGCGCAAACGGCACGAGGATCTGATCCGGGCGATGATGCTCTACGCGCATCCCGCGGCACGCTGCATCATCGCGGGCAAGCTCTACAGCCTGCCGGATGATTGCCTGCGGATCATCGAGGCGAACCCGCAAACCTTCGAGCTGGTCGGGGAGATCGACAACGCCGCCGCTCTTCGGCTGATCGGTTCCGCCGATGTCTTCTGCCTGCCGTCGGGTTCGGAGGTGCTGCCGATGACGATCCTTGAAGCGGCGATGCTGGAGCGGCCGATGGTGCTGTCGGATCTGTCGGTCTACGAGGGCCTATGGCGCCACGGTCGCAATTGCCTCCTCTACCCGGTCGGCGCCGTCGGCATGCTCGCCCAGTCGATCGCGATGCTCGCCGTCAACGCCGATCTGCGCACCCGGCTCGGCGCCGCCGCGCGACAGACGGCGGCGCCCTATACCGAAACTGCGTTCTTCGCCCGCTTCGACGCCGTGCTCGACGGGCTCTAGCCCCCTCGCTACAGCGGCCGCATCCGGTTCTTGCGGCGGTGCACGGCTGGGGCCAGCACACAGAGGATCTCGAACATCATCGTGGCGCCGACCAGCGCGGTATTGCCGCTGGGATCGAAGGGCGGGGCGACCTCGACGACATCGCCGCCGATGAGGTCGAGACCTTCGAGACCGCGGATCATCCGTTGCGCCTCGGCGGTCGAGAAGCCGCCCACTTCGGGGGTGCCGGTGCCCGGCGCGTAGACCGGATCCAACCCGTCGACATCGAAGGTGACATACGCCGGACCACGGCCGAGGATGCGGCGCGCCTCGGCAACGACCGCCTCGGGCCCGAGCCGAAAGAACTCCTCGATATGGATGATGCGGATGCCGGCGCCGATCGCCCAGTCCTTCTCGCCCGGATCGTAGATCGAGCCGCGCACGCCGATCTGGATCATCCGGTGCGGGTCGATCAGGCCTTCCTCGATGGCGCGGCGAAACGGCGTGCCGTGGGTGTATTTCTCGCCCCCGAAATAGCTGTCGCTGGTGTCGGAATGGGCGTCGAAATGGACGACCCCCACCGGCTCCTTGCGGGCGATCGCGCGCAGGATCGGCAGGGTGACGAGATGGTCGCCGCCGGCCGATAAGGGCGCCGCGCCGGCCTTATGAAGCCGAGAATAGAACGCCTCGATCCGCTTCATCGCGTCGGCCAGGTCGATCGGGTTGACGGGCGCGTCGCCATGGTCGCCGACCCGGCACAATTCATAGGGCGCAACGAGGCTGACATGATGCACCCGGCGCATCAGCGTCGACATGTTGCGGATCTCGCGCGGCCCGTGCCGCGCCCCCGGCCGGTTGGTGGTGCCGCCATCCCACGGCACCCCGATGATCGCGATGTCGAGCTTCGCAGGGTCGCGCTCGATCGGCAGCCGCATAAAGGTGGCGACCTCGCCAAAGCGCGGCATCACCATGCCGGAGAGCGGCTCGGGGAATTTATCTGCCATTGCGTTCGTCAGCGTTGTTCTTCGAGTTGGCGCACACGATCGCTCGGGCGCGAGTATTGCCGATGCATTCCCCTTAGCTCCTCCAGCATGCGGCCGTGCGAATTGTCGAGACGCTGGACGAACGCGGTCAACACATGCATGTCGTCGCGCAGGCTCGCAACCTCGCTGGTCAATCGCTGCAACGCCTGCCCGATATAACCGAGGTCGATGGCGGGCTCGCTCGGGCTATCGCTCACGGTCTGATCTCCATCGAGGGCACTTCATCATAATATAGGGGCGTTGTGGGCGAACGATAGGCGACGGGCCGGCGCGGGTTCGCGGGGGTAGGAATGCTGACCAAGGAAATTTTTTACGGAATGAATATCCTGACCCTGGCGGGCTTCGCCGCGATGGGGATCGGCCTCGCCCTCAACCGCCAGGGACAGCTTGGCGCTCCCGCCGCCTACGCGCTGATGGGGGCGGGGACGGCGCTGGTCTTTCTGGGTATCTATGTCGCGGTGCCCGCTGCACCGTGAGGCGCTATGGCGGCCCGATTGCAACATCGGGCGAAGCGCGGGATGCTGCACCCACCCAACCGACAACCCACCCACCCGGTAGGAGGATCCGGCCATGTCCACGCCGATCGGCGAAAATCTGGCGAAGAAGAAGCTTGCGGCCAATGAGTTGGTGCTGTGCATGGGGGTCAACCAGCTGCGCACCCCGAATATCGCGATGATCGCGGCGGCGTGCGGGTTCGACGCGGTCTATATCGACCTCGAACACAACCCGACTTCGCTCGAAACCGCCGCCGGGGTGTGCGTCGCCGCGCTCGGCATGGGGTTGACGCCGATCGCTCGGGTGACCTCGCACGACCCGCACGATGCGACGCGCATCCTCGATAGCGGCGCCCAGGGGGTCATGGTGCCGCATATCCAGAACGCCGCCGAAGCGAAGGCCATTGTCGATGCGTGCCTCTATGCGCCGTTGGGCCACCGCTCGGCCTTCGGCAGCGGGCCGCAGCTTGGTTATGCCGCGATTCCCCAAGCCGAAGTGTGTCAGATCATCAACCGCGAGACCCTGCTGATGGCGATGATCGAGACCCCCGAGGCGGTCGAGAACGCCGACGCGATCGCCGCCGTCCCCGGCATCCACGTCCTCCATATCGGCGCCAGCGACCTCTCGACCGAGATGGGCATCCCCGGGCAGTACCAGCACGAGCGGATGCGGGCGGCGTTCGAGCGCGTCGCCAAGGCGGCCCGCGCCCACGGCAAGGCGATGGGGGTCGGCGGCGTGCGCCAGGATTTCGAGTTCCAGAGCTGGCTCATTTCGATCGGCATGCGGTATCTCACCGGCGGCTCCGATGTCGGCTACATCCTCTCGGCCGGCCGCGCCGACGTAAAGCAACTGCGCGAATTGAAACTCCAGGGATGATCCGCCTCGCGACCCCGTCCGACTTGCCCCGCATCTTCGCGATCCGCGACAGCGTCCACGAGGCTCCTCTGTCGGACCCGAGCGCGGTAAGTGCGGCAGAGGCGACGCGGCTCATCGAAGATGGTGCGCTGTGGGTGTGGCAGCAGGCGGACGGGCTCGTCACCGGGTTTTCCGCCGGCGATGCGCGCGACGGCTCGATCTGGGCCTTGCTGGTCGCCCCGGGCCACGCGGGCAAAGGCATCGGCCGCGCCTTATTGCAGGCGGCGTGCGACGCGCTGCGCGAAACCGGCCACCGCACCGCCCGCCTGCGCGTCGCCGCCGGCACCCGGGCCGAGCGGCATTACCGCGCCGCCGGCTGGACCGCAACCGCGACCAACGACGAGGGCGAGCTCGTCTTCACCAAGCCGCTCTGAGGCGCCCCCACCCCAACCCTCCCCCGCAAGCGGGGGGTGGGGGCCGGCAGTCGCGGCACACCGAACACCACGATCGGCTATACGCCCCCCACCACGATGCCGTAAGCTCGCCACCAATCCGCCGACCACCCGCGCCCGAGGAGCCCCGATGAAAGTCACCAACGCGATCGCCCATGTGCTCAAGACCGAGGGGGTCGAGTTTCTGATCGGTTATCCGGTCAACCCGATCATCGAGGGCGCGGCCGAAGCCGACATCCGCACGATCATGGTGCGCCAGGAGCGCATTGGCCTGCATATGTGCGACGCCGTCGGCAAGCTTTCGTCGGGCGACCGGATCGGCGTCTTCGTGATGCAGCACGGGCCGGGCACCGAGAACGCCTTTGGCGGGGTCGCGCAGTCGTTTGGCGATTCCTGCCCGGTCGTCGTGCTGCCGGCGGGGTACGCGCGCAACATCAACCAGGTGCATCCGAACTTCAACGCAGCGCTCAATTTCCGCCATGTCACCAAGCTGGCCGAACAGGTCACCACCGCCGACGCCACGGTCGAGGCGCTGCGCCGCGCCTTCACGACGGTCCGTAACGGCCGGCCGGGCCCGGTCTTGGTCGAGTTCCCGACCGACATCCTGCGCGACGAGGTCCCCGACGCGCTCGTCGCCGAATACCGGAAGGCGCCGCGGCTGCGGAGCGGCCCCGACCCGCAATCCGTTTCGGCGATCGCGGAAGCGCTGGTTGCGGCGCAGCGGCCGGTGATCGTAGCGGGGCAGGGCGTACATTACGGCAAGGCGTGGCCGCAATTGCAGGCCTTGGCCGAACTCCTCGAAGCGCCGGTGATGACGACCTTGCCGGGCAAGAGCGCGTTCCCCGAAAACCATCCGCTGTCCTTGGGCTCGGGCGGCATCGGCATCGGCGAGCATCTGTGGCATTCGTTGCAGAACTGCGACTTCATCTTCGGGATCGGCTGCAGCTTTACCCGCACCAGCTTTGGCACACCGATGCCGAAGGGCAAGAAGATCGCCCACGCGACATTGGATCCCTACGCCATCAACAAGGACGTGCCCGTAGACCTCGCCGCGGTGGGTGATGCGGGCCTCACGCTCGACGCCCTCCTCCTGGAGGTGAAGGATCGCCTCAAGGGCAAGACCCGCGATCGTCTCGCCTCGGTCACCCGTGAGATCCGCGGCCACCGCGAAGAGTGGCTCGGCAAATGGAAGCATCGGCTGACCTCGGACGCCGCGCCGATCTCGCCCTACCGGATTGTCTGGGACCTCCTCCACACGGTCGACCTTAAGAACACGATCATCACCCACGACGCCGGCAGCCCGCGCGACCAGATCTCGCCGTTCTGGGTCAGCGAGACGCCGCTTTCGTATATCGGCTGGGGCAAGACCACCCAGCTCGGCTACGGTCTTGGCCTCGCGATGGGCGCCAAGCTCGCGCATCCGGACAAGCTCTGCATCAACTTCTGGGGTGATGCCGCGATCGGCTTCACCGGGATGGATTTCGAGACCGCGGTCAGGGAACGGCTGCCGATCCTCTCGATCCTGTCGAACAATTTCTCGATG
Source organism: Allostellaceae bacterium (assembly GCA_035946655.1). Taxonomy (GTDB): domain Bacteria; phylum Pseudomonadota; class Alphaproteobacteria; order ATCC43930; family CGMCC-115725; genus DATARH01. The sequence continues at coordinate 2,569 of DASYZD010000278.1, read as the reverse complement.
GCGATCGAACTCAAAGTGATGCCGGTCTCGACCGAGAAATACCGTTCGACCGACATCAGCGGCAATTACGCCGATTTCGCCAAGGCGCTTGGCGGCTACGGCGAGCGGGTGACGAACCCGTCCCAGATCATCCCGGCGATCAAGCGCGGCATCGCGCAGACCCGCGAGGGCAAGCCCGCCCTTCTCGAATTCATCACCGAGAAGGCCACCGACGTCTCCCGCTACCCGTAATCAGGGGAGCGCCGGCGTCCCGCCCGCGGTCCGCGATTTCGACAAAAACCCGCATCCAGGCGAGCGAAAAGGAGGAACCGCCATGCCGTTGCCGCAAGACATCCGTCCGGTGTTCCAGGACATCCAGGATACACTCGTGCGCTCGGAAGCGCCGTGGATTGAGCAGTCGCCGACGGCAAAGATGAAGGTGCTGTGGGTCGGGCCGGAGACCGGTACCTTCGCCCTCCTCATTCACTGGAAAAAGGGCCATGTCGCCGCGCCGCACAAGCACCTCGCCGGCGCCCACGCCTATGTCATTTCCGGCAAGCTCCAGGTGCGAGGCGGCACCCTCGGCGCCGGCGATTATGTCTACGAGCCCAGCGGCATCCTACACGATGCGACGACCGCGCTCGAAGACACCACCTACCTCTTCATTTGCAACGGCGCGGTACTGTTCTTCGACGAAAACAGCTTCACCCGCTATCTCAATTGGGAAGTGGTCGAGAAGCTGCGCACCCAAGCGGCGATCGCGCCGCGGGCGGAAGCGGCTGAATAAACGGCAAAGAGGTAGCGACGGGGGAAGGGCGATGTTGAAGCGGATGCTCGCCACGCTTGCGCCGGCCTTCGCCGGGCTGGCGCTGCTGTCGGTTCCGGCGGCGGCGCAGACCATCAAGATCGGGCTGATCAACAGCTATTCGGGACCGTTCGCGCAGGCCGGCGACGAGCTCGACAAGGGGATCCGCCTCTATATCAAGACCCACGAAAAGGAGCTGCCGCCCGGGGTCAAGGTCGAGCTGATACAGCGCGACGACACCGGCCCCAACCCCGATGTCGCCAAGCGCCTCGCACAGGAATTGATCACCCGCGATCACGTGCAATTACTGGCCGGCATCCTAGCCTCGCCCAATGCCGCGGCGATCGCGCCGTTGACCGCCGAAGCCAAGGTGCCGATGGTGATCATGAACGCCGCCGGCGTCGCGATCCCGCGGATCTCGCCCTATGTCGTGCGTGACTCTTTCACGCTCTGGCAGATCTCTCTCCCGATGGGTCAATGGGCGGCTAAGAAGGGCTACAAGACGGCCTATGTCGCGGTCAGCGACTTCATCCCCGGCCACGATGCCGAGGGCGCCTTCACCAAGGGCTTTACCGATAATGGCGGGAAGATCGTCGGCGACATCCGCATTCCCTTGTCGCAGCTCGACTTTGCTCCGATCCTCCAGCGCATCAAGGATGCCAAGCCCGAGGCGGTCTTCATCTTCGTGCCGGCCGGCAAATACGCGACCGCGGTGATGAAGGCGTGGTCCGATCTCGGCCTCAAAGATGCCGGGATCCAGCTTGTCACCACGCAGGATGTGATGCTCGATGAGGAACTGCAGAATATGGGCGACACCCCGCTCGGCATCGTCAGCACCGGCAACTATTCGGCTGCCGCGACCCGGCCGCAGAACAAGGCGTTTCTGGCGCTGTGGAACGCCGCCTACACCGACAAGGCGATCCCCGATATGTTTTCGGTCGGCGGCTGGGACGGCATGGCGATGATCTTCGACATGCTGAAGGCGACCAAGGGCAAGTTCACCGCCGACCAGGCGATGGCCTTCTTCAAGACCTGGAAGAACCCGGACAGCCCGCGCGGCCCGATCATGATCGATCCCCAAACCCGCGACATCATCCAGAACATCTATCTGCGCCGGGTCGAGAAGGTCGGTGGCGGGCTCGCCAATGTCGAGTTCGAGACGATCCCCCAGGTCAAAGACCCGTGGAAGGAACTGAACCCGCCGAAATAGAAGCGGGTCGATGATGCCGAGTTCCGTGCCGATGCGGCTGAGGCCGGTTTGGACCGATCTGTTGCACCCCCTCACCCTCGCCGGACCAGATCCCGGGATGATCCGGGCAGGGCTCGGCCACGCCTCGCCAACCCTGCGCAGCCCTCTCCCCCAGCGGGGGAGAGGGCAGGGTGAGGGGGACGAAGGAGGCAGAACCGGCCGATGGGCGACACACTTTCCGCCACCGTCAGCATTCTCTTCCACGGCACCGCCTTTGCGATGGTGCTCTACCTGATCTCGGTCGGGCTGTCGGTGACGATGGGGATGATGGGGTTCATCAACCTTGCCCACGGCGTCTTCGCGATGCTTGGCGGCTATGTGTTGACGAGCCTGATGGGCCGGTTCGGGGTGCCGTTCGTTCCTGCCCTCGCCGCCGCCGCGGTCGCCACCGCCATTGTCAGCTTGCCGGTCGAGCGCCTCTTATATCGCCGGCTTTATGGCGGCGACGAACTCGACCAGGTGCTGTTGACGATGGGGCTCATCTTCATGTCGGTGGCCGCCGCCACCTATGTCTGGGGACCATTGCAGCAGCCGAT
>DASYZD010000277.1:0-9315 GCA_035946655.1 Allostellaceae bacterium | reverse complement strand
CGGATGTCGGACAAACCATCCTCCCGCTCGTCGCCAAGCTCGAAAAATGACGCGGCTGGGGCGCGACGCAATTCAGATCCCGGCGAAGGCCGGGACCCATGCTCCCGGTTCTCGTGCGGCTGTCTCATGGATCCCGGCCTTCGCCGGGATCACGAAGCGATGCCGGCCGCGAACGGCCGGGTATTATCTCGGATGGCTTCTGTTCGCGGTGACGATTTGCGCGGCGATCCCGGCCCATGCGGTGCACCCGGACGAGATGCTGGCCGATCCCGTCTTCGAGGCGCGGGCGCGCGAAGTCGGCAGCGAATTGCGCTGCCTGGTATGCCGCAACCAGTCGATCGACGATTCCGATGCCGACCTCGCGCACGATTTGCGGATGCTGGTGCGCGAACGCATCAAGGCCGGTGATACGAATGCCCAGGTCATCGCCTATATCCGCTCACGCTATGGCGATTTTGTCCTGCTGCGGCCACCGTTCAAGGCGGATACGCTGCTGTTGTGGGGCGGGCCGCTGTTGATCCTGATAGTCGGTGGTGTGGCGGTCGCGAGGTTCTACCGCCGACGGGACGAGGCCGCGCCGGCGCCGCTCAGCGCCGAGGAACGCCGGCGCCTCGCTGCCGTCCTCGGTGAGGGACCCAAGCGGTGACGATCGGGCTCGCCGCTGCGCTTGCCGGGCTGACCGGGGTGGCGCTGGCGATCCTCCTGGTGCCGCTGTTCCGTCACCGAGGCGGCGCGGCCTCGCGCGAGGACTATAACCTCGCCGTCTACCGCGACCAGCTGGCCGAGGTCGAGCGCGATCTCGCGCGCGGCGTCCTGGCCGCGGAGCAAGGCGAGGCGGCGCGCGCCGAGATCGCCCGCCGCATCCTCGCACTGAAGCCGGCCGAGGCGGAGACCGGCCCCGGCAGGGTGCGCGTGGCGACGATTGTCGCGATCCTCATGCTGCCGCTCGCCGCCGGGGCGCTGTACTGGCGGCTGGGCTCCCCTGCCCTGCCAGACCAGCCCTTTGGCGGGTTCGCCGCCGCCAATCCGCCGGGCGCGGCCGACCTCGCCCATATCGGCATGGACGAGGCCCTGGCGCGTCTCCGCGCGCATCTCGGAGAGCACCCGGAAGACTTGACCGGCTGGCTGCTGCTTGGCCGCTCCGAGCTGAGCCTCGGCCACTACAAGGAGGCGGCCGAGGCCTATCGCCATGCCGCCGATCTCTCGGGGCGCCGTGCCGACATCGCCGGCGATTGGGGCGAGGCGCAGGTGCTGGCGGCCGGCGGCACGGTGACGGCGGCGGCGCAGAAGGCGTTCGCGGCGGGGTTGGCCGACCCGGAAACCGCACCGCGTGCGCGCTATTACCTGGCGCTCGCCCGGATGCAAGAGGGTGATGTAAAGGGCGCGCTGCAAGCCTGGCGGGACCTCGCGGCCGAGGCCCCGCCCGGCGCCGATTGGCTGCCGCTGGTGCAGCAGCGAATGAGCGAGGCGGCGCGCGCCCTCGGTATCGATCCGGCGACACTAAACGGGACGAGCAACCCGGGGGCACCCAAAGCGCCGGGGAAGGCAGCCGCCGAGGCGATCGCCGGCGCGGCGCCCGACGAACGCCAGGCTATGATCACCGCCATGGTCGAACGGCTCGCGGCGCGGCTGGAGAGCGAACCCGACGATGTCGCCGGCTGGGCTCGGCTCGGACGCTCCTACATGGTGCTGAACGAGCCCGAAAAGGCGCGTGATGCCTATGCCCGCGCGCTCAAGCTCAAACCCGACGACCCCGGTCTCAAAGCGGCGCTGGCCGAGGCAAACAATGCCGCGTCCGGCAAACCCGCACCGGCGGCACCGGCGCCGGATCGATTGAGGGAGCCTCCTTCGGCTCAGCCGAGCCGGTAGAAGCGGGTTGCCGTGCCGCCGAACAGATCGGCCTTCTCGGCGGCCGAGCAGCCGGCGGCGATGCGCTTGAAGGCGTTCCACAGCGCCGCGTAGCTGCAGCTGGTCTTGTCGACCGGGAAATTGCTTTCGAACATCGACCGCGCCGGGCCGAAGGCGGCGATGCAGGTTTCGATATAGGGGCGCCACAGCGCGGCCAGCTCTTGCGATGTCGGCGGCATCGAGCGCTCGTGCAGATCGAAGCCGAAGAGCCGCATGCCGAGGCCGCCCAGCTTGACATGAACATTTGGACAGCGCGCCAATTCTTCGATGTCGCGCTTCCACCCGGCGAACACCTCGTCGCGGCGCCCGGCATAGGATCCGCGCCCGATCACGCCGCCGACATGATCGAGCACGATCGGCGTCTCGGGAAAGGCGCGGGCAAGGTCGATCAGATCTTCGAGTTGCGTGTGATACATCCAGGCATCGAAGCTAAGGCCCAGCGGCTCCAGCCGGGCGAAGCCCTCCCGCACTTTGAGGTCGCGCAGCATCCCCGGTGCGCGGAACGACGGCGCGCCGGTCGCAGCCGGATCGGGGTGCGCGGCAGTGATGTAGCGGATGCCGCGGAACCGCCCGCCGCCGGCCGCGATCTCTGCCTCCAGCACGCGCTCGACCGCCGCGCCCAACGCGAGATCGGCAAAGCCTACGATGCTGGCGCAGATTCGCGTCGCGCCATACCCGCCGCTGGCGCTCATCGCAGCGATTCCGTTAACAAACTCGACTTCACCGACCGGACGCATCTCAGAGGGACCGAGGGCGCGGTGCATTGAGCCGCACTGCAAAAAGACGGTCGTGGTGATGTTGTGACCGCTACCGAGATCGGCGAGGAGTTCCGGCAACAGATAGCGGCCGGTTTCAGCGCGATCCCACAGGTGATGGTGCGGATCGACGATCGGCAGGCCGGGCTCAAGAATCTTCTCTCGGCCGAGGTCGAGCCATTCCTGGCGAACCAGCCAGTCCGGGTTGCGTGCGCTCTGAGCCATCTGCCGCCTCAGCCGAGCCGATAGAAGCGGGTTGCCGTGCCGGCGAACAGATCGGCCTTCTCGGCGGCTGAGCATCCGGCGGCAATCCGCTTGAAGGCGTTCCAGAACACGTGATAGCTGCCGCTGCCCTTGTCGACCGGGAAGTTGCTCTCGAACATCGCGCGGTTTGAGCCAAAGAGGGCGACGCAGGTCTCGATATAGGGGCGCCAGGCGGTGGAGAGCTGTTCCGAACTCGGCGGCAATTCACCCTCGTGCACATCGAAGCCGAAGAGCCGCATGCCGAGCCCGCCGAGCTTGATGTGGACATTGGGGCACGCCGCAAGCTCCGCGATACTGCGCTTCCACTGGGCGAAAACTTCGTCGCGCCTGCCGGCATAGGGGCCAAGCCCGATCGGCCCGCCGACATGATCGAGGACGATCGGCGTCTCGGGAAAGGCGCGCGCCAGATCGACGAGCTCGCCAAGCTGGGTGTGGTACATCCACGCATCGAAACTGAGGCCGAGCGGGTGCAGCCGGGCAAAGCCCTCGCGCACCTTCCGGTCCATCAGGAGCCCCGCCGGGCGGTTGACCGAGGAGCCGCGCGCGGCATCGTCGGGGTGCGAGGCGGAAATAAAGCGGATCCCGCGGAACCGGCCGCCGCCCGCCATGATCATCGCCTCGAGCACCCCTTCGACCCGGGCGCCGAGCGCGAGGTCGGCATAGCCGACGATGCCGGCGCAAACCTTGGTGTTTCCGTAGACGCCGGAGGCCGCCATCGCCGCGACCCCGTTGGCGAACTCGACTTCGCCGACCGGGCGCATCTCCGCGGGGCCCACGGCGCGGTACATCGACAGCCATTCGAGATAAACGGTCGCGATAATGTTGTGCCCCGAGCCGGTATCGGCGAGGAGATCGGGGAGCAGGTAGCGGCCGGTGTTGTCGCGATCGACCAGGTGATGGTGCGGGTCGACGATCGGCAGATCGGGGTCGAGGATCGCCTCCTCGCGCCGCGCCAACCAATCCGGGCGTGCCCGCAGGTGCGGGCTGGGCGCGGTCAAGGGATCGGTGGATTGCATATCCTCTTCATCCGATGAATTTTGCGCGACCCAAACAGCCCCTCACCCTCCCTCCACCCGCGAGCGGGGAGAGGGAGGGACCCACGAAGCGAGGCGGGTGAGGGCTACTGCGCGGCGACCGGCTGCGGCGCCGGCACGCCGTCGGCGCGGATCTCGGCGTCCCACGGGCCGGGGAAACGCCCACGCGGGGATTTGTCGCGCGAGAAGATGTGGTCGTCGACGCCCCACTCGGCGCGCGGCAGCTCGTAGAACACTTCGACGCCATTGCCGTCGGGATCGCGCAGGTAGATGCCGAGCGAGATGCCGTGATCGGAGATGTGCTCGGGCTTGATCCCCTTCGCCTTGATGCGGCTGTAGAACTCCTTCAAATCGTCGAGCGATTCCAGCCGCCACGCCATGTGGTTGAGGCCGACCTGGCCCTTCTGCTGCAACGGCGCATCGTCGCCCAGCTGCATCAGCGCCACTTCGTGCGACTGCTCTTCATCGGCCGACATGAAGGCCGCCCAGCCCGGCCGGTATTCATAGGTGTGGAGGCCGAGGAGGTCCTCGTACCACTGCTTCGAGCGCTCGGCATTGCGCACGTAAATGTTGACATGTTGCAGATACATCGGTCGCTTGCTCATCCCGCTCTCCTCGGTTGAATGGTTGAAAGCATCGTACCACGCTTAGTCGTCGCGGCCCAAAAACTCCAGCACCCGTTCCATCATCTCGCCCTTGGGATAGATCGTCGCCATGGCGCGGGCGCGGGTCAGCGGATCGCTGGCGAAAAACCGCTCGTAGAGCACCTGGCGACTGCCGAAGGCGTTGCCGGCGACGTCCCACGCCAGGCGGAACAGCTTCACCCGGTCGCGGGCCGTAGTGTTATCGGTTGTCAGGTACTGCTCGATCTCGGGCGCCAGGGGGCCGGCGAAATCGGCTTCGCTCGGCTGGATCAGAAAGCTGCTCGACCCCAACAGCTGGAGGATCTCGATCATCCGCGGATAGGCGGTCATCATCAGGTTGCGGGTGCTTTCGACCGGCAGGATCGCCGGACACATCACACCCCAGCGGTCGATCGCGGCATCGGCCTCGGCGGCGCGCATGCACGCGCGCATCAGTTCGGTCGTCAGCATCAATTCGCCGATATAGGCCTCGGTCTGCGGCAGGTGGGCGTTGCCGAGGGTCTGCGTCATGAGGAGGGCGAGCCCCAGCACGAACTCGCATTTGGCGAGATTCTTGGCGGCGCCCTGATGCGCCGAATGCGCCGTCGAATGGGTGACGTGCGGGGTCGCGTTGAGCCGCTCGACATCGTAGAGCAGGAACACCCGCTCCCACGGTACCAGAACGTCGTCGAAGAAAACGACGCAATCCATCTCCTCGAAGCGGGATCCCAGCGGATGGTCGAAATGCGAGCGCCCCAGATCGAAGCTGTCGCGGCACAGGAATTTGAGCCCCCGTGTCCCGCAAGGGATCGCGAAGTTCATCGCGAACGGGCTGTGCTCCTCGCTGTGGCGGGCGAGACGCGGCGAATAGACCGCGATCTCGTCGGAAAGCGGCCCCAATGTGGCGAGGATCCGCGCGCCGCGCACGATGATCCCGGCATCGGTCTCGCGCTTCACTTCGAGGGCCGTCCCCTCCTCGAGGTTGAACATGCCCGAGGCGTTGCGGCTGCGCTGGAAATTGATCAGCGAATGGGTGAGGGTGACGTCATTTTCGCGGATGTATTCGACATAGCGCCGCATGTTGGTGGCGAATTCCGGGCGCTTTTCGCCGAAATAATCGGCCGCCGCGCCCCAGGCGGCGAACGTCACGTTCATGAAATCGGGCGAGCGGCCCATCATCCCGCAGGTCAGGCGCGCCCAGTTCAGCATCATCTTCGAGCGGGTTTCGAGCGCTTCCTTGGTCTGCGGCATGTCGAACGAGCGACCGACCGGCTCGCCGCTCGTCGGCGATTTGTAGGTCATCACCTCGCGCAGCTTCTGTTCGTGCTGCATGTCGTAGAGCGCAGCGATCGCGCGCACTCCGCCCGCGAGCCCCTTGTGCCGGGTCACGTCCTTCACCCGTTCGCCGCCGAGCCAGACCTCGCGGTCCTGGTCCCTGAGGCCGTCGATGTATTGCTGTCCCGTGCGCGCCGGCATCGCCACCCTCCCTGGCCGCGTCCAAGACCTGGCAAGGATGTCCGCGCGGCCTGGCGATGCTAGCCCTTCCGGCGCGCGAAGTTAACCGCGTTGCGCTGCGGTAAACAGAAGCCGGCGGAAATGATCGTGCAGTTCGCCCGCTCTCTCCGCCCGGATTCGCAGTAGGATACGGCGATGCCCCCCTCCCCGCCCGCCGAACCGCAAGGCCACGCTCCCGGCGCACCCGGCACCTCGCCCTCGTGGACGAGCAGCGCCAAGGACATGGTCGGCTGCGCGCTCGGCCCGTCGCGGCTGTGGTTCACGCTCGGCTACGGGATCGTCAACGAAGTTTATTATCCGCGCGTCGACATCCCCCAGATCCGCGACCTCGGGTTTATCGTCGCCGGCCCCGACGGGTTCTGGTCGGAAGTCAAGCGCAACGGCAATTACACGCTGAAGCTGCTGGCGCCCGGTGTCCCGGCGGTCGAGATCACGCACAGCCACGCGCGCTATACGCTGCGTCTGCGCATCACGCCCGACCCGCGGCGCGACGTCCTCGTCATCGAATGCCGGCTCGACGGTGCAGGCGAGCTTGGCCTCTATGTGCTGGTCGCGCCGCATCTCGGCGCCACCGGCTATGACAACATCGCCAGGGTCGAGCGCTACCAGGGGCGCCGGGTCCTCCTGGCCGAGCAGGGCCCGTTCGGCATGGCGCTCGCCGCGGTCGACCAGCACCAGGCCGACGCCTTCGGTCGGGTCAGCGTCGGCTATGTCGGAACCAGCGACGGCTGGCAGGATTTCGCGAGGAATAGCGCGATGACCTGGCAATACCAAACAGCCGGGCCGGGCAATGTCGCGCTGATGGGCGAGGTGCCGCGCCGCGCCGTCCTCGCGCTCGGCTTCGGCAGCAGCGCGGAAGCAGCGGCGACGCTGGCGATCTCGAGCCTCATCCAGCCGTTCGACAACGTATTGCAGCAGCAGATCGCCGATTGGGAGGGCTGGCAGTCGCAATGCGCCGAGCGCAGCCCGCCGACGCTCGACCTGCCGGAAGCGATCCGCGACCAGGCGGTCACCTCTTCGATCGTCCTCCGGGCGCATCTCGACAAGACCTATCCGGGCGCGTTGGTGGCGAGCCTCAGCGTGCCATGGGGCTATAGCGGCAACGAGCGCGGCGGGTATCATTTGGTGTGGCCGCGCGATCTCGTGCAATGCGCCGGTGCGCTCTTAGCCTTCGGCGCCGACCAGGAGGCACGCGACACGCTGCGCTACCTGATCGCCACGCAAAACGACGACGGGCACTGGCACCAGAACCAGTGGCTCGGCGGTACCCCATACTGGCAGGGCATTCAGCTCGACGAGACCGCGCTGCCGGTGATGCTGGCCGCCGAATTGGAGGAACGCGACGGGCTGCGCGGCATCGTGGTCGAGGACATGGTTCGCCGCGCGCTGGGCTACATCGCCCGCACCGGGCCATCGACGATGCAGGACCGCTGGGAGGAGAACGAAGGCATCAACGCCTTCACGCTGGCGACGACGATCTCGGCGCTGGTCGCGGGCGCGGCGCTGCTGCCGTCGCCCGAGGCCGACTGGGCGCTGGCCCTCGCCGATTTCTGGAATGCGCATATCGAGGCGTGGCTGACGGTCAGCGGCACCGACCTGGCCCGGCAATACGGCGTGCCGGGGTATTACGTGCGGGTGGCGCCGCCGGACATCCTCGCCCAAGCCGGGGCGACCCACGCCAACGTGCCGATCCGCAACCGGCGCGACAGCACCGGGCTCCCCGGTGATGAGCAGATCGGCACTGAATTCCTCTATCTGGTGCGGGCCGGGTTGCGCCGCCACGACGACAGGCTGATCCTCGGCTCGCTCACCCTCGCCGACGCACTGTTGAAGAGCGACACGCCGATGGGGCCGGTATGGCACCGCTATCGCGGCGACGGCTATGGCGAGCACGAGGATGGCTCGGCCTTCGACGGCACCGGGATCGGGCGCGGCTGGCCGCTGTTGACCGGCGAGCGCGGCCATTACGAGCTGGTCGCCGGCAAAGACCCGCTCCCTTATCTCGAAGCGATGGCGGCGATGGCGAGCCCGGGCGGAATGATCCCCGAGCAGGTGTGGGATACCGACCCTATTCCCTCGCACCGGCTCGCACCGGGGCGGCCGAGCGGCTCGGCAATGCCGCTCGCCTGGGCCCACGCCGAGTTCGTCAAACTGATGGTGTCGCGGCAAATCGGCCATCCGTTCGGCCGTTCGCGCGCGACCTGGCAGCGCTATCGCGGAGAGCGCGCGGTGGCGCAGCATGCGTTCTGGTGGCCGCACGCGCCGATCGACGGGTTTGCCGCCGGAGCGCGGCTGGCGGTCGCCCTACCGGAACCCGGAACCGTCCATTGGGGCCGCGACGGCTGGCAGAGCGTCACCGATACGCCGACCAGCGACAGCGGATTGGGGTTCCATGTCGCGGTGCTCGATACCGCTTCCTTCGCGCCGGGCAGCTCGGTCGAGTTCACCTGGTGCGCGCGGGCTAGCGGTGCGTGGGCCGGCTGCAATGTCGTCGTCCACATTCTCGCCGCCACTCCGGTCGACCGAGGCTGAGGCCGATCCAGCAGTATCGGATGGACCTATAGGGAAGCGAGCGCCGCCTCGGCCAGGCTGTTGTCGACGCAAGCGGCGAACGGCACGGCTCGCTTGAGGAACCCGTTACCGAGGAGGGCACGGCGCAGCCGCTCGTAGCCGTCCTCGGGGAGGATCGGGTCCCTGCCCCATACGCCCTGCCCCCGGTAGCGCGCCATCGCGCGGCCGAGGACACCGCGATCGAGCGCCGGGAAATAGGGGACGACCGCCGCGGCCAGCGCGTCCGCCGACTGGGCGGCGACCCAGCGCTGGGTCCGATAGATCGCCCGGGCCATGCGCCGGAACGGCTCGGGATCGCTCTCGAGCCGGGCGCGATGGGTGACAAACACCGTATAGCTGGTGCGGCCGCGGGCGCTCGCCGGCAACCACACATGCCCGCCCCGGCCAACCGCTTCCTCGACGAAAGGCTCGAAGAGCTGCGCCACATCGAGGCTCCCGTCGGCAAGCGCGGCGAGGTTTTCCGGCATGGTGCGGCCGGTAATCCGGTCAAGGCGGGCCGGATCGATCCCGGCCTCGCGCAAATCCTGTTCGAGGCAGAGCCCTGGTGTCGGCACTTCGCTGGTGCTGGCAAAGCGCAGGCCGGCGAGGTCGGCGAGGCGGAACCCCGGCCGTGGCCTCGCGCCAACCAGTGAAAACGGGTCGCGG
>DASYZD010000276.1:0-11471 GCA_035946655.1 Allostellaceae bacterium | reverse complement strand
CGACCAGCCGATCGAGCGCGAAACCGAGGCGGTCGGCTCGGGCGTCATCGTCGATGCCGCGCAAGGATATGTGCTGACCAACAACCACGTCGTCGAGAACGCCACCGACATCGAAGTCACCACCAAGGACAACCGGCGTTTGACGGCCAAGCTGATCGGGCGCGACACCGAAACCGACATCGCCGTGTTGCGGGTCCCGGCCGGCAACCTGACCGCGGTGCCGATGGGCGATTCGGACCGCCTCCAGGTCGGCGACTTCGTGCTCGCTATCGGCAACCCGTTCGGTCTCGGCCAGACCGTGACCTCGGGGATCGTCAGCGCGCTTGGCCGCAGCGGCCTCGGGATCGAGGGTTACGAGGATTTCATCCAGACCGACGCCTCGATCAACCCGGGCAATTCGGGAGGCCCGTTGGTCGACTTAGAGGGAGAGTGCGTCGGGATCAACACCGCGATCCTGGCGCCGGGCGGCGGCAATATCGGGATCGGCTTTGCCGTGCCGATCAACATGGCGCGCCGCGTCATGGAGCAGCTCGTCCGCTTTGGCGAAGTGAAGCGCGGGCGCATCGGCGTCGCGATCCAGGATCTGACCCCGGACCTGGCGCAGGCGATGAACACCGTCCACACCACCGGAGCGGTCATTGCCCGCGTCGATCCCTCCTCGCCGGCCGAGCGTGCCGGGCTGCACACCGGCGATCTGGTGGTCGCGGTCAACGGCGTCACGGTCAACAGCGGCACCCAGCTGCGCAACATGATCGGCCTGACGCGCATCGGCAGCGAAGTTGAGCTGACCGTCGACCGCCGCGGGGCAGAGCAGACGGTCGCGGTGCACGTCGATCCGGCCGGGCCGAGCGCGCAGCGCCCGCGCGCGCTCCAGCGCTAAGCTTCGGGGCGGCTCGCTATGGCGGCGCAAACTCCCTATGAGGTGCTGGGCGTCAAGCCCGGGGCCAGCGCCGAGGAAATCCGCAAGGCCTACCGGAAGCTCGCCAAGGAGTTCCATCCCGATCTCAACCCGGGCAAGCCGGCCGCCGAGGCGCGCTTCAAGGCGGTGAGCGCGGCCAACGACATCCTGTCCGACCCCGAGAAGCGCGGGCGCTACGATCGCGGCGAAATCGACGAGACCGGCGCCGAGCGGCCGCGCTATTCCTATCGTCCCCATGCCGAAGGCGCGCAGGGCCGGAAATACCAGCCGCAGGGCGAGATGGATGTGGGCGATCTCGATGACCTGTTCGCGATGTTCGGGCGTGGCGGCGGGCGCCATTCCGGCAGGGGGGGTGCGGGGCTCAACATGCCGGGACCCGACCGCCAGTTCACCCTGACGATTGATTTCGCGGTGGCCGCCACCGGCGGCAAGCAGCGGCTCGCGTTGTCCCGCGAGGAATGGCTCGACGTGACGATCCCGCCCGGCATCGACGAGGGCCAGGTGCTGCGGTTGAAAGGCAAGGGCGGTGCGGGCTTTGGCTCCGGTCCGCCGGGCGATGCGCTGATTGAGGTGCATATCGCGCCCCACCCCTTCTTCCGCCGCGAGGGCAACGACATCCATCTCGAACTGCCGGTCAGCCTTGCCGAGGCGGTGCTGGGTGCGCGGGTGGCGGTGCCGACCGTTTCGGGGCCGGTGACGATGACGATCCCCAAGGGTTCCGATACCGGCACGCGGCTGCGGCTGCGCGGCAAGGGCATCCACCACCGGCGGCATGGTCACGAGGTGACCGGCGACCAGTATGTCAGCCTGAAGGTGATGATTGGCGCCAGCGGCGACGCCGAACTGGCGACATTCCTCGAAGAGTGGGCGAAGACCCACCGGAGCGACCCGCGCCGCGCGATGGGTGGCGGCCCGCGTCCCGGCACCGCCGATCGGGACGCCGCCTCATGATCGGCCGCGATGAACTGATCCGGCGCTTTGCCGAACTCGACGGCGCCGAACTCCAGCGCTGGATCGAAAACCGCTGGGTCCTGCCCGACCTTGCCGACAGCCAGTTCCGCTTTCACGAGGTCGACATCGCCCGGGTCGAGCTGATCCTCGACATCAGGCGCGAATTCGCCGTCGACGACGAGGCGATGTCGTTGGTGCTGGGGCTCCTCGACCAGCTCTATAGCCTCAGGCGCCAGATGCGCCGCCTGTGCGATGCCCTCGAATCCCAACCCCCCGACATCCGCGACGCGATCCGCCAGGCCCTGCCAAAAGCATGATGGCGGGAGAGGGAGACCGGGTCGCGCGGCGAGACGCGATCCGCCAGGCTTTGCCGAAGGCGCGACTCTCTCCCGCGGTGCGGGCGAGGGTACGGGGCGTCGCATCCGATTATCGCATAGACTTCACAACCGCTGAAACCGGGCGCGGGCGCCGCGCTCGATCGCGGCGGCGATCAGCCGATCGATGGCGAGGCGGTGGCGGATCAGCTCCAGCGCCCGCAATTCCTCCTGGCTTGCCTCGCCGTCCGAGGCCACCAGGTCGCAGGCGATCGCATAGGCGGTCTCGCGCAGATTGGGCGAGAGCGACGCCCTGATCGCGTCCAGCGTCTTGTCGAGCCCGTCCTCGCGCGCCAGCGACTCCGCGCAGCTGTTGAGTACCGCCGGCAGGCTTTGGCGGTCGAAATCGCGAAACGCCGGGAGGTGCCCGATGATATCGCCGATCGCCTGCAATTCGATGTCGGGCAGTTCGGCGTCGGCGGCGGTGACGATCACCATCGTGTAGATCAACGCGCCGTGGGGGTCGAGCATCGCCATTCCTTCAATCGAATGCTGCGGCGCACAAACCAGACCCCGCCGGCTCTGTCAAGGCGGGACTATCAAGTTCCCTCGGCGAGGAATCGGGCGGTGGCTTCGGCGGCCTCGACCAGCGGCACCCGCGCGACCGAAACTCCCGCAGGGAAGGCGGCCAGGAGGCGCGACGGCAGGGCGCGGTCGAGGATCGCGAAGACGCCGCGGTCGTCGGCGCGGCGAATGAGGCGACCGTAAGCCTGGCGCAGCCGCAGCCTCGCGATGCGGTCGTCGTACTGGGCGCCGCCGAACACCGGCTTGCGCGCGCGGTGGAGGATGTCGGGGCGCGGCCACGGCACCCGGTCGAAGACGATGAGGCGCAGCGAGCGCCCCGGCACATCGACCCCATCGCGCACCGCATCGCTGCCGAGGAGGCAGGAATCCTCTTCGGCGCGGAAGATGTCGACGAGGGTCGCGGTCGACATCGCGTCGACATGCTGGGCGAGGAGGGAGAGGCCCTGCGCTTCCAGGACCGGGGCGATCCGCTCGTGCACCGCGCGCAGCCGCGCGATCGCAGTGAAGAGGCCGAGCGCGCCCCCCTTGGCGGCGATCATCAGCGCGGCAAAGGCGGCGGCAACCTGGCCGATATCGCCGCGCGGAATATCGGTGACGATAAAAACGCGGGTCTGCGCCGGATAGTCGAAGGGCGAGGCGATGCGCGCCGCGCTCGGGGGCTCGTCGAGGTGGCGCAGCCCGGTGGCGGCTTCCGCCGCGCTCCAGGCGGTGCCCGGCTCGCCCGGGTCCGCCCCGCCATCGGTCAACGTCGCCGAAGTGACGAGGATGCCATGCGCCGGTTTTGCGACCGCCGCGGCGAACGGGATCCCCGGGTCGATCCAGTTGCGGTTGACCACGACATCGATGTCGGCGCCGTCGGCGCGGTCGAGCGCCAGCCACTCGACGGTTTCAGCGCGCGGCGCCTCGCCGAGGTCGCGCAGGAGCGCACTCCACGCGCCGAGCTGCATCTGGGCGCGGCGGTCGAGCCCGCGGATCGTCGCATCGAGGCGCTGGCGCAGACCGGGCTCGGGCGGGTTCAGGGAATCCTCGAGCCGATGGCGCAGACATTCCGACAGTCGGCGCAGCGCTTGGGCGAGCCGGTCGAGCCCGGTGGCGAGCCGCGCCGCAGCATCGACCAGCCCGTCGATCGGCGGGCGCGCCTCCGCTTCGATGCCGTAGCCCTGGTCGGGGGTGGCGGCGCGGGCCAGCACCTGGCGGCGGACCAGCACGAGAAGGGCCTCGAAACCGGGGAGGCCGCGGCCCTCGGCGACACGCTGATGCCAGCCATCGGCCGGCAGGATGCGGGCGGCGACCAGGGCCTCGATCAGCGCCGGGCCAGCGTCGTTGTCGGCCTCCACGAGATCGCCGACGCGGCGCTGCAGGCCGCGGGCGCGCGAGCGGCCGGTTTCGGCGCCGAGGATCCAGCGCCGCAATTCCCGCCCTTCCTGGCCGGACAGCCGCACCGAAAACGCCGAATCGGCGGCGTCCAACAGGTGATGTCCCTCGTCGAAGACATAGCGGGTCGGCACGCTTGCATCGTCGAGCCCGCCGAGCGCGGCCTGGGCCATCACCAGCGCGTGGTTGGCGACGACGAGGCGGGCATGGCGCGCCGCGCGCACGTTCTTCTCGACAAAGCAGCGGCGAAAATGCGGGCAGGCCGAATGGATGCATTCGCCGCGGCGGTCGGCGAGCCCGTTGACCCGGCCGCGCCCGATCAGTTCGGCGAGCCAGCCCGGAAAATCACCGGCGACGAGGTCGCCTGCCTGGGTCGCCCCGATCCAGCGGGCGATGAGGGCGAGCGGCGCCACCGTTTGCGCCCGGCGCGCCGTCGCCGCGCGCACCGCATCCTCGTAATTCAACAGGCAGAGGAAATTCTCGCGCCCCTTGCGGATGACGACACGGCGGCGCTTCTGCACCGGATCGGGGTAGAGCCGGTCGAGTTCGCCGGAAATCTGGCTCTGCAGGTTGCGGGTGAAGGTCGAGATCCACACCGCGCCCTGGTTCTTCTCGGCCCACAGGCTAGCCGGCGCGATATAGCCCAAGGTCTTGCCGACCCCGGTGCCGGCCTCGACCAGGACCGCCTGCGGTGCATCCGGCCGCTCGCGCGGGGCAAAGGCGGCGGCGACCGCCGCGGCGTAATCGGCCTGTTGCGGCCGTGCCTCAGCGCCATCCCCCAGGAGCGCGGCCAGCCGCGTTCGCGCATCCGCGGGCGACACCGGCGCATTGCCGGGAGGGGGAGGGGGCGGGCGCTCCTGCCACTCGGCCAGATTCTGCCAGACCCGCAGGCCCGCAGCTCGGCGCGCCGCTCCCGCTTCGGCCGGCGGCAAGGCGGCAAGGACGGCCGGCCCCCAGGCCCAGCCGGCATGGTCGGCGGCCTCTGCAATCGTACGGATATCGGGTTCGGTTTCGCCCTGAAGCTGCTGGAGGAGCGCGCGCGCGGCGGTGGCAAGCGCGACGCAGGCTTCCGCCATCGTGGCCGGCAGCGCGAGGCCGAGCGTGGCGGCGAGGCCGCGCGGGGTCGGTACGCAGAATTGCGCCGGCCGGACAAAGGCGAACAGTTCGAGGAGGTCGAGCGCGGCGAAGGAGGCGATATCGAGGCGCCGCGCCACCGCTCGGGCGTGGCACACCATCGCGCTCTCGCTGCCGTGGCGCGGATCGAGGCGGGCGCGGGCCTCATCCGGCGACAGCGCCTCGATCTCGCCCTCGGGCGACAGCCACAGGATCTCGCGGAACCCGGCGACCAGCGCCGGCGCCCGCGGCACCAATACGCGATCGGGCGCTGGCCCGGTAAGGGTCACGCGCTGCGCCGCCCGTTGAAGTACGAATAATCGCCGTTGTCATTGCGAGGAGCGACGCGACGAAGCAATCTCGATCGGAGAACGCACCCTGAGATTGCCGCGTCGGCCCGCCCGGCCGCCTCGCGATGACAAGAGGAAATCGGGCGGTCTTGCCGTTCGGATCGGACAAAGTAAGGTTGTGGCATGACTGTAATGATCTACCACATGTGCCCGGCCGAGGCATGGGCGGAGGCGGTGGCGACGGGCCGGTATCTCGGCTCGGCCGAGGATCAGCGCGACGGCTTCGTCCACTTCTCGACCGCCGAGCATCTGGCCGAGAGCGCGCGGCGCCATCGCGCCGGAGAGGCCGGGCTGGTCCTCGTCGCGGTCGAGGCGGCGCGGCTGGGCGCGCGGCTGCGCTGGGAGCCCGCGCGCGGCGGCACGCTCTTCCCGCATCTCTATGGCCCGCTTGCTCCGAACGAGGCGGCGAGCGTCGTCGCGGTGCCGCTCGGCCCCGATGGCGAGCATGTGTTTCCGGCGCTGAGCTGACGAGGATGAGCGGCGCGGCACCGCGACTTTTCGCGCACCCCCGATGACCCCGCTCCATGTCAATCACGTGCTGTCAACGTGCCTTCTCACCAGCAGGATTTTCGCCGACCTCATCGATCGCGCTGCCGCGACGGCGCCGCCGGCGACGCGGATAACGAGTTCGGATCGGCCGGACCGGCGCGCCGACGTCTGGCATTACCACCGCCCCAATCTTGAATGGCGCCTGTTGCCGCGCTCGGTGGTGACGGTGCACCATGATTTGCGCGACGAGCGGGCGTGGATGACGATGCGGTCATTCCTCGCCCGCTATCGCGAAGCCGCTGCCGTTCATTGTCTCAATCGGACGCAAGCGGCAATCCTCGCCGAACACGGCATCGCACCCGCTCGGGTGATCCCGCACGGCGTCGATCGCCGGGTGTTGCCGGTGCCGACCGAACCCCGGCGGGTGAGCGGCAGCCGCTTATGTCTCGGCATCTGCTCGCGACGGCATCCCTCGGGCATCAAGGGCGAGGATCGGTTCCTCGCATTGCTCGGGCATCTCGATCCGACCCGCATCTCGTTCGTGCTGGTCGGCGGCGGGCGTGGGCCGGACGCGCGCGAGGCCCGCGCCAAAGGTTTTGACGTCGCCCACTGGGAGCGGCTGCCGTATCCGCTGATGGCCGAGATTTATCGGCGGATCGACGCGCTCTTGATCCTCAGCTCGTTCGAGGGCGGACCGGCCAGCCTGCCGGAGGCGCTGGGCAGTGGCGTCCCGGTCATCTGCACGGATGTCGGCATGTGTCCCGATTTTGTCCGCGACGGAGTGAACGGGCTCGTTCTTACCGGGCGGCCCTCGGTGGACGGCGCGCGTATCATGGCGCTCCTCGATGCGGACGGGCGCGGGCTGCGTGTGCTGAACGACGGCGCCTTCGCCGCTGCGCCGACAATTCCGTCATGGGAAGAGGTGATGGCCGAATGGCACCAGCTGTACCGGAAAGCCGCGCTATCGGCGGCCTGAGGACGCTGGTTGACGCCCCGGGTCGCGGCGTCATCGTGATCTGCGATCAGGCGGCCATCCGTTCGCCCTTGATAGACGCAGGCCCGACCGATAGCGATCAGCCCGGAGCCTATATCGAGCTGTTTTCCGGCATCCTCGCGAGCAAAGAGCTTGATATCCTCTTTCATACGACCGGGCGGGATCGCGACCACAGGGTGACCGCGGCGGCAATCGAGCGCTGGCGGCAGCAGCTTCCAGCGGCATGGCAGGCCCGGTTCCGGGTGGTCGAGACCGCGCTGCTCGACGCACTCCTGGGCGATGCCGATCTGTTGGTTTCCTTTGCCTCCCCCGCCCTCGTCGCGGGCTGCCGCCGCGGGCTGAAGCCGGTGCAGATCGGCCGCGCCCTCATCGGCAGCGAGGGATTCACGCATATTTTTGGCGATGGCGCCGCCTTCGTTGATTGGCTCGCGCGGGGCGAGGTCCGCGCCCGGCTATCATTGGACGAATATTCCGAATTCGCGAGATTTGCCGACGCGGTGCGCAGTCGCGCCGAGGCGGGGCTCGCCCGCGACCCCATCGTCCGGGAGTTCCGCCGCTTGGACCGCCCGCGGATTTCCCCGCTCCAGGCCATCGCGGACATCCTCGCCAATCCGGTCGGCGCGCTGCGCTTATTGTTCGGAACCCTCTGCGGGCTGGCAGCGCGGCGGCGAACCTCCCGAAAGCTTGGCCGCTAGGAGGCTGCGCGCAGAGGCGCCGGCGGCGCTACCGGCGGATCGAAGGCCGAAATCTCCCCGCTCGGACGCCACCGGTGGCGGCCAAGACCGGCGCGCTCGGCGAGATCGAGAAGACGCCAGTGGATGACCGGCCGGCGCAACCCGAAGGCGGGAATCGACCAGGGGTCGAGGCCGAGCCACGGCAGAAAGGGATTGCGCCTTCCGTAGGCCCAGATCTCGACGCGGGTCGAGGGCTCGGGACTTCGCCCGCGGGCGTGAAACCCGAAGGTATCGGCGACGATCAGCGTATTGGCCGGCTCGTTGAGGATGCGCGGCGCGGGCAACCCCAGCGCCGTCAACTCGTCCGGATCGACGCGGAACGACCCCTGCCGCGTATCGGCATCCGGCGAATCGGGGGCCGACAGCGCCATCCGCCGTTCCCACTCCAGCCGCCGTGGCGTCAGCCGGTGCGAGCCCGGGACGTAGATGAGGGGCGCGGCCTCGCTCGCGGCATCGTTGAGGTACAGCCACGCCTTGACCGTCGGGTGGAAGGTGTCGGCGTGGATCGCCGTCTGCGGGTCTTTCTCTCCAGCGATCGACCCGGTCAGGATCGTCTGGAGGTAGACCATCGGCGCGGCGGCCGACGACCCGGCATAGCGTATGAGGTTGCGGTAGTCCGGCATCCGGAGGAGCCGGCGCACCGCCGGCAGCCGGTCGAGAATGCTCGGCTCGAGCGCGATCCGCCGGGTGATCGTGTCGCCCTCGACCATCTCGCGTGCGCTCGTGCGCAGGCCGCGGACCTGCGCAACGAGATCGGCAAATAGCTGGGGCGGGAGAAAATCGCGCTTGACGATAAAGCCGTCGCGATCCAGCGCCGTTCGGTCCTCGGGCCGAAGCCTTGTCGCCAGGCGATTGCGGCGCGCCTGCGTCAGCCGGTGGGCGGCGGCGACGCGCGCGCCATGGAGGCCGCGCTCGTTGAGCCACCGGTTGGCGATGACCGGGTTGCGCTCGAACGACTTCTCTTGGGTCAGCACCCGCGCGAGCCAGAATGGGGTTAACAAGCTGCGCAGCATCGGCTCGGCCAAGATCTGTCTCAGAGGCGCCACGGCGCAGAAAATTGCGCCATCGCGGCGGTCAATTCAATCGATCTGCGCCAATCGCTCATAGAGGACCCTGCCGTCGGGAAAGGGCTGCGCTCCCGGCGTCAGTGTGGCCGGGTCCCGCTTGCCCGGACCCATGATGTGGTGAACGCCGACGCCGCGCGCCAACAGGTAGTCGGCGATGATGCGGCGATGGCAGCGCCACCACACCGCCTCGGCGCACATGATCGCACAGCACTCCTCGCACGCGAGGCCGCACAACTCATCGAGGCCGGCGCGGAACGGCGCGGTCATCGCGTAATCGGCATAGTTGCGGAAGGCGGCGCTCTGCCACAGCGTATTGGGCGACGGCGGCGCGCCCTTGGGATGATGGCGCAACCCGCCGAGCGCGGCGAGATGCGTATATCCGATGCCGGCCGCGGCGAGCGGACCGGGCAACGCATCGGCGTTGAATTGCGGGTTGGCGCGCGAGCGCGGCACCGAGCGCACATCGAGGAGGCGCTCGACCCCGGCCTCCCGGAGCAGCGCGATCAGCTCGCCGATCGCGCGAGTCGAATGGCCGATGGTGAAGATCGGGTTCGCCGGCTGTCTCCCGCCTCAATACATATGCTGGCCGCCGTTGACCGAGAGGGTCGAGCCGGTGATGAAACCGGCTTCGTCGGCGACCAGGAAGAGGACCGTGCGGGCGATGTCCTCGGCCTTGCCGAGGCGGCCGACCGGGATCCGCGCGACGATTTTTTCGAGGACGTCCTTGGGCACCGCCCGCACCATCTCGGTATCGACATAGCCGGGCGCCACCGCGTTGACCGTGATGCCGCGCGCCGCCCCCTCCTGGGCCAGCGCCTTGGTAAAGCCGTGGATGCCCGATTTCGCGGCGGCGTAGTTGACCTGGCCGTACTGGCCGGCCTGGCCGTTGATCGAGCCGATATTGACGATCCGGCCAAAGCCGCGCGCCCGCATCCCCTCGATGACCGCTCGCGACATGTTAAAGCAGGAGGAAAGGTTGGTCTGGATGACCGCGTTCCATTGCTCGAAGCTCATCCGGTGCATCGTTGCATCGCGCGTGATGCCGGCATTGTTGACGAGGACCTCGACGGGGCCGAGCGACACTTCGATCGCCTGGACCCCCGCGGCGCAGGCGTCGAAGTCGCCGACGTTGAACCGGAACACCGGGATCTCGGTCTCGGCGGCAAATTGCCGCGCGTTCGCGTCGTCGCTGCCGTAAGTGGCCGCGACGTTGTAGCCGGTGCTCTTCAACGCCACCGCGATCGCCCGGCCGATCCCGCGCGTCCCGCCGGTGACCACCGCCACCCTGGCCATGGCTTCCTCCCGATCGTTTGCAGGTCCCTGCGCAGGCAGGGACCCAAGCCCCTAATCCCGCGCGACGCACATCGCAATTCCCATGCCGCCGCCGATGCACAGCGTGGCGAGGCCCTTTTTCGCGTCGCGCTTTTGCATCTCGTAGAGAAGGGTGACGAGGACCCGCGCGCCCGAGGCGCCGATCGGGTGGCCGAGCGCGATCGCCCCGCCATTGACGTTGAGCTTTTCGGGGTCGAAGCCGAGTTCCTTGCCGACCGCGCAGGCCTGCGCGGCGAAGGCTTCGTTGGCCTCGATCAGATCGAGATCGCCCACCGACCAGCCGGCCTTTTTGAGGGCCATGCGCGACGCCGGGATCGGCCCGGTTCCCATGATCGCCGGGTCGACCCCGGCCGTCGCCCAGGAAACAATGCGGGCGAGGGGCTTGAGGCCGCGCCGGGAAGCAGCCTCGGCGGTCATCAGCACGACCGCGGCGGCGCCGTCGTTGATGCCCGAGGCGTTGCCGGCCGTCACCGTGCCGTTCTTGTCGAAGGCCGGGCGCAATTTCGCCAGGACCTCGAGCGTGGTGCCGTGCTTGGGGTGTTCGTCGGTGTCGACAATCGTGTCGCCGCGCCGGGATTTGACGATCACGGGGACGATCTCGTCCTTGAAGCGGCCGGCCTTCTGCGCCGCCTCGGCCCTCGCTTGCGAGCGGGCGGCGAAGGCATCCTGCTCCTCGCGGGTGATCTGCCAGCGCTGCGCGACGTTCTCGGCGGTATTGCCCATGTGATAGCCGTTGAAGGCGTCCCAGAGGCCATCCCGGATCATCGTGTCGACCATCTGCGCGTCGCCCATCTTGGTGCCTTGGCGCAGATGGATGCAGTGCGGCGCCTGGCTCATGCTCTCCTGGCCGCCGGCGACGACGATCTCAGAGTCGCCGTTGCGGATCGCCTGATAGCCCAAGGCTACCGTGCGCAGCCCCGAGCCGCACAGCTGGTTGACCCCGTAAGCGGTCACTTCATAGGGGATGCCGGCCGCGACGGCGGCCTGGCGCGCCGGGTTCTGCCCTTCGCCGGCGGCGAGGATCTGGCCGAGGATGACCTCCGACACCTCAGCCGGCTCGACAGCGGCGCGGCGCAGCGCCTCCTTGATTGCAACTTCGCCAAGCTCGTGCGCGGCGAGGCCCGCGAGCCCGCCATTAAAGGCCCCGACCGCGGTACGGGCGGCGCCGGCGATGACGATGTCGGTCATGGGGATCTCCTATGATGATTGTCCAGCAGGGATGTGGCCGTGCTGGAACTGGAATGCGGCG
>DASYZD010000275.1:0-1602 GCA_035946655.1 Allostellaceae bacterium | reverse complement strand
ACCGTCGAATTGCCGGGTCCGGCGCCGGAAGAAGCCGCCCCTACGGCTCCTGTGGCGCTGGCAGAGGGATCGATTGCGCCCGATGTCGAGCGGCGAGGATTTCCTTAAGCCGCGTGCGGGCCGGAACTGGCAGCCCGGTTTCGCGAATACGATGGAGCAGCCGGCGCTCGGCCGGCCCCGCAGGATCGCCAGGAGCGGCCCGATAGCGGCGAACGCGCCGGGTCACTTCCCGCACCTGGACTTCGAGCGGCAAGTCAACCCCTAACAAACTGCCGAGCCCCCGCAGCGCGTCATCGCGTCGGGCTCGACGCTCGGTTCGCCATCGCGGCTCCCCGCCACGCTGCCGGCTTGCCGCTTCGGGAGCGGTGCGACGCACTCGCTCGGCCCAATCCGCAAGCGCCAGAACGGCCGCTCGATCGCCGGCACGGGCGCGAGCCAGGAGCGCGTCGTCAATCGCCCGATCAGGCGTGTCAAACAGCAGCCCAAGGGGCCTGGTCTTTGCCGCCCTCGGCGGACCCAATTTCATGTGACCTCCCGCTTTTCGTGCGGCGGGTTGCGAGCGCGAAGGGATCAGATGCTTTATAGGTCCTATTCACAGCGGAAGGTCGCCAGAACCGGCGCGCAACGATGAAAATTGATCTGGTTCTCCTCCGGGAAGCAGATCGCCCGGTCCAAACGGCGGACGCGCTCATCGTCCTCGACTTACAATCCGATTGTGTGGCATCGTTTTCTCAACCTCAAGGGGAGGCGAGGCGATGCGCACGTTGGCGGTCTGCCGGCTGATTGCCGGGGCTTTGCTGCTGACCGGGTGCTCGATTACTGAGCCGGTCGTGGTGATCGGCAAGAAGGGCGAAATTCTGCGCGGCACGGCAACAGCATCGCTGGCGGGCGGCTCGTTTCAAGTGACGAACGGCAAGCTCACCTGCGGCGGCAGTTACGATTCTTTGGACACCTCGCTAACAATATCGATGCCGGT
The DNA here is from genome assembly GCA_035946655.1 of Allostellaceae bacterium. Classification (GTDB taxonomy): domain Bacteria; phylum Pseudomonadota; class Alphaproteobacteria; order ATCC43930; family CGMCC-115725; genus DATARH01. The sequence continues at coordinate 626 of DASYZD010000275.1, read as the reverse complement.
TCTGTGTTCCGATGGCCGCCGCGGCATCGTCATCGCGACGCGAGACAAGGACGGCATATCCGGCGCCGGCACGGTGCGCCTGGACGATGGCGAGAAAGGAACTTTCATGTTCGGTCCGGCAGCGGCAGGTTTTTGACGCCGATTCATCCATCCGGCGGTGGCATCAAACCCATGGTCGCCAGCGCTCGCGTGGCAGCGATTCGGGACGGGCGCGGCCCGCCGGCGGTGAGCGCAAGCGCCGCTTTGCCGCTGGTCAGCTCGCCGCACCCGGCGCACTGCCATTCTGGAAAGCGCCGTCACGCCGCGCGAGCCGGACGGCTGCGCTGACCGATCGGCGCGGACTGGGCGAGCGCCGGGCGCACGAGGCGGGGACGGTAGCGCGGGGGCGGCGGGTTCGATCTTGAGGGTGGGTTGCGTCGTCATGGTGGTGACAGCTTCGTGAGCCGCCGTTGCGCGGCGTCGAGCAGCCCGCCGGCGAGCGCGAGGGCGGCGGCGGGATCAAGAACCGCGACGGCAAGCCGCTCGGCTTTGCTGTAAAGCGTCAGTCGTATCGATTGCCCATCGTCGGTGAGGACCGCGCGCACGTCGGCCGCCCCCTCGGGCTCGGGCGCGTCGAGCGCAGCCAG
>DASYZD010000274.1:0-5250 GCA_035946655.1 Allostellaceae bacterium | reverse complement strand
GTCGCCGGTGTGATACATGATCGTGTAGGCGTAGATCGCGCCCTGCCCTCGCACCGGCTCGAATTTGAGGTCGGTCGAAACGCATTGGGTGCAAGTGGCGTAGGGCGGGTGCTGGAAATGTCCGCAGCTCTGGCAACGCTGCAGCTCTAGAACCTCGCGCTTCGCGGCGTCCCAGAACGGCTTGGTCCACTCGTTCGGCACGGGGATCGGCCGTGTCACCTTGCTCCAGTCGCTCATCGTGTTCGCCCTGGCCGGTCGGAGGACCGTCAGTTTAGACCAAGAACTGGGAGCGGCCGCAATTTCCCGACGCGAACGCTATCCGGTCGCCAGTTCGGGTGCGCCGATACGGTCGCGGCGCAGCGTCGGCCCGCCGGCCAAAATTTGCACGACCCCGGCGCTGAAGCCGATCAGCACGCCGGTCTTCCAAGCCGGACCGTAGGAGCCGTAATAGGTGAAGATCAGCCCGCCGCCCCAGGCACCGAGCGACGACCCGACCTGGTGCATCACGAACGAGATGCCGAGCAGGGTTGCCATATAGCGCGTGCCGAACATCTCGGCGACCAGACCGCTGACCAGCGGCGCGACGCTGAGCCACAGCATCCCCATCGCCGCGGCGAAGAGGAGGGTAGAAGCTGGGGTCGGCGGCATCACGAAATAGGCGGTGAAGGCGAAGGCGCGCAGGATGTAGAGGAGCCCGAGGAGGATGTGCTTGGGGTATTTGCCGCCGAGCCAGCCCGCCGCGAGCGAGCCGATGCAGTTGGTGCCGCCGATGACGGCGAGCGCTTCCGCGCTCAGCATCGGGTCCTGGCCGCAGATCGCCAGATAGGTCGGGAGGTGCGTCGTCAGGAACACAAGGTTGAGGCCGCAGACGAAATAGGCTCCCGACATCACGAGAAACGGGCGATGGCGAACGGCTTCGCCGATCACCTCGCGCATCGTCGTGCGGCCGGCGCCGTGCCGGGAGATCTTGTCGGCTCCTCCCGCCCAGAATGCGGCCGGCAGCATCGCCAGCGCGAGGACGACAAAGAACAAGGCGCCGATCTGCCAGGCGTAGTTTGCGAGGAACCCTTGCGTCCCGAGCGGCACCAGGAGGGTGCCGAGCGAGCCGGCGGCCGACACGATGCCGAGGATCGCGCTGCGGCGCTCTTCGGCGACCGCGCGGGCGACAGCGGTCAGCGCCAGCGAGGAGGCGGTGCACGACAGCGCCACCCCGATCAACGCGCCGGAAACGTAGAGCGCGGGCGCACCTCCGGCGGCGGCCATGACGCCGAGGCCGACAACATAGATCGCCGCGCCCGCGATCATCGTGATGCGCAGCCCGAAGCGGTCGGCGATCGCGCCTACCGGCGCCTGCGACAACCCCCAGACGATGTTCTGGATCGCAATCGACAGGGTGAACTCGGTCGCGGTGACCGCGAGACCCCGCGTTACCGGCGTCAGGAAGAGGCCGAGGCTCTGGCGCAGCCCCATGCCGAGCGTCAAGAGCAGCGCCGCTCCGATCAGGATCAGCCGGGTCTGGCTTCGCGTTGCCGTGGAGGTCATGATCCGAGCGTCAGCCCGCCATCGACGATGATCGTCTGGCCGGTGATCATCGCTGCGCCGGCGCACAGGAAAAACACCACCTCCGCAATGTCCTCGGGGCGGCAGGCGCGCTTCAGCGGCGTCCGCTCGACCGAAGCCACCTTGCGGTCGGCCGGCCAGTCCTTGTTCCACGGGCTGTCGACAAAGCCGGGCGCCACCGCGTTGACGCGGATCTCCGGCGCCAGCGTGCGCGCGAGGCTGCGCGTCAGGTTGATGACGCCGGCTTTGCTCGTCGCGTAGGGGATGCTGCTGCCGCTGCCCTGCACCCCGGCGATCGAGGCGGTGCTGCAGATGGCGCCCTTTGCCGCCCGCAGCGCGCCGACCGCGGCATGGGCGCAGCGGAACGGGCCGATCAGATTGGTGTTGAGGATCGCGGCCCAAAAATCCTCGGTCAGCCGATCGAATTCGGCGAACGGGATCGGCGTCGGGCTCGCTGGCGTCCCGGCATTGTTGAAGAGAAAATCGAGGCGCCCCAACGCATCGATCGCCCGGCTCGTCATGGTTTCGGCCTCGCCCGGTTTTGCGACGTTGCCCGGCGCAGCGACGATGCGATGCCCCTCGCGCTTCAGCCGCTCGACCTGTTGCGGGCCACGCGGATCGTCGGCCAGGTGATTGAGCGCGACCGCCGCACCCGCGCGCGCGAACGCTTCGACCGTGGCGAGCCCAATGCCCGAGGCGCCGCCGGTGACGAGCGCGGTTTTGCCGGTGAGATCGGCGGTGATCATGGCGTCGTCCCTCGCTGTGAATTAGCAATGCGGAGATTGCGTCGCCGCCGCGCTCCCGGCAACGACAATGACGCGCCGATGGGAGTCAAAATACGTGTTCCCGGCGCAGGCCGGGAACCGTTTTGCGGCTTCCCGGCGGTTGATGAATGGGTCCCGGCCTTCGCCGGGAACCGGTTTCTCTTTTACAAGTGGATGGCGTGGCCGAGGCCGAGGAGGGCGGCTTCGCCGACCGCTTCGCCCAGGGTCGGATGGACGTGGATCGTGTGCGCGACATCATCGAGCACCGCGCCCATCGCCAGCGCATGGGCGAATTCGCCGGCGAGCTCGGCGATTTCGCGCCCGACCGCCTGGATGCCGAGGATGCCCTGATCGTCACGCCGCCAGACGATGCGGACAAAGCCGCCGCCTGCACCGGCTTCCAGCGTCAACGCGCGCCCGCTGGCGGCGAACGGAAAGACCGAGACCGCGGCGTCGATGCCGCTCGCCGCGGCCTCGCCCGGCAGCATCCCGGCGACGACGATCTCCGGCTCGGTGAAGACGATCGCGGCGACCGAGGCGGGGTCGAAATGGCGGCGCTGCCCGGCGATGATCTCGGCGACCATCGCGCCCTGCGCCATCGCCTTGTGCGCCAGCATCGGTTCACCCGCAAGGTCGCCGATCGCCCAGACATCGCGCATCGCGGTTCGGCACTGGTCGTCGATTTTGACGAACGGCCCCGCCTTATCGAGCGCCATCTGTTCGAGGCCCCAACCCGCGGTCAGTGGCCGGCGGCCGACCGTCACCAGGATCTTGTCGGCGGGGAGCGCCAGCGGACCCGCGGGCGTCTCGAGCGCGAGGCGGCCCTCGCCGTCGATCCCTGTAACCTTCGCCCCGAGATGCAATTCGATCCGGGCACGGGTGAGAGCACGCCGCACCGGCGCGGTCAGCTGGTCGTCATAGCGCGGCAGGATGCGCTCGGCCATCTCGACGACGCTTACCGCGGCGCCCAACTTTCTGAAGGCAACGCCGAGTTCGAGGCCGATATAGCCGGCGCCGACCACGACCAGCCGCTCCGGGAGTTGCGGCAGGGACAGGGCTTCCGTCGAGGAAATCACCTTATCGCCGAACGGGAGCCCGGGCAGCGCCACCGGCTCGGAGCCGTTCGCGAGAATGACATGCTCGGCGACGATCGCGAGCGGACCCGCGGCAGTCTCGACCGTGCAGCTCTTGGCGTCGGTGAAGGTGGCCCAGCCCTCGACGACGCTGACCTTGGCGCGCGTGAGGAGCCCGGCGACGCCGTTCGACAGCCGGTCGACGATGCCGTCCTTCCAGGCGATCGTGCGTGCGAGATCGAGTCGCGGCGGCGTGTCGATCGCGATGCCGAGCGCGTTGCCGGTCGCGATGTCGGCAAACCGGTCAGCGGCATGGATCAGCGCCTTTGACGGGATGCAGCCGCGAATAAGACAGGTGCCGCCGAGCCGTTTGGCTTCGACCAGCACCGTATCGAGGCCGAGATGCCCGGCGCGGATCGCCGCGACATAGCCGCCCGGCCCGCCGCCGACAACAAGCACCCGAGGTCGCAAGGTTTCCGGCATGGTTTAGGCCCTCTTTGACATCGCGCTCGCTGGAATAGCGGGGTGCGTCCTTCGAGACGCCCGCCGCGCGGGCTCCTCAGGATGACGTATTTGATAAATGCAATCATAAACTGACGTCATCCTGAGGAGCGCCCAAAGGGCGCGTCTCGAAGGACGCATGATTTGTCACCCGATGAACAGGAGCGCGGGATGTTCGAGGAGTTCCTTCACGCGCTGGATGAACGAGGCCGCGGCCCAGCCGTCGACGATGCGGTGATCGAAAGAGGAAGAGAGGTTCATCATCTTGGCGATTGCGATCTGCCGGTCACGCACGACCGGGCGCTCGGCGATGCGGTTGATTCCGACGATCGCGACCTCCGGATAGTTGATGACCGGGGTGGCGGCGATGCCGCCGAGGCGGCCGAGGCTGGTCAGCGTGATCGTCGAGCCGGTCAGTTCGTCGCGCGTCGCCTTGCCGGTGCGTGCGGCTTCGGCGAGCCGGCGCATTTCGGCGGCGCTCTGCCAGAGGTCGAGCGCCTCGGCGTGATGGACGACCGGCGCCATGAGGCCGCCTTCGGTCTGCGTCGCGACGCCGATATTGACCGCGTTGTGGCGGTGCAGCACCCCGGCTTCGTCGTCGTAGCGGGCGTTGACCTGTTTGTGCTCAGCGACCGCGTTGACGATCGCGCGCATCAGGAACGGCAGAAGCGTCAGGTGCTCGCGCTCGGGGTACGTGGCGTTGAGCCGCCCGCGGAGGTCCTCGAGCGCCGTGACGTCGACCTCTTCGACATAGGAGAAATGCGGGATGTGCCGTTTCGAGAGTTGGAGATGCTCGGCGATAGCGCGGCGCAGCCCGATGATCGGCACCGCCTCGACCCCGTCGCGGCGCTGGAGCGTGGGGACGGCGGGTGCTGCGGGGGCGGCGGCGTAGGCGTCGAGGTCCGCGCGGGTGATGCGGCCGCCGGGTCCGCTGCCCGCCACGAATTGCAGGGCGATCCCGAGATCCCAGGCGCGCCGCCGCACCGCCGGGGAGGCGAGCGGCTTGTCACCGACGCGGCGGGCGGTGGCCGGCGCCGAGACCTGTGCTTGCCCCTCACCCCGTCCCTCTCCCCGTGCACGGGGAGAGGGGACGCTCCGAGAGGGCTCGGCGAAACTCCCTCTCCCCGCCTGCGGGGAGAGGGTTGGGATGAGGGGCACGGCTTCCGTGACATTCCTCTCGCCCGCCACTTCGAGCACCACGAGTTCGGAGCCGACCGGGCGCTTTTCGCCGATTTGGCCATTGATCGCGACGACGGTCCCGGCGACCGGCGAGGGCAATTCGACGGTCGCCTTGTCGGTCATGATGTCGACGAGCGGGTCTTCTTCGCGGATCGCCTGGCCGGGCTTGACGT
>DASYZD010000273.1:0-4139 GCA_035946655.1 Allostellaceae bacterium | reverse complement strand
GCCCGTGACCGCGACGACGTGCGAATAGGCGGGCTTGCCCTGCTGCATGCGGACATTCATGCCCGCGGGCTGGATGCGGTCGATCTTCACGGCCATGGCTCTCTCCCGTCGCGGATGTTCATCCGCGCCGAGGATATTTGTTGTGGGAGGGTCGGGCAAAGTACAACTTGTCCCGCTTGCGGGGCGGCGCGGGGACCGCGACGAAGGGAGGCGGCATATGGCGGCGGACTACAGCATATGCCTCGGAACGGCCGGCTGGGGCGTCTGGCACAGCCCCGATGGCGGAGCGTCGTGGACCCGCCATCGCGCCCCGTTCCCGCTCAACAGCCGCATCCAGGCGCTGGCCGCCCATCCCAAAGAGGCGCGCACCGTTTTCGCCGGCGGCGATACGGGCTTGTTCAAGAGCCGCGACGGCGGCGCGAAGTGGGAGCGCCTCGGCGAGAATGGCGCCCTGCCGACGATCTGGTCGCTCGCCATCGACCCGGTCGATCCCGACATTCTCTTTGCCGGCACGCGCCCGGCCGGGGTTTATCGCTCGCGCGACGGCGGGCGGCAGTGGGAGAAATTGGCCATCGACATCGCCCGCGAGTGCTCGATCGGCACGCCCTTCGTCACCAGCCTCGTCGTCGACCCCGACGATCATCGCATCGTCTGGGCAGGGGTGGAGATCGACGGCGTCTTCCGCAGCCGCGACGGCGGCGACACCTGGACGCACCTCCAAGCGGGTTTGTACGACCCGGATATTCACGCCGTGACGCTCGCGGCGACGAGCCCCAAGCGCCTCTATGCCAGCACCGCGCGCGAAGTCTTTGCCAGCAGCGATCTGGGCGACACCTGGCGGCCCTTGAGCATCCGGCAGAAATGGCCGCTGCCCTATGCCCGCGGCCTGGCGGTCAAACCCGATGATCCCGGCGTGCTCTACGCCGGCTGCGGCGAGACCACGACGGGCGAAAAGGGGAACGTGCTGCGCACCTCGGATTTCGGGGAGAGTTGGGAAATCCTGCCGCTCCCGAAAGAGCCCAACGCCACCATGTGGGGCCTCGCCACCCATCCCGCCGACCCCGACCGCATCGTGGCGTTCAGCCTGTTCGGCGAAGTGTACGTCACCGACGATGCCGGCGCCTCCTGGCGCAAGATCGCCCGCGAATTCGGCGAGATCCGAGCCGCAGCCTGGGTGCCGAACTGACATCTTGAGCTAGGACCGGCAGTGCGCGGCCCTTGTGAACGGCGCGGGTGACGCCGGCTCCTCTATCCACAAGGCCCGCTCTCGCCGCAGAGCCGTCAAAAGCGATGAGTGAGCTCGATAAACCGGATTATCACGCAGAGCGATCTCACGGCTTGACAGACGGGCTCCCCGAAGCGAATTCGTGATCTATGGTCGCCGAGGTCGATGTCACGCCTGGCAGCCCCTCGTGGCTGCGCCTCGCACGCCTGGCGAAAATTCTGTCGTCGCTCTCGCTCGCTTGGCTTTGCATCGAAGGAACGATCGGCGTGGTCGCGGGCGTTGTGGCCGGATCGATCGCGCTTGTCGCCTTCGGATTGGATAGCGCGATCGAGGGCCTCGCCAGCGTGATCGTGATCTGGCGGTTCACCGGGAGCCGGACCATCTCGGCCACCGCCGAGCGCCATGCGCAAAAATGGGTCGCGATTAGCTTCTACTTGCTCGCCCCCTACGTGGCGGCTGAAGCGATCGAAACCCTGATCGACGGCGCGGCCGCGGAAACCTCATGGCTCGGCATCGGTCTCACGGCCGGCACGCTTGTGATCTGCCCGTGGCTTGGGCGCGCCAAGCAGCGCATCGCTGCAAAGCTCGGATCACGCGCCACCTACGGCGAAGGAACACAGAATGTGTTGTGCGCTCTCCTCGCCGGCGCGGTGTTGGTCGGCCTAGCCGCCAACACTATGTTCGACCTCTGGTGGCTGGATCCGGCGATCGCGCTTCTGATCTCCGCCATTTGTGTGCGCGAAGGTCAAAAGGCATGGCGGGGCGAGGAATGCGGCTGCGCCACATGCTCTTAGCGGCAGTTTCGGAGCGCTATCAGTTACCCACCGCACGTCCGCGAACGCGGATCTCGGAGGAGGAGATGTCGACGCGGAAACGGTGCTCGGGGATTTCGGTGAAGAGATCGGCATAGCGGCGCGGCACGGGGATGTCGGCGAGCGCGCGCACGCGGCCCGCCGCGTCGAGGCGCACCGCCACCAGAAAGCTGCCCCCGGAATTGGCGATTTCCTCGAGCGCGCGGTGCATTCGAAGCTCGTCATCGCCGTAATACTGCGGCCCGAACAGCCGCTCCGCCGTATCCACGCCGACGACAAACGTCGTCCCCGGAAAGAGGCGCGACTTTTCGACGAAGGTCGGCGCTCTGGTGAGTTCGACCGGCGACTTCCAGGCGAATTGCGCCAGCCGGCGTCTCACCGTCTCGCCCGCCAGCGGCGGCTTGTCGACGTTGGTGACGGAGATTTCGAATGCCAAGGGCTGCTGCCTCAGCTCTTCGGCGACCCGCGCCAGCAATACGTGCCCCTCGTGCATCGGGTTGAAAGAACCCGGGAACAGCACAGAGGGCCGCGGCGCCAACAGCATCACTTGCCCATCGGGCTGGACGGTGACGCGATCGAGCTCGCCCGCCAGGAGCCGGTCGACCGTGTCAACGTCCGCGACGAGCGTCTCCGCATAATGTTCGTCGGCATCGACGAGGCTCGAGGGCGACGGCGCGGCAATCCCGCAGGCGCGGGCCAGCCACAGCAGAATCGCGCGCGAAACGAGGTCTTCTTCGGCGGCGCGATCGCGCCGGCCCTTCATCAAGACGCAAGTGCAGTGCGCGATTTGGGCGGCGTCGGCGAAGGCGATGTGAAAGCGATGCTCGCCCCTGCGCGGGCGATCGCTCGCCAGTGCCGCCGTTGCGCCGAGCCCCACCGGATCGGTGCCTGCCGGCACCAGCCTGGCGGCGCGCGCCCGTGCGCTCTGCGCCATCGCGATAGCGGTGTCGGCGCCGCACGCCTGTGCCGGCGCTAAGCCGAGAAACGCCGCGAGCGCCGCCGCGTCGTAGGGAATTTGGGCGTCGATCAAGAGCCGGGAGCCGCCCGGAACGCGCAGCAGCTCACCGACCGCCCCGCTGCCGCCCCCGGTGATCGCGAGCGCGGCCTTGCGGCCGGACGCGTGCAATGCGGAGATCAATTGTCGCCACGCGGCGTCCGAGGTGCTCATGGCGAGTGTGGTCCAAAGCTAAACAAACGAACGGTGAAAGACAGGTTGGACGGCGTCAACAGCTCTTCAAGCCGGGACGGTCAGCCTCGCCGCGTCGAAATTGTACACGCGGGCGGTGTTGCCGCCGGCGATCTTGGCCTGTTCGTCCTCCGGCACGCCGGCCAGGATCTCCGAGAGGATCTTGCGCGATTGCGGAAACGTCGATTCGCTGTGCGGATAGTCCGAGCCCCACATCATGTTGTCGACGCCGATGGCGTCGCGCAGGCGAATGCCGATTGCGTCCTCCTGGAAGCTCAAGACGACGTTGCGGCGAAAGAAGTCGCTCGGCCTCATGTCGCCCTTGAACCGGTAGATCGCCTCGCCGTGGCGCTCGCGGTAGGTGTAGTCCATGCTGGAGAGCAGGTGCGGCGCCCAGGCCAGCTCGAACTCGACGATGGCGAGCGTCAGGCGCGGGTGACGCTCGAAGACGCCCGAGAAGATCATGTCGCACAGCGACAATGCCGGATAGAACGCCTTCGTCGCGCGGCTGCTGGCGTCACGCAATGTCTTGTAGCCGGCGCCGCGGATCTTGCCCTGCCGGCGCGTCGCCGTGTGGAGGCTCAGCGGCATTTGGAGCGCCGCGGCGGCGGCCCAGAACGGCTCGTACTCGGCCTGGTCGTAGCGCCGGTCTTCGAACGGGTATTCGGTGATCATCGCGCCGCAGAGGCCGAGGCGGGCGGCGCGCTCCAGCTCCCTGATGCCGTCCTCTACGTCGTCGAGGTTGATCATCGCGACGCCCTTCAACCGGGCGGGATCGGTGCGGCAGAACTCGGCGAGCCAGTCGTTGTAGGCGCGGAAGATGGCGGACATCAGCGCCGTGTCCGCCACCTTGAAGTAAAAGAGCCCTTGCGAGGGATAGAGGACTTCGCCGGCCACCCCGTCGAGCGCCATGTCC
>DASYZD010000272.1:0-6078 GCA_035946655.1 Allostellaceae bacterium | reverse complement strand
GATCATCGCGTCGCGCGGGAGCCCGAGGACATGCTTGATCCCGGCGATTGCGGCGTCGCGGTAGCGGCCGGGGTTTTGGCTCAAGAGCTTATGGGTCGAGAGCCGGCCGTCCGGGGCGCGTGCGACGATATCGGTGAAGGTGCCGCCGCGATCGATCCAGAATTGCCAACCGGCGCGGCCTGCATCACTGGACGTTGCCATCACCGCTCCAATTGCTCTTCGTTCGCCGCTATTCGCGCAGAAACGCGTTGATGTCGGGGGTGGCGAGCGGAGTATCGATATAGCCGAACATACCACGTTCGCGCACTTCCTTCGTCGGCGCTGAAGCGCCCCGTCATCGCCGCGCGATCGGGCGTAGTTGCGAGGCTGATGCGCTTCACTCGGCCGCCGCAAGCGCCGCGACGGTGAACGACCGATGCGAGTCGATTGCCGCCGGTGCGTTGGGCGCCGCCTCACTTGCCACCGCTCTCGCCGCGGGGGCATATCGTGCATCTGTCCGAAGAGACGGCTGGTTTTCCGCGAAGGAGCCCGAGTTTTGCCATTCCGCACACGATCGGCGGCGACAGCGCGTCGGGATTATGTCGTGATCGGTGCGGGTGCAGCCGGCTGCGTCATCGCCGGGCGGCTCTCCGAACGGCTGCCGCAGGCTCGGATTGCGCTTATCGAGGCCGGCGGCGAAAGGCTCGGGCTGACGACCAAGGTTCCCGGCACCGCGTTCATCGCCAGCACTGTCGCGCGGCACAACTGGAATTTCGAAACCGAGCCCGTGCCGGCGCTCAACGGGCGCAGGCTGCGGTGGTTCCAGGGGCGCATCCTCGGCGGTTCGAGCAGCATCAACGGCATGCTGTACCTGCGCGGCCACTCGCTCGAATACGATCAGTGGGCGCAGCGCGGCTGTCACGGGTGGTCGTTCGACCAGGTGCTGCCCCACTTCAAGAATGCCGAGACCAACACGCGCGGCGCCACCGAGTGGCATGGCGACAAGGGACCGATCGGGGTAAAGCCGTCACGGCTTGATCTGCCGATTTGTGACGCCTTCCTCGCCGCCGCCGGCGCGGCTGGGTTCCCGGTCGTCGACGATCTCAACGCCGATGTCGTCGAGGGCTTCGCCCGGATCGACACCAATATCGCCAACGGCCGGCGGGCGAGCACCGCAGTGGCTTACGTCCAGCCGGCGCGGCGGCGGGGCAACCTCGAATTGCTGTCGGAAGCGACCGCGGCGCGGATCGTCGTCGAAAACGGGCGGGCGCGCGGGGTCGAGATCCTGCGAGGCGGGGTGCGCGAAACGGTGTGGGCCGAGCGCGAGGTCATCCTGTGCGGTGGCACCGTCAATTCGCCGCAACTGTTGATGCTGTCCGGTATCGGGCCGGCCGATCATCTCGCCAGCCTCGGCATCCCGGTCGTGCACGATGCGCCCGAAGTTGGCCGCAACCTGCAGAACCATCCCTCCTATGCTCTCAGTTACGCCTGTTCGCAGCCGGTGACGGCGTACAAATACCTCAACCCCAAGGCGGCGATCGGGGTCGGGCTGCGCTATGCGCTGACCGGCGGCGGGTCCCTCGGCGAGAGCTATGTCGCGACCGGCGGCTATATGCGCAGCGATTCCTCGCTGGCGGTTTCCGACACGATCGTCGTGATGATCCCGGCGCTCGTCAGCCGCCGCGGCGTCGGGTTTCGCTTCTCCGATCTCTTTCCCGAGCGCCACGGGTTCACCGTCCTCGTTGGCTCCGGGCGTCCGCTCAGCCGCGGCCATATCCTGTTGCGCAGCACCGATCCGCAGGCGCACCCGCGGATTTTCCCGGAATATTTTTCCGAGCCCGAGGATTTGCATGCGCTGGCCCGCTCGGTGCGCCGCATGCGCGAGATCATGGGCGAGGCGCCGGTGCGCGACCTCATCGAAGCCGAGCTCACCCCGGGCGCGATCGCCAACGACCAAGCCTCGATCGAAGAGGACATTCGGGCCCGCGCGGGCACCTACTTCCATCCGAGCGGGACATGCCGGATGGGCGGCGACCCCGCCGCAATCGTCGATCCGCGGTTGCGGGTCAACGGGATAGCAGGGCTGCGCGTCGCCGATGCCTCGATCATGCCGGCCGCGCTCAATGCATGCACCCACGCGCCGACGATCATGATCGGCGAGAAGGCCGCCGCGATGATCGTTGAGGATGCCTGACGAGGGCCCGGCGGCGGCGGCGCGGACAACAATGAGTCTTCGAGGGGGGAAGCCTTGCTCGGTGTCCTTTACGCTGCTCTCGGCGCATTCACCTTCGCGCTCAACAACGTGGCGATGCGCCGGGGGGTGGTGACTGGGAGCGTCCTGCAGTGCATGGCCCTGACCGTGCCGATCGGCGGGTTTTCCTTCTTCGTCCTGGCCACCGCATTCAGCGAACTTCACGAACTCGCGGTATTCCCGATGGCGGCGCTCGTTTGGCTCGCGGGCCAGGGGATCGTGCATTTCGTCCTTGGCCGCTATTGCAACTACAAAGCCAACCAGCTGATGGGCGTCAACCTGACCGCCCCGGTCGTCCAGCTGCAGGTGCCGTTCGCGATGCTGCTCGCGGTCGTCATGCTGCACGAGAAATTCACCGTGCTGCAGGCGGTGGGCGCGGCATTGATGCTCGGCGGCTCTTTTATCACCCAGACCAATGCCGGCAAGCGAAAGAGGAAGCCACCGACCGTCGCCTCGCACGAGGAACCCGCGGCCCCGAAGCCGACACCGATCTTTCAGCCGCACGTCTTCTCGGGCTACATCTTGGGCCTCGGCGCGGCGATGTGCTATGGCGCTTCGCCCTTGATGGCCCGTCAGGCCTTCCTCTACGCGCCCGACATCGGCACCGCGGCCGGCGGCTGCATCGCCTATGCGGCGGCGACATCGTTCTTCCTCCTGATCCTCTTCAAGCCCGGCTCCTGGACCGACATCCGGTCGACGAAACGCGAGAACCTGCCGTGGTTTCTCGCCTCGGCAGTGCTCGTCGCGATCTCCCAGGCCTTTGTCTATGCTTCGCTCGCCGTCGCGCCGCTGATGGTGGTGACGCCAATTCTCCAGCTTTCCTTGGTCTTCCGGCTGTTCCTGTCGGAATTGATCAACCGCGAATACGAGGTGATGAACACCGCCGTGGTGATCGGTGCCTTCACCGCGGTCTTGGGGTCGTTTCTCGTCTCGCTCGACACCGACCAGCTTACAAAACTGCTGGACCTGCCGCCCTCACCCGCCGCCTTCCTGCACTACCGCCTGGCCGGGCATTGAGGGGCGTAGGGCGAAAGCCACGAGGCGGCGGGATGTCGGCGTCGATGTCGTTGTCGCGGAATGCCGGCGCGTACTGCTCCGGTCCCAGACCGCGCAGCCGCTTTCTATTGTCGGCCGGCATGTCGCCGGTCATAGCTCGGGAAATCAGCGAGTTCGACACCCCATTCCCGCCGTTGCCAACCTGCCCGCCGGGCGGCGCCGATTACGTTTCTGATCGAACGACGCTTCAGCTTGCTACCCCCGATTGACAGCTGTTCAGCGATTTGTTCCTGTCAACCGAAGGCGGATCTGATCTGTCGCGGAGTGAGCGGGGAGGCGCGATGTATCCGGGCGATCATGCTGGGCTGCGGCCGGACCAGCCGGCCATCATCATGGCGGGAAGCGGCGAGGTATTGACGTATGGCGAATTAGAGCGCCGCAGCAACCGGCTCGCACATCTGTTGCGCGCCAACGGGCTGCGGCGGCTCGATCATTACTCGGTCTTTATGGAAAACAACGCCCGCTACGTCGAATGCTGTGCCGCCGGCGAGCGCGCCGGCCTCTATTACACCTGCATCAATTCCTACCTGACGCCGGACGAGGTCGCGTACATCATCAACAACAGTGAAAGCAAAATCCTGATCACGTCGCAGGCGAAGCGCACGGTCGCACTTGCCGCGATGCGACAATGCCCGAATGTTACCCTCTGTTTGATTGTCGACGGCCCCGGCGATGGTCGCGTGCAAAATCTCGATCAGGCGACGGCGGAATTTCCCGACGCACCGATCGGCGATGAGACGCTCGGCACGGCGATGCTCTATTCCTCCGGCACAACCGGCCGACCGAAGGGTATCTTGCGCCCGCTGCCGGAGCAGCCGCCCTCGCAGAAGCTGCCGGTTTACAACTTCCTTATGAACCTTTGGCGCTTCCGCGACGGCATGACCTACCTGTCGCCGGCGCCGCTTTATCACGCGGCTCCACACGCCGGTGTGGCTTTCACGATCCACCGCGGCGGCACCGCGGTGATCATGGAGCATTTCGACCCCGAGCACTTTCTGCGCCTCGTCGAGCAGTACAAGGTGACGCACACGCAGCTCGTGCCGACGATGTTCTCGCGCATGCTGAAATTGCCGGAAGAGACGCGGCGCTGCTACGACCTGTCCTCGCTGGAAATCGCAATCCATGCCGCAGCTCCGTGCCCCATCCAGGTCAAGGAGCAAATGATCGAGTGGTGGGGGCCGATCGTGTTCGAATATTACGGCATGACCGAGGGGATCGGGTTCACGGCCTGCGACAGCGCCGAGTGGCTGGCGCACAAAGGCACGGTCGGCCATGTGCTCTTCGGCGATCTGCAGATCCTCGACGAAGCGATGAACCCGGTGGCGGCGGGGACCATCGGCACGGTGTGGTTCCGTCTCGGATCGCCATTCGAATATTTCAACGACGAGGCGCGCACCGCCGAGTCGCTATCCGCCGACGGCACGATGGGAACGGTGGGTGACGTCGGCTATGTCGATGCCGACGGCTACCTTTACCTGACCGACCGCGCTACGTTCATGATCATTTCCGGGGGCGTCAACATCTACCCGCAGGAATGCGAGGACTTGCTGATCACCCATCCGAAGGTCGCCGACGCGGCGGTGTTCGGTGTGCCGAATGCCGATCTGGGCGAGGAGGTCAAGGCGGTCGTGCAGGCGATGCCCGGTGTCGCTCCGGACGCCGAATTGGCCGAAGAGCTGATGCTGTTCTGCCGCGAGCACCTCGCGCATATGAAATGCCCCCGCTCGATCGACTTCGAGGCGGAATTGCCGCGCCTGCCGACCGGTAAGCTCTACAAGCGTCTGTTGCGCGACCGCTATTGGGGCGAACGGGCGAGCCGCATCGTGTAGTCGTCGCTGCCTGGCGGCGCGGAATAGAGGAGGGGCACCTCATGCAACTGGACACTTCGATCGCGGCAATCGTCACCGGCGGCGCCTCCGGGTTGGGCGCTGCGACGGCGCGACGCCTGGCCGGGCATGGGGTCAGGGTTGCGCTGTTCGATTTGAACGCCGAGCTGGGCGAGCGCGTCGCAGGCGAAATCGCCGGCTCATTCTTCCAGGTTGACGTGACCTCGGAAGCCGATGTCGATGCCGGATTTGCGCACGCACGCGGGGTGAACGGGCAGGAGCGCATCCTCATCAACTGCGCCGGCACCGGCAACGCCTTCAAGACCGCCGGCCGTGATCGCGAGACCGGCGAAATCCGCCACTTCCCGCTCGAGGCGTTCGAGCGGATCATCCAGATAAATTTGATCGGCACGTTTCGTTGCATCGCCAAATCCGCCGCAGGCATGTTGACGTTACGGCCGCTTGTCGACGGCGAGCGCGGCGTCATCGTCAACACTGCTTCGGTAGCGGCCGAAGATGGGCAGGTGGGCCAGGCCGCATATTCGGCCTCGAAGGCGGGTGTCGTCGGCCTCACCCTGCCGGTGGCGCGTGATCTGATGGGCGATGGCATTCGGGTCAACACCATCCTCCCCGGCATCTTCGACACGCCGTTGCTGCAACGCGCTCCCGAGCGGGTGAAAGCGGGGCTGGCCGCTTCGGTGCCGTTTCCGAAGCGCCTGGGTCGACCGGACGAATATGCGGCGCTGGCCGAATTGATGATCACCAACGGCTACTTCAACGGCGAGAGCGTGCGGCTCGACGGCGCGATCCGAATGGCGCCGCGCTGATCACCGGTGCTGGAGGATCGATCGTGCCGCTGGAGTTCAAGCGCTCGTGGAGCGATGAAGAGGTCGAACGCTTTCGCCAATCCTGGGTCCGCTTTGTCGAAAGCGAGATGCAGCCGCACGATGCCGAGGCGCGCCGGCG
>DASYZD010000271.1:0-2272 GCA_035946655.1 Allostellaceae bacterium | reverse complement strand
AGCGCCGCCGCGTTGGCGGCGCGCGCCGGCGGCGTGCAGAAGCGGTCGTCGGAGAGAAGGTCGGGCCGGCCGATGATCTCGACCATCGCATTGAAGGTCTGCGGGTTGTCGGGGGGCAGCATCATATAGACGTATTCGTTAACCCCGCCATCAGGCCCCCCGGCGCCTTTGCAGCGCACCAGATCGGCGTAAGAGCCGGTCACCGAGCGGTTGCCGGTACGCGCGAGCGGCTTGCCGGTGGCCAGGGTCGGGGTGAACTTGACGCGGGTCAGATTCAACACCGCTTCCTGCATCGCCACCTCGACCAGCTGACCTTCGCCGGTGCGCCCGCGCTGCACCAGCGCGGCGAGGATCGCCATTGCCAGGTGCATCCCGGTGCCGCTGTCGCCGATATTGGCGCCGTTGAGCATCGGCGGCCCGCCGGCTTCACCCGTGACGCTCATCGCCCCCGAAGTTGCCTGCGCCACCGGCTCGAAGCATTTGAAGCCGCTATAGGGGCCATAGGAGCCGAAGCCCTTGACCGAGGCGTAGACGAGGCGCGGGTTCAATGCATGGACCGCCTCCCAGCCGAGCCCCAAGCGCTGCATGACCCCGGGGCCGAGGTTCTCGGCGACGACATCGGCTTCCTTGATCAGGCGGCGGGCGATCTCCTTGCCCTCGTCGGTTTTCAGGTCGATGACCGTGCTGCGCTTGTTGCTGTTGAGGAGCAGGAAGAAAAAGCTGTCGACATTGGGATTGTCGCTGTTCCACAGCTTCCTCGCGCGGTCGCCATGCGGCGGGCGCTCGATCTTGATGACGTCGGCGCCGAGCCAGGCCAGCATCTGGGTGCAGGAGGGGCCGGCCTGGTCGTGGGTGAAATCGATGATGCGAATTCCCGAGAGCGCCTGGTTCATGGGGGTGCCTCCTCGCTGAAATAATCGCCACCTTGCGCGCGCGACCCGGTTACATATCACGACTTTCTGCGATCGAGGGTCATCGCGCCGAAATTACCGGAGGATCCATGTCCGATATAGAGAACGGTGCCGTGATTCTCGATATCGCCCGCTCGTTTCGCCCACGGATCCTGGCGCAGCGCGATCTGGTCGAAGCCTCTCGCCGGCTGCCGGAAGATCTCGCGCGAGACTTGGCGAGCGCCGGCCTCTTCCGGATTTTTCTGCCGCAAGCCTATGGCGGGCTCGACCTGACGCCGATGGAAGGCATCGCCGTGTTCGAGGAACTGGCGCGGGCCGACGCCTCGGTCGCCTGGTGCGTGTGGAACGGCAACACGCATTGGACCGCAGCCCAGCTCCTGCCCGAGACGGCCCGCACGATCCATGCCGACCCCGCAATGATCACCGCGAACAGCACCCGCGCCTCGGGACAGGCGCACGTGGTTGCCGGCGGGTATCGCGTCACCGGCCGCTGGTCGATGGTCAGCGGCTGCGAACTGGCCGCCTGGATGGTGCTGTGGTGCGTCGTCCATCAGGAGGGAAAGCCGCGCCTGACCCCATCGGGTTCGCCCGAAAACCGCTTCATGCTGCTGCCGGCCGCGCGATGCGAGATCATCGACACGTGGACGGTCGGCGGGCTGCGCGGCACCGGCAGCCACGATGTGGTGGTGCGCGACGTTTTTGTGCCGACCGGCTACGATTCGAACTTCTTCGATCCTCACGTCCTCCCAGGCGAGCGCTACCGCATCCCGGCATTTTCCCGCGTCATCCCGGGGCTCGGCGCGATGGCGCTGGGGATCGCCCGCACCGCGATCGAGACGCTCAGCGAGATCGCCGGAGCGAAGACGCCGCAGCGCACGACCCATATGCTGCGCGATACGCCGGATGCCCAGGCCCGCGTGTCCGAGGCCGAGGCGCTGGTGCGCTCGGCGCGGCTGTTCCTCTACGACAGTCTCGATCAGCTGTGGCGGCGGTTGCTCGCGACAGGCGAAGTCACGATGGAGGCGCGTGCCGGCGCTCGGCTGGCGGCTTCGCACGCGGTGGCCAACGCTGTAAAGGCGGTCGACCTGATGTACGTCGCCGGGGGCGGCAGTTCCCTCTATACGAATTGCCCATTGGAGCGCGCCTTTCGTGACGTGCATGCGATGACCCAGCACATCGGCGTCCACCCGCGGGTCATGCAGACGACCGGCCGCGTCCTGTTCGGTCTGGAGCCCGACACCCCGCTCCTCTGAAATGGCCGGGGGGAGTTGCTTGACACCCCCCTAGCGCCTAGGTAGGAGGTGTCGCCGCGATCGGCGGTCGCGGGGGTGTAGCTCAGTTGGTTTGAGCGCCGGCCTGTC
>DASYZD010000270.1:0-4699 GCA_035946655.1 Allostellaceae bacterium | reverse complement strand
TTCGTGGAAGGTCATCGACGTCTATCTGAGCGGCACCATCAGCGAGCTGGCGACCCGGCGCGCGGAATTCGTCGCCGTACTGCAGCGCGACGGGGCGGATGGGCTCGTGCGGATGATCGAACGGCGCGCCGCCGCGCTACGGGCTGGGTGAGGGAGGCGGCGGCGCGCTTGCTTCGCCGCCAGAGGCTGCCGGCCCGCTCGATTGCGGCGATCGGGGACTGGCGGGAGGTGCCGCAGGTGGGGCGTTGGGATCCTGGTAGAAATTAGGGGCGGGTTGCGGCGCTGCCCCGTGCCGCAATTCGGCGGCGCGGTGCTGCTCGGAAAGGCTGCGCAGCTCGGCATAGAAATCGAGCGAGTTCTTCTGCAAGTCATCGAGGATATCGAGGTTGCGGGCGCGTTGATCGACGCCGTCGAGGATGAACCGGGCGATCTGGATCTCGTCGAGATCCTTGACGGTCGCCAGATAGTCGAACGGATCGAAATAGGCATCGGCGCCCATGCCGATCAGATCGCGCGGGTTGGAGGGGCCGAGGAGCGGAGCGATCAGATAAGGACCTTGGGGCAGGCCCCAGGCGAACAGCGTTTGTCCGAAATCTCCCGATTGCTTTTCCAGCCCCCATTTGTTGGCAACGTCGAGCAAACCGCCCAGGCCAATCGTCGTATTGACGCCGAAGCGGCCGACCGAGATTTCGGCACGTTCGAGCTCTCCTTGCAGCAGGTTGTTGATGACGACAACCGGCTCCTTCATGTTGTCGAGGGCGCGGTGCACTGCCTCGCGCCCCACTTCGGGCACAATCGCACTATAGACCTGCGCCACCGGCTTGAGCAGGATGCGGTCGACGAACAGGTTGACCTCGAGGGTCTGGCGGTTCAAGGGCTCGAGGGGGTCGTTGGTCTGCTCGAAGGCGGCGCGCTCGGTGGGGTCGCTCGGCGGGGTTGCACAACCGGCGACAGCGGTCAATAAGACCGCGGCAGCGCAGCGGATCGCTCCGCGGGGGGAGGGGACGATTTTCACGTGGTGGTCCGGAAGCTTTGCTGATCGGAACCGGGAGACGCGCGCGGCTTCGGGATCATCGTCGGTAATCCCGGCGGCGAACGCAACCGCAAATCGCGGCGCGATTCGGCCTTCGCCCTCCGGTCGAGCGGGTGTGCGATGACCGATCTCGGGCTGGTCTTGATATTTTTCCTGGCGTGGACCTACGTGGTATTCGCGACGATCGCGGCGTTGCGTTTTACCTGGCGACCGATCGTCGCGCCCCCCGGCGTCGCGCCCCCCGGCGTCGCGCCCCTTGGCCCTACCTCCGCCAGTGCACCGCCGGTTTCCATCCTCAAGCCGCTGCACGGCGCCGAGCCCGGGCTCGCCGAGAACCTGCACTCGTTTGCCGACCAGGATTACCCGGTTTTCCAGCTCGTGCTCGGCGTCAGCGATCGCGCCGACGGCGCCCTGCCGATCGCCCGCGCGCTGATTGGCGAGCGGCCGCTCGAGGATATCGAGCTCGTCATCGATCCGCGCGCCGCCGGCAGCAATCTCAAGGTGGCGAACCTTGAAAACATGGTGCCGGCGGCCCGCCACCAGCTGATTGTGCTGGCCGATAGCGACATGCGCGTGACGCCCGATTATCTCGCCACCGTGACGGCGCCCTTGGCCGACCCCGGGACCGGGATCGTGACCTGCGCCTATAAGGGCGTGCCCACCGCCGGCCTGTGGTCGCGATTGGCGGCGCTGCATATCAATTTCGGCTTCCTGCCGGGCGCGCTTGTCGGCGATGCGCTCGACGTCGGCGATGGCTGCTTCGGCGCAACGATCGCGCTGCGCCGCGAGGTGCTGGACCGGCTCGGCGGTTTCGCCCGCCTGCGCAACGAACTCGCCGACGACCACCGGCTCGGCGCCGCGGTGCGCAAGCTCGGCCTCAAGAGCGTGCTCTCGCCCTACATCGTCGAAAACCGCGTGACCGAGCCCTCCTTCGCCAGTCTGTGGTGCCACGAATTGCGCTGGGCGCGCACCTCCCGGATGCTGGCGCCGGCCGGTTTCGCGGGTTCGGTGATCACCCATACGGTGATGATAACCGCGCTTGCCGCCATGCTCTGGGGATCGGGCACGGCGGCGTGGGACTGTGTCCTCATCTCGGTGCTGCTGCGCTGGATATCGGCCATTCTGATCGCCCGCCGTCTCGATCTGCCGCGCACCGGGCTGTGGCTGCTGCCGTTACGGGATGCTTTGTCCTTTGCGGTGTTTCTCTATAGCTTCTGCGGGCGCAGCGTGTTGTGGCGCGACCAATTGTTCCGGGTCGAGCCGAACGGCGAGATGAGCGTCGAGGGGGATTAGCCGGCATGATGAAGACCCTGTTCCTGCATCCGCCGTCCTTCGATGGGTTCGATGGCGGGGCCGGGTCGCGGTATCAGGCGCGCCGCGAGATCCGCTCGTTCTGGTATCCGACGTGGCTGGCCCAGCCGGCCGCGCTCGTTCCCGGCAGCCGACTGATCGACGCCCCGCCGGCCCGGCTGCGGCTCGAGGAGGTGCTGCCGGCCGCGCGCGATCACGAACTCCTGGTGCTGCACACCTCGACCCCGTCCTTCGCCGCCGATGTCAAAGTCGCCGAAACCCTCAAGGACGCCAATCCGCGGCTCAAGATCGGCCTCGTCGGCGCCAAGGTCGCGGTCGAGCCCGACGCCAGCCTCGCCGCGTCGCGCGCCATCGATTTTGTCGCCCGCGAGGAATTCGATTTCACGATCAAGGAGGTGGCGGAGGGCCGCCGGTTCGCCGATATCGACGGGCTGAGCTATCGCGATGGGGCCGGGGCAATCGTCCACAACCGGGCGCGCGCGATCCTCGAGGACATGGACCAGCTGCCGTTCGTCACCGAGGTCTATAAGCGCGATCTCAAGGTCGAGGACTACTTCATCGGGTACCTGAAGCACCCGTACATGTCGCTCTACACCGGGCGCGGCTGCCGCTCGAAATGCACCTTTTGCCTGTGGCCGCAAACGGTCGGTGGGCATCGCTACCGGGTGCGCAGCGTTGGCCATGTGATCGAGGAAATCCGGCTTGCGAAAAGCTATTTTCCGCAGGTGCAGGAGTTCTTCTTCGACGACGACACCTTTACCGACGACCGGCCGCGCGCCGAGGCGATCGCCCGGGAGTTGGGCAAGCTCGGCGTCACCTGGTCGTGCAACGCCAAGGCCAACGTGCCGCGCGCGACACTGGAAGTGCTGCGCGACAACGGGTTGCGCCTGCTGCTGGTTGGCTACGAGACCGGCAACCAGCAGATCCTCAACAACATCAAGAAGGGCATGCGGATCGATATCGCCCGCCGCTTCACCAAGGATTGCCACGAGCTCGGCGTCACGATCCACGGCACCTTCATCCTGGGCCTCCCGGGCGAAACAAAGGAGACGATCGAGGAAACCATCCGCTTTGCCGCCGAGATCAACCCGCACACGATCCAGGTCTCATTGGCCGCGCCCTATCCCGGCACCGAACTCTACCGCCAGGCGGTCCAAGAGGGCTGGCTCGACATCGCGAATGCCGAGCTGATCGACGATAACGGGGTGCAGATCGCGCCGTTGCACTATCCGCATTTGTCGCACACGGAAATCTTCGAATCGCTCGAAACCTTCTACAAACGCTTTTATTTCCGCCGGAAAAAGATCGCCTCCCTGGTCGGCGAGATGATCCGCAGCCCGCAAATGATGCGGCGCCGGCTGCGCGAGGGGGTCGAGTTCTTCCAGTTCCTGCGCCACCGGGAGATGGCGAGCTGACCACCCACAATGTCGTCCCGGCGAAAGCCGGGACCCATCGTGTCCCGATTCCCCAGCATCGAGTGAGGGTGCTCCCTCCCGGGGGCGGTGCCGGTCGAGAAATGGATCCCGGCCTGCGCCGGGATGACAACCGGGAGCGGCGCCTGATCGTCACGGCTGACGATTTCGGCCGCGATATCGCGATCAACGAGGCGGTGTAGGCGGCCCACCGCGACGGCATCCTGACCTCAGCGAGCCTAATGGTCGCCGCTCCCGCCGCCGTCGACGCGGTGGCGCGGGCGCATCGTCTGCCGGGGCTCAAGGTCGGGCTCCATCTCGTGCTGATTGACGGCACCTCGGTGTTGCCGCCTGGCGATCTCAGGGGCCTGGTTAGCGCGGACGGGCGGTTCGACGACAACCAGATCCGCGCCGCGTTGCGCTATTTCTTCGTGCCGGGGGTGCGCCGCCTGCTGGCCGCCGAGATCGCCGCGCAATTCGAGGCGTTCCGCGCAACTGGGCTCGCGCTCGACCATGTCAACGCGCACCAGCACCTGCATCTGCACCCGACCGTCGCGCGCCTCATCGTCGAGATCGGCCGGTCCTATGGCATGCGCGCGGTGCGCCTCCCCGCCGAGCCGGAAGCTGTGCTGCGCCGCGCCTTCCCGGGCGAACGCTATCGGGCGCCGCCCTACCGGCCGGCCGTCGCGGCGCTGCGGCGGCGGCTGCATCGCGCCGGGCTGGCCATCAACGATCACGTCTTCGGCATCGCCTGGAGCGGCGCGCTGGTCGAGGAGCGGGTCTTGCGCCTCCTGCCGCATCTGCCGCCGGGGGTCAGCGAACTCTATTTCCACCCGGCGACCCGGACGACCCCCGCCCTTGCCGCAGCGATGCCGGGATATCGCCACGAGGCCGAGCTGGCCGCGCTGCTGAGTCCCCTTGTGCGTCAGCGCATCGCCGAACT
>DASYZD010000269.1:0-7196 GCA_035946655.1 Allostellaceae bacterium | reverse complement strand
CCGCCACGAAGGCGACCTCCTCGAGCGAGCCGAACCCCTCGGTTACCAGCAGATGCGCGATGACGTCATCGATGTCGAGCGCGTCGATGAACAGCTGGCTGCGGGAGCGGAATTCCTCGGTGCGCCGCTCGGATTCCTCGGCCTCGGTCAGGATGTCGATGTCCCACCCGGTCAGTTGCGAAGCGAGCCGTACGTTCTGGCCGCGCCGGCCGATCGCAAGGCTGAGCTGATCGTCGGGCACGACGACCTCGATCCGCCGCTGCTCCTCGTCCATTACCACCTTGGTCACTTCGGCCGGGGCGAGCGCGTTGACGACAAACGTGGCGGGATCCGACGACCATGGGATGATATCGATCTTCTCGCCCTGCAGTTCGCCGACCACCGCCTGGACCCGGCTGCCGCGCATGCCGACGCAGGCGCCGACGGGGTCGATGCCGCTGTCGCGCGAGATGACGGCGATCTTGGCCCGGCTGCCCGGATCGCGCGCGACCGCCTTGATTTCGATGATGCCGTCATAAATTTCAGGCACCTCCTGGGCGAACAGCTTGGCCATGTATTGCGGATGGGTACGCGACAGGAAGATCTGCGGGCCGCGCGTCTCCTGGCGGACATCGTAGATGTAGGCGCGCACCCGCTCGCCCTGCCGGAAGCTCTCCCGCGGCAATAATTCGTCGCGGCGCAGCATCGCCTCGGCCCGCCCGAGATCGACGACGACATTGCCGAATTCGACCCGCTTGACAAGGCCGTTGACGATTTCGCCGATCCGGTCCTTGAACTCCTTATATTGGCGCTGGCGCTCGGCATCGCGCACTTTCTGTACGATCACTTGCTTCGCGGTCTGCGCCGCGATGCGGCCAAAATCGATGGGCGGTAAGGGATCAGTGATGAAATCGCCGATCTCGGCCTCGGGGTTGAGCCGCTGCGCCGCCTCCAGCGCGATCTGTGTCGCCTCGTTCTCGATCGTGTCGACCACCTCGCGGAAGCGCAGCAATCTTATCTCGCCGCTGCGGCGGTCGATCTCGGCCCGGATGTCGTATTCCTGGCCATATTTCGAGCGCCCGGCCTTCTGGACGGCCTGCTCCATCGCCTCCAGGACTTCGTCGCGGTCGATCCCCTTGTCGCGCGCGACGGTGTCGGCGACCTGCAACAGCTCGGGGCGGGCGAAGGTGGTGGTCTCCATGGGTGTTCCCCGTGTCAGTGGGTCGGTGCGGATTTCGGCCGCGCCGCCGCGAGAAGGTCGTCCGTTAGAATGAGCTTGGCGCGCAGGATCGCGGCGAGCGGCAGGCGAACCTCGCCCGCATCGCCAATCAGGCGGATATGCTCTTCGGCGCGCCCCAGCAGCCGCCCGCGGAAGCGCTTGCGGCCGTCGAGCGGCGTGCTCAGGTCGATCCGCGCCTCGAACCCGGCAAAGCGGTCGTAGTCTTCCGGGCGAACCAGCGGGCGATCGATCCCGGGCGAACTGATTTCGAGCATATAGGTCCCGGCGATCGGGTCCGCAACGTCGAGCAGCGCGGAGACTGAACGGCTGATCCCGGCGCAATCCTCAACCGTCATCGCCGCCTCGTCGGCGCGTTCGGCCATCACCTGCAGGGTGGGCCGCTTCGCGCCGGTCAGCGCAACCCGCACCAGGCGATACCCCATCGCCTCGAGCGAAGGCTCGATGATGCGGGCAATCTCGTTGGTATCGATCGGCAACCGATTCCCATCCCGATAGCAAACGTGGACCGGAAACAAAAAGTGGGCCGTCGGGCCCACTCCAACAATCGGCCCGGCCAGGACCTTCTTGCCCAGGCGGACCCGATGGGACTTTTGCCGTCATATATAGTGAAACCGGCGCATCCGGCAAGGCGGAACCACCCGGATGACCGCTAACTCGACCGCCGGATAAAGCGCAGAAACGCCGGCCTGCGCCCGGCGGCGCGGGCCTTTTCCTCATAGCGCGTCGCCGGCCAGTCCGCTGGCCGCTCGCGCCAATCGGCAGCGCTGCGCGCCGCCCAGACAAAATCGGGGCGCGCGGTAAGGAGCTCCAGCATCCATACCAGATACCCGGGATCGTCGGTGGCGAGGCGCAACTCCGCGCCCGGTTGCAAGACGGTCGCGAGGCGGTCGAGCGTCGGCGGCGCGACGAGGCGGCGCTTGTGATGGCGCTGCTTCGGCCACGGATCGGGGAACAGGATGAACACCCGCCCGATCGAGGCCGGCATGAAGCAATCGAGCAACCCCCGCGCGTCGTCGGCGAAGATGCGGACGTTGTCGAGGCCGTGGTGCGCGATGTCGCCGACGAGCCGGGCGATGCCGTTCTCGAACACCTCGCAGCCGATGAACCCGATCTCCGGGTGGGATTGGGCCTGTGCGCTCAGGTGTTCGCCGGCGCCAAAGCCGATCTCGAGCCACACCGCTGCCATTGGTCTCGTGAACAGGGCGGCGGGATCGAGCAGCCGTTGCTGGGGGAGCGATACCGCGATCTGCGGCAGTAGGCTCTCGGCGAGGCGGCGCCGCCCCCGCCGCAACGGGCGCCCACGGCGACGGCCGTAAAGCTGCCGGGTCGGACCCGGCGCCTCTTCAGACAAGGTCCCTGGCAAGGTCCCTCGGCACAGCCATCTCAGAAGGCGCGGCGCAGCTCGGCGACGAGGTCGATCCGCTCCCACGAGAAGCCGCCATCGGGTTCGGGCGGCCGGCCGAAATGGCCATAGGCGGCGGTGCGGGCATAGATCGGCTTGTTGAGCCCGAGATGGGTGCGAATGCCTTTCGGAGACAGGTCCATCGCAGCGCGCAGCACGCGTGACAGCCGGTCCTCGTCGACCTGGCCAGTGCCACCGGTGTCGACATAGACCGATAGCGGATCGGCGATGCCGATCGCATAGGCGAGCTGGATCGTGCAGCGCTCGGCAAGGCCGGCCGCGACGACGTTCTTCGCCAGATAGCGCGCGGCATAGGCGGCCGAGCGGTCAACCTTGGTCGGGTCTTTGCCGGAAAATGCGCCGCCGCCATGCGGCGCCGCCCCGCCATAGGTATCGACAATGATCTTGCGGCCGGTCAAGCCACAATCGCCATCCGGGCCACCTTTGACGAAGCGTCCGGTCGGGTTGATGTAGAAATGCGCTTCGTCGCACATCCAGCCCTCGGGAAGGACGTTGACGACATGCGGCCGGACGATCTCACGTACCTCGTCCTGGCCGATCCTCGGCGAGTGCTGCGACGAGACGAGAATCGCCGCCGCCCGCACCGGCTTCCCGGCGGCATATTGTAGCGTGACCTGGCTTTTGGCGTCCGGGCCAAGCAGCGGCTCCGCTCCCGACTTGCGCGCCTCCGACAGCGAGCGCAGGATCGCATGGGCATAAAAAATCGGCGCGGGCATCAGTTCCGGGGTCTCGCGGCAGGCGTAGCCGAACATCATGCCCTGATCGCCGGCGCCCTCGGCCTTGTTGCCCCCTTCGTCCACCCCTTGCGAGATGTCGGTCGATTGCCCGTGGATCAGGCACTCGATATGGGCGTGCCGCCAGTGGAAACCGTCCTGCTCGTAGCCGATGTCGTGAACCGCGTGACGCGCCACCTCGCTCAGCTCGTCTTTGGTAGCCGGTGAAAGCCGATCGTCGTCCAGGTGCCACGATTTGGGCCCGCGGGCCTCGCCGGCCAGAACGATGTAGTTGGTCGTCGCCAGCGTTTCGAGGCCGCAGCGCGCCTCGCGCTCTGCGGTGAGGAAATGATCGACCAGCGCATCGGAAATGCGGTCGCAAACCTTATCGGGGTGCCCTTCCGACACCGACTCGCTGGTAAAAACAAAATCGAGCTGCGGCAAGAGACCATCCCCCTTAATCGACCTGAGCCAAATTCCGCCCGCCGTCTGGCGGAGCGATCACGCAATCCGGCGCGCGCGTCTTCGGCGGCACCTTGTCGAGCTAGAGACCCAAGCGTCAAGCAGGATTGTGTTGCCGGGCGCGCCTGAGGGACCGAGCAGGGGTTTGATCGGCGCTTCGCTCACCCTCCGTCGCGAGCGCCCTGGCAAGGTCCAGGAGGCGGCGGCGCACGGCGGTGTCGTCGATGGCATAATAGGCCTCGACCAGATCGACCGTTTCGCGGCGGCGCATCGGATCGGAGTCGAACGCCTCGGCCGGCGGCTCGGCGAAGCCGCCCGGGATCGCCGGCGCGCGTACCGGATCGACATCGTCGAAGAAGAATGAGACTGGCACATCGAGGACGCGGCTGAGTTGATGCAGCCGGCTCGCGCCGATGCGGTTGGCGCCGCGCTCGTATTTTTGCACCTGCTGGAAAGTAAGGCCGATCGCTGATCCGAGCTTCTCTTGGCTCAGCCCAAGCATGTTGCGGCGCAATCGAACCCGGGAGCCGACTTGCACGTCGATCGGGTTCGGTTTGTCCGATTTTTGTCGGCTCGGCCGTCGTGTAAGTCGCGAAATCGCCATGCGTTCGCTCGCACTTTAAGGTGCGAGGGTGATATCTCATACGATAGTATGCTGTCAACGGCTATCTACAACCTGTGATAGCTGAATTCAGCCCAGGCCGCCCCATTCGCCGGCTTGAGCTAGCGCCAGCGGCGCAATGCGGGAACCATGCCGAGCACCAGCATCACCATGAACAGCCAATCCCCAGCCGCGGCATAGACGGTCGGTGGCCGGGCGGCCGGCAGCGGCACATCGGCATGGCCGACGCTGTCGAGACCGGTGCGCGCCACCACTCGCCCGGCGGGGTCGACCACCCCGCTGATGCCGTTATTGGCAACGCGGACCAGCGGCAGACCTTCTTCGATCGCACGGGTCCGGGCTATCGCGAAATGCTGATAGGGGCCTGAAGTGCGACCATACCACGCATCGTTGGTAACGTTTAGAATCCACGCGGGGCGCGCGCTCGCGTCGACCACCGTGCCGGGGAAGATCGCCTCGTAGCAAATGATCGGCGAGAAGGCGGCAAGACCCGAGAGCGCGATTGTCTGCCGTCCCGGGCCGGCGCTCAGATCGATGGTGCCGGGGGTGATCTTCTTGACCGGCAGCACCTCGCTCAGCGGAACATATTCGCCGAATGGCACGAGGTGCGCCTTGTCGTAGCGGGCGCGGATAATGCCCTCGCCGTCGATCGCCTCGATGCTGTTCCAGATCCGTGTCGGCCGGTCGGGGGGCGGATTGGACCGCAACGCGCCCGTGATCACATAGCCGCCCTCGGGGGCGACCGCGGCAATCGCGTCACGGTGCACGGCGTCGCGCTCCAAGAGGAAGGGCGCTGCCGCTTCCGGCCACAACACCGCCGCGAGCTTGTGCTCGGCCGGACCGGTGCTCAATTCGATCAGCCGGTGAAAGTTCGCCTCCGCCGCCGCCGGGTCCCATTTCATCGTCTCGGCGATCGAGGGTTGGACCAGGCGCAGCCAGGTTCCGGTCGAGCCGGGCGGCACCCCTTGAAGCCGCACCGCGCCGAGCGCTGCCGGGGCGAGGATCAACAGCGCGGCGCCCAAGACCGGGGCGGCACGCCGCACCGGTGTCGTCGGCCGCAGCAAGGGAACCGCGATCAGGGCCGGCAGCGCGGCAGCCAGCACGGTGACAAAGCTCAGCCCGTAAATCCCGACCCAGGCTACGGTCTGCAGCATCGCCAGCGAGCCCGGAAAGCCGCCCGACCAGACATAGCCGATGAGGTTCCACGGCAACCCGGTCAGCCAATGCCCGCGCGCCCATTCCGCCGCACTCCAGGCGACCGCGAACAGGCAGACCCGCGCGCCCGCCGGCAACCGCAGCCTAGTCGTCGCCAGGCTGGTTATGCCGAGCGCGGCCGCCGGATAGAACGCCAGGTAAGCCGGCAATCCGAGGACCGCAAACGGCAACGCCCACCAGAACCGGGCGATGTCGACAAACAGCGCCGCGGCGATCCAGTAAAGACCGGCGACGAAAAAGCCCAGCCCGAAGACATAGCCGAGCCGGGCCGACGCCCACGGCCCGCCGCTTGCATCGTCGAGCCATAAGAGACCCGGAATACAGACGAAGATCAGCGGCGTCAGGTCAAGCGGCGGCAACGCGCCGGCGAGCAGCGCCCCGAGCACAAACCCGAGCCCGTAGCGCCGCCAGCCCGACAATGCGGCAAGCTCCTGCGCCAGCCGGCAGAGCGGCGTCTCGGTGCGGGCGCCGGGGACCACCCGCAGCACCGTGGTTTCAGGCACCGGCCGCCCCTTTGCTGGCGATCGCGGCCGGCAGCCCGCGCACGCGCAGCCGTTTGACCCGGCGCGGGTCGGCATCGAGCACCTCGAATTCGACGCCGTCCGGATGGGCGATGATCTCGCCCCGTTTCGGGACCCGCCCCGCCAGCATGAATACGAGGCCCCCCAGCGTATCGACCGCCTCCTCGTCGCCCTCGGGGCGCAGGCGGGTGCCGTGCAGCTCCTCGAGCGCCTCGATCGGCAAGCGGGCATCGGCGATGATGCTGCCGTCGGGCCGCTCGATCAGGCTCGGGGCCTCGGCGACATCATGCTCGTCCTCGATCTCGCCGACGATCTCCTCGATCAGATCCTCGATCGTCACCAGCCCGTCGATGCCGCCGAACTCGTCGACAACCATCGCGATGTGGGTGCGCGCTTGGCGCATCTGGACGAGGAGGTCGAGGATCGGTACCGAGGGGGCGACGAACAGCACCTTGCGCAACAGCCGTGACAGCTTGCCCGGGCGGCGGTCGGCGACCGGCGCCAAGACGTCCTTGACATGGACAAAGCCAATCACGTCATCGAGCGTCTCGCGATAGACCGGCACGCGCGAATGGCCTTGCTCGACCATGCATTTGACGACTTCGGCGAACGGCTGCTCGAGATCGAGCGCGACAATGTCGACGCGAGGCACCATCACATCGGCGGCATTGCGGTCGTGAACCTTGAGGATGTTGCCGATCAGGAACCGCTCCTGCGGGGTGATCGGGGCGGCGCCGTCGAGCGCGGCGGCGGCGATCAGCGCATCCATCGTCTCCGGCGAGCCGCGTGGCCCGCGTGGCCGGCGCAGCAGGCGCCACAGGCCGCGCAGACGCGACAGCGACCGTGCGGCGGTCGCGGGCCGGGTGCGCTCAGGCTCGTCGCCGCCGGCGGGAGGCTCGGGGTCGCTCATCGAGGGCGGGTGTCCGCTTTTATCCGTTCAGATAATAACGCGATAAGGATCGGGTATCCCCAAACTCTCTACTATCTCGACTTCGCGCGCCTCCATGGCGGCGGCCTCCGC
>DASYZD010000268.1:0-10284 GCA_035946655.1 Allostellaceae bacterium | reverse complement strand
CCCCCGGACTGCCTAGGGAGGAGGGGGCGCCGCGATCCGAAGGTTGCGGGGGCGTAGCTCAGTTGGTTAGAGCGCCGGCCTGTCACGCCGGAGGTCGCGGGTTCGAGCCCCGTCGCTCCCGCCATCGGTCGAGGCTGGCGGTCCGAGGGGTGGTATGGAGAGCCTGCTCAGCCAGTATTTTCCGATCCTGGTGTTTCTCGTGATCGCCGGGGGGATCGCGGTGGCGATGGTCGGCGCCTCGTTCGTGCTGGCCCGGCAGAACCCCAATTCGGAAAAGCTGTCTCCCTACGAGTGCGGCTTCGAGCCGTTCGAGGATGCGCGGGTGCGCTTTGATGTGCGCTATTACCTGGTCGCGATCCTCTTCATCATCTTCGATCTCGAAGTCGCCTTCCTCTTCCCCTGGGCGGTCTCGCTGGGCGATATCGGGGTGTTCGGCTTCTGGTCGATGATCGTCTTTCTCGCCGTGCTGACGGTCGGCTTCATCTACGAATGGCGGAAAGGGGCGCTCGAATGGGAGTGATCGAAGCGCCAAGCCGGCTGGTTGCGCCAGGGCCCGAACAGGACCTATTGCTGCGCGCGGCGACCGAGGAGATCGAGGACCGCGGGTTCATCACATCGACCGTCGATGCGCTGGTTGGCTGGGCGCGCAGCGGCTCGTTATGGCCGATGACCTTTGGGCTTGCCTGCTGCGCGGTCGAGATGATGCATACCGGCGCCAGCCGCTATGACCTCGACCGCTTTGGCGTCGTGTTCCGGCCGAGCCCGCGCCAGTCCGACGTGATGATCGTCGCCGGCACGCTGTGCAACAAGATGGCCCCGGCCCTGCGCAAGGTTTACGACCAGATGGCGGAGCCGCGCTGGGTCATCTCGATGGGGTCGTGTGCCAATGGCGGCGGCTACTACCATTATTCCTATTCGGTGGT
The DNA here is from genome assembly GCA_035946655.1 of Allostellaceae bacterium. Lineage (GTDB taxonomy): Bacteria > Pseudomonadota > Alphaproteobacteria > ATCC43930 > CGMCC-115725 > DATARH01. The sequence goes on along the minus strand of DASYZD010000268.1, from coordinate 9,361 downwards.
GCGCGGCTGCGACCGCATCGTGCCGGTCGATATCTATGTCCCCGGCTGCCCGCCGACGGCGGAGGCGCTGCTCTACGGCATCCTCCTGTTGCAGAAGAAGATCAAGCGCACCCGCAGCTTCGCCCGCTGATCCCCGGCGACACCGGCATGGACGACAAGCTCAAGACCCTGGCCGAATATCTCGCGGCGGCATTGCCCGGCGCGGTTCCCGGCGCGCTGATCGCGACCGAGATCCGCCATGGCGAATTGTCGTGCGAGGTTGCGGCGGATGCGGTGATCGGCGTCCTCGGCTTCCTGCGCGACGACCCCAAATGCCGCTTCACGATGCTGTGCGACATTTGCGGCGTCGACCACCCCGACCGGGCGCGGCGCTTCGATGTGGTCTACAACCTCTTGAGCATGACGCTCAATCAGCGCATTCGGGTCAAGATCGCAACCGACGAGGACCAGCCGGTACCCTCCGCGGTTGGCCTTTACAGCTGCGCCGGGTGGTGGGAGCGCGAGGCGTGGGACCTCTTCGGGATCTATTTCAGCGACAACCCGGATCTGCGCCGCATCCTCACCGATTACGGGTTTGACGGGCACCCGCTGCGCAAGGATTTCCCGCTGACCGGCTATGTCGAATTGCGCTACGACGAGGACCAGAAGCGCGTCGTCTATGAGAAGGTGCGTCTGACCCAGGAGTTCCGCAGCTTCGATTTCCTGTCGCCCTGGGAGGGCATGGACAAGATATTGCCCGGCGACGAGAAGGCGAGCGCGCCCGACGGGAAGCCGCCAGGGAGCGCGCCGTGAGCGACCTGCCCGCCGCGCCGGGCGATCCCGGGGCCGAGCTCGCCGGGGCGCCGGCGATCCGCAACTTCACGATGAATTTCGGGCCGCAGCATCCCGCCGCCCACGGCGTGATGCGGCTCGTCCTCGAGATGGACGGCGAGGTCATCGAGCGCGCCGACCCGCATATCGGCCTCCTCCATCGCGGCACCGAAAAGCTGATCGAATACAAGACCTACCTGCAGGCGATCCCCTATTTCGACCGGCTCGACTACGTCTCGCCGATGTGCCAGGAGCATGCCTTCGCGCTCGCCGTCGAAAAGCTCCTCGGGATCGCCCCGCCGCCGCGCGCCCAATACATTCGCGTGCTGTTCGCCGAGATCACCCGCATCCTCAACCATCTCCTCAACATCTGCGCCTTCGCGCTCGACGTCGGCGCGATCACGCCGTTCCTGTGGGGGTTTGAGGAGCGCGAAAAACTGATGGAGTTTTATGAGCGCGCCTCCGGCGCCCGCCTCCACGCCAACTACTTCCGTCCGGGCGGCGTGCACATGGACCTGCCGGCCGGGCTCACCGACGACATCCTGGCGTTTTGCGACAACTTTCCGCGGACGATCGATGATATCGGGCGGCTGTTGACCGAGAACCGCATCTTCAAGCAGCGCACCGTCAATATCGGCGTCGTCAGCGCCAAGGACGCGGTCGATTGGGGGTTTTCCGGCCCGATGCTGCGCGGGTCGGGGATCGCCTGGGATTTGCGCCGCACCCAGCCCTATGACGCCTACGACAGGATTGAGTTCGACGTGCCCGTCGGCAAGAACGGCGATTGCTGGGACCGCTATCTGGTGCGCCTCGAGGAATTGCGCCAATCGTTGCGCATCATCCGGCAGGTCCTGGCGCAGATGCCGGCGGGCCCCATCAAGGTCAACGACCGCAAGGTCGCGCCGCCGCCGCGCGCCGAGATGAAGCAGTCGATGGAAGCCCTGATCCATCACTTCAAGCTCTATACCGAGGGCTATCACGTGCCCGAGGGCGAGACCTACACGGCGGTCGAGGCGCCGAAGGGCGAGTTCGCGGTCTATCTGGTTTCCGACGGCACCAACCGCCCCTATCGCTGCAAGATCCGCGCGCCCGGCTTTGCCTTTCTGCAGGCGACCGAGTTCATGTCGAAGGGCCATATGCTGGCCGATCTGGTGGCGATCATCGGCTCGATGGACATCGTTTTCGGCGAGATCGACCGGTGAACACGCATGGCGCAGGCGCGCCGGTCGCGCAGCCCGCGGATTTCGCGTTCACCGCGGAAAACCTGGAGCGGGCACAGGCGCATATCGCCAAATACCCGGCCGGGAGGCAGCAGAGCGCGGTCTTGCCGCTCTTGGACCTGGCGCAGCGCCAATCGGGCGGCTGGCTGCCGCTGGCCGCGATGCACCATGTCGCCGACCTCCTGGAGATGCCGCGCATCCGCGTCTACGAGGTCGCCACCTTCTATACGATGCTCAATCTGCGCCCGGTCGGGCGCTACCTCCTGCAGGCCTGCACGACGACGCCGTGCTGGCTGCGCGGTTCCGATGCCGTCGTCGCCGCCTGTGAGAGGATGCTCGGTGTCGCAATGGGCGGCACCACCGCGGACGGTCTTTTCACCCTCGTCGAGGTCGAGTGCCTCGGCGCCTGCGTCAACGCCCCGATCCTCCAGGTCAACGACGATTTCTACGAAGATCTCGATCGGTCCACGACCGAGGCGCTCCTAGACGCACTGCGCAACGGCAAGCCGCCGCCGGTGGGTTCGCTCGGCGGCCGGAAGAGTTCGGCGCCTTCCACCGGCAAGACCACATTGAGCGAGCCGCCGGAGCCCCCCGCGATGCAATCGGCGCTCCAACCGGGCGACGGCGGAGAGACGAGCAATGCTGGCTGACAAGGACCGCGTTTTCACCAACCTCTACGGCGAGCACGACTGGCATCTCGCCGGGGCGCTGCAGCGCGGCGACTGGAGCGGCACCAAGGAAGTGATCCACAAGGGCCGCGACTGGATCGTCAACGAATGCAAGGAATCGGGGCTGCGCGGGCGCGGCGGCGCCGGCTTTCCGACTGGGCTCAAATGGTCGTTCATGCCGAAGACCAGCGACCGGCCGACCTATCTCGTCGTCAATGCCGACGAGAGCGAACCCGGCACCTGCAAGGACCGCGACATCCTGCGCAACGACCCGCACAAGCTCATCGAGGGCTGCGTCCTCGCCGGCGCGGGGATGGGGGTCGGTGCCGCCTACATCTATGTCCGCGGCGAATTCTACAACGAGGCGACCCACCTCCAGACCGCGATCGATGAAGCTTACGCCGCCGGGCTTGTCGGCAAAAACGCCTGCGGCTCCGGTTACGACATCGACATTTACCTGCACCGCGGCGCCGGCGCCTACATCTGCGGCGAGGAAACCGGGCTCCTCGAAAGCCTCGAGGGTAAGAAAGGCCAGCCGCGCCTGAAACCGCCGTTCCCGGCGGCTGTCGGCCTCTACGGCTGCCCGACCACGGTCAACAATGTCGAGACGATCGCCGTGTCGCCCGCCATCCTGAAGCGCGGCGCGAAATGGTTTGCCGGGCTCGGGCGCCCGCGCAACACCGGGACCAAGATTTTCTGCATCTCCGGGCACGTCGAACAGCCGTGCAATGTCGAAGAAGAGATGTCGATCCCGATGCGCGAATTGATCGAGCGCCATGCCGGCGGGGTGCGCGGCGGCTGGGACAATCTGCTCGCGGTCATCCCCGGCGGCTCATCGACCCCGTGCCTGCCGGCGCCGGTTTGTGACAAGGTGCTGATGGATTTCGACAGCTTGGTCGCCGAGCGAAGCGGGCTCGGCACCGCCGCCCTCATCGTCATGGACAAATCGACCGACATCGTGCGCGCGATCGCCCGGCTCTCCCAGTTCTATAAGCACGAGAGCTGCGGCCAGTGCACGCCGTGCCGCGAGGGGCTCGGCTGGGTGTGGCGGGTGATGGAGCGCATGGTCAAGGGTGAGGCCAGCGTCGAAGAACTCGACATGCTGCTCGAAGTCACCACCGAGATCGAAGGCCACACGATCTGCGCCCTCGCCGACGGCGCGGTGTGGCCGGTGCAGGGCCTCATTCGCCATTTCAAGCCGGAAATGCAGCGCCGTATCCTGGAATACCGCGCCGCCGCGCCGCGCCAGGCGGCGGAGTAGGGCGGCGATGGCTGGATCGATGCTATTGCGTCCTTCGAGACGGCCGCTTCGCGGTCTCCTCAGGATGACGAGTTTCCTTAATGCCATCACCGATTTACGTCATCCTGAGGAGCGCCCACGGGGCGCGTCTCGAAGGACGCGCGGCGTGGATGCAGCCAGGTTTGGGGCGTCGCGATGCCCAAGGTAACGATCGACGGACTGGAATTGGAGGTCGCGCCGGGCACCACGATCCTCCAGGCCTGCCAAGAGGCCGGGGTCGAGATCCCGCATTTCTGCTTTCACGAGCGCCTCAACATCGCCGGTAACTGCCGGATGTGCCTCGTTGAAGTCGAGCGCTCGCCAAAGCCCGTCGCCTCCTGCGCGATGCCGGTCGCCGACGGCAACGTCATCCTCACGCAATCGGAAAAGGCGATAAAGGCGCGCCACGGCGTCATGGAGATGCTGCTGATCAACCACCCGCTCGATTGCCCGATCTGCGACCAGGGTGGCGAGTGCGATCTGCAGGACCAGGCGATGGCCTACGGCTTCGACCGCGGCCGCTATGTCGAAAACAAGCGCGCGGTGAAGGACAAGGATTTCGGGCCGCTGGTCGCCACCAGCATGACCCGCTGTATTCATTGCACCCGCTGCATCCGCTTTCTGACCGAAATCGCCGGGGTCGAGGAATTGGGTGCGACCGGGCGCGGCGAAGACATGGAAATTACCACCTATGTCGAGCGCGCGCTCGGCTCCGAGTTATCCGCCAACATCGTCGATCTGTGCCCGGTGGGCGCGCTGACCGCGAAACCCTACGCCTTCATCGCGCGGCCCTGGGAATTGCGCAAGACCGAGTCGGTCGACGTCATGGACGCGGTCGGCAGCAACATCCGCGTCGACGCGCGCGGCGCCCAGGTGCTGCGCGTGCTGCCACGGCTCAACGAGGCGGTCAACGAGGAGTGGATCGCCGACAAGACCCGCTTTGCCCATGACGGGCTCGTGCGCCGCCGGCTCGACCGCCCCTATGTCCGGCGCGGCGGCCGGTTGGTCGAGGCCGAATGGTCCGAGGCATTGGATCTCGTCGCCGCCCGGCTGAAATCCGTTCCCGGCGAGCGCATCGCGGCAATCGCCGGCGATCTGTGCGACGCGGAAGCCATGTTCGCCCTGAAGGAGCTGTTGGGCAGGCTCGGCGCCACCAGCCTCGACTGTCGCCAGGACGGCGCCAAGCTCGATGCCGCCAGCCGCGCCGGTTACCTCTTCAACACCACGATCGCCGGGATCGACGGGGCCGACGTTTGTCTCCTCATCGCCAGCAATCCGCGCTGGGAAGCCCCGCTCATCAATGCTCGGCTGCGCAAGCGCCACCTACAGGGAGGCTTTCGGGCGGCCGCGATCGGTCCGGCGCTCGATCTCACGTTACCGGTCGAGATGCTCGGCGCCAGCGGCGAGATTCTCAATCAGCTGATCGGCGGAACGCATCCCTGGGCCGAGGTGCTGCGCGGCGCCAAGGCGCCGATGCTGGTCGTCGGGCAGGGGGCGCTCGCGCGTCCCGATGGTGCTCGGGTGCTCGGGGCGGCGCGTGGAATCGCCGAGAGCTGCGGGATCGTGCGGTCCGAGTGGAACGGGTTCAACGTGCTGCACCACGCCGCGGCGCGGGTCGCCGGGCTCGATATAGGGCTTCTACCGGGCCCCGGGGGCAAGGATGTTGCCGGGATCCTCGCCGGGTGCCGCTCGGGCTCGATCGAAATCCTCTATCTCCTTGGCGCCGACGAACTCGATCTCACCGATACCGGATCGGCCTTTGTGATCTATCAGGGCCATCACGGCGACCGCGGCGCGGCGCGCGGCGATGTCGTCCTGCCGGGCGCGGCCTACACCGAAAAGGACGCGACCTACGTCAATACCGAGGGACGGGTTCAGCTCGGCCGCCGCGCGGTGTTCCCGCCGGGCGACGCACGCGAGGATTGGGCGATCCTGCGCGCACTGTCGGGTGCGCTCGGGCGCCCGCTGCCGTTCGATTCACTGGGTGAGCTGCGCGCGGCGATGCGCGCCGCCCATCCACTGTTGGGCGCGTTCGACCAGGTCGTGCCCGCCGCATGGGGCAGCTTTGGGGAGGCGGGGGCGGTCGACCCGGCGCCCTTCCGCTATCCGATCGCCGATTTCTACCACACCGACCCGATCAGCCGCGCCAGCCCGACGATGGCCGAGTGCAGCAACACGTTCGGCGAGCACCCGGACACCTCGCCGCGGACCGGCACGCATGGCTAGCCGGTCTCGGACCAGCGACAATGCATCCTTCGAGACCGCCGCTTCGCGGCTTCCTCAGGATGACGGAAGTCTTTGATGTCACGCACGGTATTCGTCATCCTGAGGAGCGCTCCGCAGGGGCGCGTCTCGAAGCACGCATGGCGCTCCAGCGGCCATAGAGCGGAGGCCGGTCGATGAGTGCCTTCTGGAGCGGGTACGCGCTGCCCACCGCCATCATTGTCGCCGAGGTGATCGCGATCGTCGTGCCGCTGCTTTTGGCGATCGCCTATTTCACTTACGCCGAGCGCAAGGTTCTGGCCTATTCGCAATTGCGCAAGGGGCCGAACGTCGTCGGCCCGTTCGGGCTCTTTCAGCCGATCGCCGACGGGCTGAAGCTTCTGATGAAGGAGACCGTGATCCCGAGCGGCGCCAACCGCATCGTCTTCGTCGCCGCGCCGATGCTGACCTTCACGCTCGCGCTGATTGCCTGGGCGGTCATCCCGTTCGGTGACGGGATCGTCATCTCCAACATCAATGTCGGGCTCCTCTATCTCTTCGCGATCAGCTCGTTGTCGGTCTACGGCATCATCATGGCGGGATGGGCCTCCAACTCGCGATACGCCTTTCTGGGCGCCTTACGCTCGGCGGCGCAGATGGTCTCCTACGAGGTGTCGATCGGGTTCGTTCTGGTGACCGTGCTCCTCTGCGCCGGCTCCTTGAACCTGAGCGACATCGTCCTGGCGCAGCGCCATGTCTGGTTCGTCATCCCGTTGTTGCCGATGGCCGTGGTGTTCTTCATCTCCGGGCTCGCCGAGACCAACCGGGCGCCGTTCGATCTGCCCGAGGGCGAATCCGAGCTCGTCGCCGGCTACTTCGTCGAATATTCGGCGATGACCTTCGCGCTCTTCTACCTCGGCGAATACGGCAACATGATCATGGTCAGCGCGATGACCGCGATCCTGTTCTTGGGCGGCTGGCTGGCGCCGTTCGGGGTGGCGCCGTTCACCTGGATCCCGGCGCCGATCTGGCTCCTCTTGAAGACCGTCTTTATGATGTTCGTCATCCTCTGGGTGCGCGCGACCTTCCCGCGCTTCCGCTACGACCAGCTGATGCGGCTGGGCTGGAAGGTGTTTCTGCCGTTCACGCTGTTCTGGCTGGTCTTGACCGCGGGCGTCCTGACCGCGTTCGGCTGGGTCCCGGTGCGTTGACACGCTCTATGGCGAGGGTGAGGATCGGCCGATGAACCTACTGACGCGCGGCGCGCGCGGCCTTCTCTTGAGCGAATTGATCTCGGGGATGGCGCTGACCCTGCGCTATATGTTCAAGCGCCCGGTCACGGTCAACTACCCCTATGAAAAGGGCCCGCTCAGCGCGCGGTTTCGCGGCGAGCATGTGCTGCGCCGTTATCCCAATGGCGAAGAACGCTGCATCGCCTGCAAATTGTGCGAGGCGATCTGCCCGGCGCTGGCGATCACGATCGAAGCGGAACCCCGCGAGGACGGCAGCCGGCGCACCACGCGCTACGACATCGACATGACCAAGTGCATCTATTGCGGCTATTGCCAGGAGGCCTGCCCAGTAGATGCGATCGTCGAAGGACCGAATTTCGAATTCGCCACCGAGACCCGCGAAGAATTGTTCTACGACAAGGAAAAGCTGCTGGCGAACGGCGACCGCTGGGAAGCCGAGATCGCCCGCGCCCTCGCCCTCGAGGCGCCCTATCGATGAGGACGGTTTCCGCAGAGAATAACGCCGCGTTCCCGGCGAAGGCCGGGATCCATGTGCGAGCCGGCTCAGGCGCGGATCTGTGGGTCCCGGCCTTCGCCGGGAACGCGGTTATGGGAAGCGGTCCGGCTCGATGATCCTCCAGACGATCATGTTCTATCTGTTCGCCCTCGTCGCGGTGGCGGCTGGCGTCATGGTCGTCTCGGCGCGCAACCCGGTCCATTCGGTGTTGTTCCTGATCCTCGCCTTCTTCAACTCGGCCGGGCTCTTCGTGCTGTTGGGGGCGGAGTTCCTGGCGATGATCCTGGTCATCGTCTATGTCGGCGCGGTCGCGGTCCTCTTCCTCTTTGTCGTGATGATGCTCGATGTCGATTTCTCCGAGCTGCGCAGCGGCTTCATGCGCTATCTGCCGGTGGGCGCCCTCATTGGGTTCCTCTTATTGGCCGAGCTGATGCTGGTGTTCGGCAGCTGGGTGATCGCGCCCGGCATCGCCGGTCTCCAGGCCGCGCCGCTGCCGCAGGCCGCCGCCGGCATCAGCAACACCCGCGCGCTCGGCGACCTCCTCTACACCCGCTATCTGTTCGCTTTTCAGATGGCCGGCCTCATTCTCCTCGTGGCGATGATCGGCGCCATCGTGCTGACGCTGCGCCGACGGGTCGGGGTGCGCCGCCAGCGGATCCCCGAGCAGCTCGCGCGCACCCGCGCCGAAGCGATCGCGCTCGTCAAGGTGCCGCTGAGCAGCGGCGCAGTGATCGAACGAGTTCATGGGCCGCAGGCCCGTCGGGCCGGAGAGTAGGGCGATGGCGGTCGGCCTCGGGCATTATCTGACCGTCGCGGCGATCCTCTTCACGCTCGGCGTGTTCGGCATTTTCCTCAACCGCAAGAACGTCATCATCATCATGATGTCGATCGAATTGATGTTGCTCGCGGTCAACATCAACTTCGTCGTCTTCTCGGTCGTGCTGGGTGATCTGGCCGGCCAAGTCTTCGCGATGTTTGTGTTGACGGTGGCGGCGGCGGAGGCGGCAATCGGCCTCGCCATCCTCGTCGTCTATTTCCGCAATCGCGGCACGATCGAGGTCGAAGACATTCACATGATGCGGGGCTGAGCTGAATGACCGAACCCAGTGGCTGAATCCAGTGGCTCAACCTTGATAGCCGTCCTCGTCGTCTTCCTGCCGCTCGCCGCCGCTGCGATCGCCGGATTTTTCGGCCGCTGGATCGGCGACCGCGCCGCCCAGATCGTCACCTGCGGCGCGCTGTTGGCGTCAATGGTGCTGGCGATCCCGCTGTTCCGCGCGATCCTCGCCCAGGATGGCACGCAGATCGTGCATATCGCCACCTGGATCGCCGCCGGGGGCGTCGATGTCGAATGGTCGCTCAGGCTCGATACGCTCTCCGGCGTGATGATCCTCGTGGTGACCATCGTCTCGGCGATGGTCCACGTCTATTCG
>DASYZD010000267.1:0-26110 GCA_035946655.1 Allostellaceae bacterium | reverse complement strand
AGACGAGGATTTTTTCGCGCCCGGTCACTGCGCGCGCCAGGCTCACCGCCATCAGATTGGCTTCGGTGCCGCTATTGGTGAAGCGCACCAGGTCGATCGAGGGAAAGCGCGCGCAGATTGCCGCGGCAAAGCGCGCCTCGGCCGGCCCCTGCGCCCCCATGTTCCAGCCGGTGTCGAGCGCCGCATCGAGCGCGCGGCGGATCAGCGGGTGCGAATGACCGTAGAGGCCGGCGGTGAACTCGCTGAGGAAATCCAAGTATTCGTGGCCGTCCGCATCCCACAGGCGCGCGCCCTCGCCCCGCACCATCGTCAGCGGGAAGGGTTCGGCATAGATCGAATGGCGGGTGTTGCCGCCGGGGAGCGCGGCGCAGGCCGCTTCGTACTGCGCAAGGCTCTTCGGGTTCCGCCTGCGGTACTCGTCCTGCGCCTCGGCGAGCGCGGCTGTGACATTGATATTGGCGGGATGGGTCGGGCTCATCGTGTCTCCTCCGGAGCCTGCCGGTTGTAGCATAAAGCCGAGGGCGTATGATTGGCGCAAGCGACAGGGGGCCGATCGGATGGCCGAGAAGCGGGTCGAGCGGCGGCTGGCGGCAATTCTCGCCGCCGATGTCGCCGGCTATTCGCGGCTCATTGGTGAGGATGAGGAAGGGACGCTGGCGGCGCTCCGGGCGCTGCGCCGCGAGTTGGTCGATCCGGGGATCGCCGCGCATAGGGGGCGCATCGTCAAGACGACCGGCGACGGGCTGCTGGTCGAGTTCGCCAGCGTCGTCGACGCGCTGCGCTGCGCCGCCGAGACTCAGCGCGCAATCGCGGAACGCAACGCCGACATTCCGGCCGACCGGCGCCTCCAGTTCCGGATCGGCATCCATCAGGGCGACATCGTCGTCGAGGACGGCGACATCCTCGGCGACGGCGTCAACATCGCCGCCCGGCTGGAAGCGCTAGCCGAACCGGGCGGGATCTGCGTCTCGTCCCGGGTCCAGGAAGATGCCGCCGGTCGGCTCGACCTCGCCTTTGAGGATCAGGGCGAGCAGGCGCTCAAAAACATCGCCCGAAAGGTGCGGGTTTATCGTGTTGGACCAACCCTCACCCGCCCCGTCGCCAACGCGCCGGGGTCCCTCCTCTCCCGCACTGCGGGAGAGGGTGCCGGAGGGTATCGCCCGGAGGCGGGTGAGGGTGAAGCCTCGGCGCCGGCGCTCCCCGACAAGCCGTCGATCGCGGTCTTGCCGTTCGCCAACATGTCGGGCGATCCGGATCAGGAATATTTTGTCGACGGGATGGTCGAAGAGATCATCACCGCATTGTCGCGCATCCACTGGCTCTTCGTCATCGCCCGCTATTCGAGCTTTACCTACAAAGGCCGCGCCGTCGATGCGAAAGAGATCGGGCGCGACCTCGGCGTGCGCTACATGCTCGAAGGTAGCGTGCGCAAGGCCGGACAGCGCGTCCGCATCACCGCGCAACTGATCGATGCGGCAGATGGCGCGCATCTGTGGGCCGACCGCTTCGAGGGTTCGCTCGCAGATGTCTTCGAATTGCAGGACCAGGTCGCAGCCAGCGTTGCCGGTGTGATCGAGCCGGCCCTGCAGGCGGCCGAAATTCGCCGCGCGACGCACCGTCCGACCGCCGATCTGACGGCCTACGATTTCTACTTGCGCGCGCTCGCGGGGGTCGCGGCCTATTCACCGGAGCGGATAATCCAGGGGCTGGGTCTCCTCGATCAGGCGATTGCTCGCGAGCCGCGCTTCGGGCCGGCGCTGGCGCTGGCGGCGAGCTATCGGGTCGACCTCGACAATACCGACGCCGCCGAGGATCCCGACGCCAACAAAGGGGCCGCCATCGAGCTGGCGCGGCAGGCGCTGCGCGTCGGCGCCGACGATCCGGCTGTGCTCGGCCGCGCCGCCATCGTGCTCGGCGGCTTCGGGGAGGACATTGACGCGGCGCTGGCGCTTATCGACCGCGCGCTCGCGCTCAACCCGAGCTTTGCCGACGGCTGGTACCACAGCGGCTGGCTGCGCCTGATGGCCGGCGAATTGGCGGTGGCTATCGCGCATTTCGAAACTTCGCTGCGCCTCAACCCGCGCGGTCAGCGGGGGTTTCATCTCAGCGGGATCGGCACCGCACAGTTCCTCTCGCGCCGCTTCGATGAAGCGGTGGCGATACTGCGGGTGTCGCTTGAAGAATTGCCGAATTTTACCCCGACTTACCGTGCCCTGATGTCATGCTACGCCCATATGGGCCGCCTCGAGGAGGCCCGGCAGATCGCCGAACGGCTGCGGACTCTCACCCCGCTGATGGTCCACTCGGCGCGCGCCTTCCGCAACCCGGAGCACCGCGAGCTCTACCTCTCGGGCCTGCGGCTGGCGATGGGCGAGGGTTGAGCTGTTTCAGGCCCGCGGTCCAGGCGGAACATTCATCACCCCGGATAGGCCCGCCTGCCGCGGTCGCGCAGCCAGAGGCGCACGAGGTGGCGGCGGCGCTCGGGCTCGGGGAAATCCTCGAACTGGGTGCGGGCGTGGCCGAGGACCCGGTTGTCGACGAATTGCAGTTGCCCCGGTTCGAGGTCGAAATCCGCCGACAACGACTCGTCGTCGAAGAGGTCGAGGAGGGCGGCCAGCGATGCCGCACCCTCATCGTCGAACGGTTCGCCTTTGAGCGCATAGCCACCGCGGATCTGGTGAGCGCTGAAACGGGCGGATAATTCGTCGCCGGCGCTGAACACCGGCGCCGCGAAGACCGCGGGTTCGCCCTCGTGGAATTCCTTCTGGCGGTCGAACCAGAACGGCCGGTAGAGCCGCGCCAGGCACTCCGGATGGCGCGCCTGGAGCGCGTTATAGAAAGTGTGGAAGCTCGCGACCCGGCTGTGACCGCCCCGCTCGGCGGGCTTGAGGCAGAGGAGGACAACCGTGTCGGGCGGCGCCCGGTTGTAGGAATTGTCGGTGTGGAATTTGAGTTCGATATTGGTCTGGTCGGGCCGCACGCCAGAGCCGGGGAGGGCCGCGCGGCCGGTGTCGCGCACGTCGTAGATCATCTTGCCGTCGAGGCTCTGGGCGACCGGGCGGGCGACCATCGACGACAACAGCCAATAGATTTCGATTCCCGCCGCGGCGCCGATCTCGTCGAGCGGCAACCGGTCGACGATCGCGAAGCGGACGCCGCGGTCGAGGATGCGGCGGACCTCCGCCATTGCGGCGCGGCATTGCGGCATCTCGAACTCGTGTGGCAGGCGCAGGATTGTCGGCAGCGGAAACCGGCGCACTTCGTCGGCGGCGCGGCGAACTTCGTCGAGCGCGGCGGCGGGGAGGGTGATCCGGTAATCTTCGGTGGCGAGGTCGCCGCGGCGCCACGCGCTCGGGCCGGTGATGCCAGTGGTCGTGCCAGTCGCGGGGGGCAATGTGCTCCTCCCTTGCCGATGATCGCGCGATAAGACTATGGCGAGGGCGGGCGCCGCAAGGGCGTCGGCCAGGAAAGAGGGTGCGCGATGGATGCGTTGGCGAGGCTGAAGGACATAAAACTGCCGTTTGCCGAGCTGATGGGGATCGAATTCACCGCGGCGGCGCCCGAGCGGGTGGTCGCCGGGATGACCGTGCGCGCCGAACTGTGCACGATCCCGGCGGTGCTGCATGGCGGGGCGATCATGGCCTTTGCCGATACGCTCGGCGCCGCCGGCACGATCCTCAACCTACCGGAAGGCGCCGGCACGACGACGATCGAGAGCAAGACCAACTTCATCGCCGCCGCGCCCGTCGGCAGCCGCATCACCGGGGAAGCAACGCCAGTGCATCGCGGCCGGCGCACGATGGTGTGGCAGACCCGGATCACCACCGAGGCGGGCCGGCTCGTCGCGCTGGTCACGCAGACGCAACTGGTGCTGTGAGGACGGGAAGCTACGCAAGGCCGATGCCGAGGGCGGCGCTGCCGTGGAGGATCTGCGAGGAGCCCTCCCAGATCATCCGCATCGCGACCAGAGTGATGATCCCGAGGCCGACCCAGGAGAGCCAGAACGCGCGATCGAGGAGGCGCGCGACGTAGGTCGAGGCGACCCCCATCAGGGCAACCGACACGACGAGCCCGACCACCAGCACCAGCGGGTGATCGCGCGCCACCCCGGCAACCGCCAGCACGTTGTCGAGCGACATCGAGAGGTCGGCGACGACGATTTGCAACAGCGCCTGCGCCTGGGTCTTCTCGCGCGGGCGACGCGCTCCGAGTTCCGCGCCTTTGTCGCCAACCGGGTGAGCGGCGGCGATCTCCCGCTGCAGCTTCCAGGCGACCCAAAAGAGCAGCAAGCCGCCGGCCAGGGTGACGCCGATCACGGTCTGCAGCAATTCAACCGCGACAAAGGCGAAGAGGATGCGCAAGACCGTCGCCGCGCCGATCCCGGCGGCGATGACGCGCCGCCGACGCCGCGCCGGGAGGCCAGCGGCGGCCATCCCCACGACGATCGCGTTGTCGCCGGCGAGGACGATGTCGATGATAAGCACCGACAGGAGCGCGCTCGCCTGGTTCACACTGAAGAGCACACCGGCGACATAAGCACGACACCCGGCGCCGTCGAGGCCAAGCGGATGACGATATCGGCGCAGCCGCGCCATCCAAAGGGAGAGGCCGCGCGGCTCGGCATGTTTTACGCGGCGAGCTTTCTCGTCGTCGGCGTCCAGCTGCCGTTCTGGCCGGTGTGGCTCCATGGCCGCGGCCTCGATGCGCAGGCAATCGCAGTTGTGTTCGCCGCCGCGATCGGGGCCAAGGTCATCGCGACGCCGGCGCTGGGCGCGCTCGCCGACCGGCTCGGGCGGCGCCGCGCGGTGATGATCGCCCTCGCGCTGTGCGCCTGCGCGGCCTATGCCGGGCTGTGGCCGGTTGCCGGGTTCTGGCCGCTCCTGGCGCTGAACCTCATAGCCGGGGTCGCGCAATCGGCGCTGATGCCATTGGGCGACAGCATCACGCTCGCGGCGGTGCGCAACCAGGGGCTCGATTACGGCCGGGTGCGGGTGTGGGGCTCGGTCAGCTTTATCCTCGCCGCGGCCGGCAGCGGCGCCCTCCTTGCGATCGGCCCAGCGGCAAGGCTCGCCGACAACCAGGTGCTGCTGCTGGTGCTCGCCGCCTCGGTGGTGCTGGCGGCCGCCTGCATCGGCATCCCGCCCGCCCCGCGGCGCCACGGGATCATCCGTTCGCGCTGGAGCGCGCTCGGCGGCCTCCTCGCCGACCGCCGGTTCTGGATTTTCGTCGTCAGCGCGGCGGCCCTCCAATCGAGCCATCAGCTTTATTACGGCTTCGGCACGCTCTATTGGCGCGAACTCGGCTTTTCCGACACGGTAATCGGCGCCCTGTGGGCCGAAGGGGTATTGGCCGAGATCGTCCTCTTCTGGTACAGCGCGCCGTTGGTCGCGCGGCTGGGGCCGCTCGGCCTGATGGCGCTGGGGGGCGCCGCCGGGATCGTGCGGTGGACCCTGATGGGCCTCCTCCCCGGGCTCGGGCCGGCGGCGGCGCTGCAGCTGTTGCATGGCTTGAGCTTTGGCGCCAGCCATCTGGGGGCGATGCATTTCATGGCGAGGAGCGTGCCGCCGAGCGCGGCGGCGAGCGCGCAATCGCTTTATGCCGCGCTGTCGGCCGGCCTCGGCAGCGGTCTCGTCATGCTCGCCGCCGGCGCGCTCTACGCCCGCTATGGCGGCCACGCCTACCCGTTCATGGCGCTGTTGTCGGCGGCGGGTTTGTATGGCGTCCTGTGGCTCGGACGGCAATCGCGGCAGGCGGAGGCATAGGGTCATGCTGACAATTTACGAAGGCGGCTGCCATTGCGGCCGGGTGCGCTTTCAGATCGAAGTCGATCTCGCGCAAACCATCATCGGCGAGTGCAATTGCTCGATCTGCACCAAAAAGGGTATCCTCCACCTGCCGGTCCTCAACGAGCGCCTGCTGATTCTCAAGGGCGCCGATGATCTGGCGACCTATACGTTCAATACCGGGACTGCGAAGCACAATTTCTGCCGGCATTGCGGCATCCACGCCTTCTATCGGCCGCGCTCGGACCCCGATAATTACAGCGTCAACGCGCGCTGCCTCGACGCTTACGACCCGGCGAGGATGCAGCCGCGGCGCCTCTTCGACGGCAGGCACTGGGAGGAAGCCTTCGCCCACCGCCCCCGCGAATGGGACGCCGGGCGCTAGCCGGCGCCGCTTCCTGCACCGTCTAAATCACCAGTTCGCGGGGAACCCCGCGCACGTCGATCTCGAGATCGAGCCCTTCGACCGGCGGGCGCGCATAGTGCCAGGTGAGGCCGGCCGGCGCGGCGCCGCGCGCGACGATCTCGGCGGCAAAGAAGGAATGGATGTCGTAGACGGAATAAAGCTGGGTCGTCGTCGCATCGGCCCAGCCGCAGCCGAGCGCGCTCATGCGGCGCTCCATCTCGCCCAGCACATAGCGCGCCTTCTCGCGCATCGCGTCCGCTGATTGGTCGCCCAGGCGGACGATGCGGTCGGCGTAGCTGCCGCTGGTTTCGCCGCGCGCTTCCCCGCTGCCGGCCGCGACAAAACCGCCGCCGTCGCCGGGCACGGTGTAGCTGAAGGCGTAAAACGAGGGGGCGGCGGGTGGGCCGATCTCCGGGCAGACGTTGGAGCGCGCGACGGGATTGACGTCGTCGCGGAAGATCCCCCATTGGGCCAGACGCTCGACATAGGTGCGGTTGAACGCGATGAACCCGGGTTCGGTGAATTGCTTCGGAGAGCGCAATTCGCAGGCGCAGAACGCGGTCGGTGGTCGGTCGAGCGCGGCGAGATAGGCTTCGACCGCGGCAAAGCCTTGCGCCAGCGGCACCAGCTGCTTGAAGCGCGCCCGCTCGATGCGAAAGCCGGGCTCGGCGACAACCCCGCCCGAATACTGGAAGGGGCCGGGGATGAAGCGGTATCCCCCGGCGGCGAATGGGCGCACGCTCGGCATCGGCAGGTCCTCCGCTGGCAGCCGCGATGCGGCCGCTTGCCCGGCATTCTACCTCGGCGCCGACATCGGTGCCATGCGTGCGCGAAACATCGCGAGGCGACGCGGTGATGATCCGACACACTGCGCCCGACAATCAGGCAGATTAAAGCGTTGGGTGTTCGGGCCTCGCCCGATCGGGTGCCTTTTTCGGCCGCCCCTCCCGGTTGACCGTGGAGCGATTTTGGGCGTTGACGCGTTGTATTCCGATGTCGGGCGAGGCAAGCTTCCGCCGTCCCTAGGGGAGAGCGAGATGGCGATCGAACGGATGCTGACCGAGGAATTGCCGGCCCGGGTGCTGGTCGCGCGGGTGCTGGCCGAAGCCGGCATCGAATACGTCTTTGGCATCTCCGGCGGCCATACCGGGCGCATCGTCTCGGGCCTCTCGCAGGTCCAGAACTCGGTCCGCATGGTGACCGTGCGCGAAGAGTCGCTGGGGGGCGTGATGGCCGAAGTCTATGGCCGGCTGACCCGGCGTCCCGGCGTCTTGTTAGGGCAGGGTCCGTGGGTGCTCGGCAACGGCCTCATCGGCACGCTCGAAGCCTTTCTGTCGGGGTCGCCGATGCTGCTGTTGACCGATTTCAGCGATGCGCCGCGCTTTTCGCTGCACGCGCCCTATCAGCAGGGGACCGGCGACTATGGCAGCTGGGACGCCCGGCAGGCATTCGGCGGCGTCACCAAGGAGGTCATGCAGGCGCAGGACCCGGTCGCCGCGGTGCAGGCGACCCAGCTGGCGATCAAGCATGCGATGGCCGGGCAGCCGGGGCCGGTGGCGGTCCTCTTCAGCCATGACGCGCTCGCCGGCTCGGTGGCGCCCGATTCACAGCCGGCGCTCTACCCGACCCGCTTCTATTTGCCACCCCCGCCGCCGCCCGCCGAGCCGGCGCTGATCGCCGAAGCGGCGACGCGGATCCTCGCGGCCGAGCGGCCGGTCATCATCGCCGGCAACGGTGTGCGCATCGCGCAAGGCTATGACCAGTTGCAGGGTCTCGCCGAGGCGGCGGGGCTGCCGGTCGCGACGACGGCGGCCGGCAAGGGCACCTTTCCCGAAACCCATCCGCTGGCGCTCGGCGTCTTCGGCACGTTCGGCACCGCAGCGGCCAATGCGTGCCTCGGCGAAGCCGATCTGGTCTTGGTCGTCGGCTCCAAATTGTCGCCGAGCGATACCGCCTGGGAGAACACCAAACTCCTCGATCCGACGCGGCAGAGTTTTGTCCAGATCGACATCGAGCCGCGCCACGCCTCGTGGAATTTCCCGGCTGAAACGGTGGTGCTGGGCGATGCGGCGCGGGTCCTCGGGCAGCTCGCTGCAGAGGTGCGCTCGCGCGGGGAAGAGCGCCGCGCCGCCGGGGTTCGCCGGGTCGCGCGGCACCGCGACGCACATGGCTATTTCAACGCCCCCTCCTATAGGGCGGACGACAGGCCGATCCTGCCGCAGCGGGTGATCGGCGAATTGATGCGCGCGCTGCCGGATCAGGCGATTGTGACCTGCGACGCCGGCGAGAACCGCATCCTTATGACGCATTTCTATCAGACCAAGGCGGCCGGCGGTTTCTTGCAGGCGGCCGGCTCCGGGCCGATGGGGTTCGGGATCCCGGCGGCGCTGGCGGCCAAGCTCGTGCACCCCGACCGGGCGGTGGTGGCGGTTGTCGGCGATGGCGGGTTTGCGATGACGATGAACGGGCTGATGACCGCGCTCGAACACGACATTCCGATCGTCGTCGTGGTGTTCAACAACAAGGCGCTCGGCTGGGTGCTCCACGGCTCGGGGCCATTTGCCGCCGAGTTCAAGGAGTTCGACCACGCCGGGATCGCCCGCGCGATGGGCTGCCGCGGCACGCGGGTCGAGGATCCAGCGGCCCTAGCGTCGGCGTTGCAGGAAGCATTGACATCCCGGATGCCGACCGTGATCGACGTGATGACCTCGCTTAAAGTGTCCTTCGCCGACATCACTTCGCCCCTGGCCAACGAGGCGTCGCCGCGCCGGCGCTGACCGCTGCCGGCGGTCCGATCGGTGCCCAAGGGTAATGCTCGGTTACCCGCTGAGACAGGTCCGGCCAACGGTCCGAGTGTTTTACCTGTGCGAAAGGAGGGGAGTGATCGGTCAGGACCGTGCACGTCGCGCCTTCCCGGTGCGGAGTGCGCCATCGGTATACGATTGCAACACAATAATATGGAGTCGCGATAGCTTGCTTCTCGCCGGTTATGTCGGTAATTTCTCCACTCGGTGGCCACCCCTATTGGCCCGTTTGTGTGTGGCCACCCCCTATTGGCCCATTCGTATCAAGACAGGGAGCGATGGGAGCATCGACGATAGTCGTCGCGCGTGAGGATTTGTCGATCCCCGGCGCCGCCGATGCGGTCGGCAACGAGGCCGCACGGAGTGCGGCCGAGATCGAGGCTCGGTTCTTTAACGTTGTGCAACAACATAATCCAGATGTGGTCGTGCTCGACCTCACCGGGTCGCCGGTCAACGGAACCGCGGCGATCCTTAAGATCAAGCGCAAGAGCGACGTTCCGATATTGGTCGTGTGCGAGCCCAGCGATCCACTGATGCGCGAATACTGCCTGGCCGGTGCGGCCGAATCGATGCAGGCGCCGGTCGATATCATGCATCTTAACCAAACCGTTCAGCATATCATTCAGTTGTCTATGTCCTTGCGCTCATCCGCCGGGGCCGTGCCGAGCCCGACCCAAGCAGTCTCTTTTTCCGGGCTGACGCTGCATCAGCACGAAAACCGGTTGATCGGGGCCGATGGCTCGACAATGAAACTCACCACATCAGAAAACCGGGTGCTCGTTCATTTTGTTAGTAATCCTTGGGTGTTATGCACGCGCGATGCGCTGGCCGAGGTGCTGTACGGCCCGCATCGCCCAAGCAGCGATCGCGCCGTCGATGTCATCGTCACGCGATTGCGCAAAAAGATCGGCGCCCTCGGCGGTTCGGCTGCGCAGCAATTGATTAAAACCGAATTCCGCCGCGGCTATGTATTCGTGTCGGAGGTTTCGCTCGGGGCACCCCAGGCGACCCCGCAGCCGGCGTCGCCCCTCCATGCACGGACCGCCTGACAGCGGCGATGCGTCCCGCACATCTCGGTCACTTGAGAGCGGCCCGGCAATCATGACGGGATGGTGGAGACCGTGACTTTGGCATTGAACGAACCGGCGACGGCCGACCCGCTTGACGATGCCGGCGGGGCAACCGGCTCGCTGCTCGGCAGCCTGGTCATCGTGGCGCGGCACCGCGGGGTGCAGCTGTCGAAAGAGCAGCTCGTCCGCGACCACCTGCTGACAGCCGGCGACGCCTCGGTCAGCGAAATACTCGGCATCGCCCGGGCATCTGGGTTGCGCGCCACAGCGACGCGGCTGCGCTGGAGCGATTTGTTCAATATGCGCACGGCGCTGCCGGCCATCGTGCTGTTGCGCAACGGTGCGGCGATGGTGCTGGTTCGCACCGAGGCCAAGCTCCCCGGATGGCCCCCGATCGTCATTCTGCGCGATCCCAACAGCCACGAAGAGACCCCGCTGCTGCTCGATGAGGCCCGCTTTACCGCGGCCTGGTCTGGCGATGTCATCCTCGTCAAGCGCGATTACCGGTTGCGCGACGAGGATCGGCCCTTCGGCATGATGTGGGTCGCCGGACAATTGTTGAACGACCGGCGCGTCATGCGAGATCTCGCCATTTCCGCGGTTCTCCTCGGGGTACTTGCCGTTTCGCCGGTCATGTTCTGGCGGGTGATGATCGACCGGGTCATGTATTACGGGAGCATGAGCACCTTCACCATGATCTGTGTTGCATTTGGTGTTTTGTTGTTGTTCGAGACGGCATTCGGTCACCTGCGTCGCTACCTGGTTCTTTTCGTGACGACACGGGTCGACGTCAAGATTTGGTCGCATATGTTCAATAAGATGTTGAACCTGCCGATCGATTTTTTTGAACGCACGCCGACCGGCGATATCGTGCACCACATGTACGAGATCTACAAAGTACGGACGTTTTTAACTGGCCAGTTGTTTGGAACCTTGCTGGACTCTTTCGTCCTGGTGGTGTTTTTGCCGATCATGTTCATGGTCAGCACGATCATGACGGCCTGTGTCCTGGCGCTCTGCCTGGTGATCTGCCTCTGGCTGGTGGCGATGCTGCCGACGATCCGGCGCAAGGTCGGGCTGGCGGTGCAGGCGGAGACGGCGCGGGCCACTCACCTGGTCGAGGCGGTTCACGGCATCCGCGCGATCAAATCCCTGGCACTCGATGCGCGGCAGCGCCACGCCTGGGACGTCCATGTCGCCCGGGTGGCGGAAACCCGGTACGACGAGGGGCTCTCGAGCAACCTGATCCAGACGGTGGTGCATCCACTCCAGATGCTGATGACGAACGGCATTGTCGCCGTCGCGGTGTATCTGGCGGTAGTCAATCACGACGCGATGTATCTCGGCGCGATCTTCGCCTTTATGATCATGACCCAAAGGGTGACGATGCCGGTGATCCAGGCGGCACAGTCGATCGTGCAAATCGATGAAGCCCGCAATTCGGTCAACTTTGCCGCTTCGATCGTCAATCAGCGCCCGGAAGAGGGACGCTCGGGCCACGGCATCCGCACCCCGTTTGTCGGCCGCATCGAATTCAACGAAGTCGAGTTCCGCTATCCGGGCGCCACCGCGCCGGCGCTCGACCGCGTCTCTTTCACCATTCCCGAGGGATCCGTCTTTGGCATCGTCGGCCGCAGCGGGTCGGGGAAAACCACGGTAACCCGGCTGCTCCAGGCGCTGCACAGCAATTACAACGGACTGATCAAGATCGACGGCAACGATCTGCGCGAGATCGATGTCGATCACCTGCGTTCGAGCCTCGGCGTCGTGATGCAGGAGAATTTCCTGTTCCGCGGCACGCTGCGCGAGACCATCGCCGCCGCCAAACCCGATGCGACGTTCGAGCAGATCGTCCAAGCGGCCCGGCTGGCCGGGGCCGAGGAATTCATCGAGCGGCTGCCCGCCGGGTACGAAACCTTTATTCAAGAGGGATCGACCAACTTGTCGGGCGGCCAGCGCCAACGGCTGGCGATCGCCCGGGCGCTGATGGGCGATCCGCGCATCCTGATGCTTGACGAGGCAACCAGCGCACTCGACGCCGACAGCGAGGCCATCGTCAATGCAAACCTGCTGCGCATTGCCCAGGGACGCACTTTGATCATCATCTCGCACCGTCTCTCCGCGCTCGTTGCGGCGGATTCGATCCTCGTGCTCGAACGCGGCGCGCTCTACGACATCGGGACGCATGACGAGCTGCTCGAGCGCTGCGACATCTACGCGGGGCTGTGGCACTTGCAACACCGGCACCTCCACAACAGACCGGCATCGCATGACATCATTCCGCTCCGATCGAGCGCTGCGCAGTAACACGCCGCCCAGAAAGATCGTCCGGCTGTTTCAATCGGAAACCGCGGAGGTCATCGAAGCGCCCGAACCGTTCGGTGTGCGTTCCACGCTGTATGTTGTCGGGGCTTTTCTCGTCGCGCTGGTCATTGTCTCGTTGGTAACCCGGCTCGACCGCGTGGTCGTCAGCACCTCGGGCCAACTGGTGACGATCCAACCCACGGTTGTACTTCAGGCGCTCGATCCCTCGCTGATCAAGACGATTGACGTCCACGAAGGTCAGACCGTCAAGGCCGGCCAAGTGCTGGCGACGCTCGATCCGACATTCGCCGCCGCCGATGTCGGCGCCCTCAAGCAGCAGATCGCCAGCCTCGATGCGCAGATCGCGCGGTGCCAGGCCGAGCTTGCCGGCCGCCCCTACGACCCGCCGGTAGACCCCGATCCGGAGAAGAACCGCTACGCCGAGTTGCAGAAATCCTATTACCTGCAGCGCAAGGCGCAATTCGACGCTCAGGTTCACGCCTACGATGAGCAAATGGCGCAGGTCAACGCAACGATCGCCAAGCTGCAAAACGACGAGGCGCGCTATACCGACCGCGCCAAGCTCGCCAAGCAAGTCGAGGAGATGCGCGCAACCCTCGCCGCCGCCCAAGTCGGCAGCCGTCTCAACCTGCTCGCGGCAACCGACCAGAAGACCGATCTGTTGCGCTACCTCGAATACGACCGCAACAGCCTCATCGAGAGCCAGCATCAGCTGCAAGCGACGATCGCGACCCGCAACGCCTTCATCCAGCAATGGCTGGGCGAGGCAAGCAAGGAGCTGGTCACCGCCCGCAATCAGCTCGATGCGGCGGCGCAACAGCTGGAAAAGGCGACAAAACACCAATCCCTCGTGCGACTGACCGCGCCTGAGGAATCGGTGGTGCTGACAATGGCCAAGTTGTCGGTCGGTTCGGTGCTGAAGGAAGGCGATCCGCTGCTTACCCTGGCGCCGCTGCGCTCGCCGCTTGAAGCCGAGGTGCACATTTTGTCGCGCGATATCGGGTTCATTCGCGTTGGCGACCCGGTGCGGGTCAAGCTTGCCGCCTTCGATTACATCGCGCACGGAATGGCGGAGGGAACCGTACGCTCGATCAGCGAGGGGTCCTTCGCGGTCAAGGATGACACCGGCGCGCCGGAGGAGCCGTACTACAAGGTCCGGGTCACGCTGACCAAGGTCAATTTGCACAACGTCCCCAAAGGTTTCCGCCTGATCCCCGGGATGACGCTGACGGCCGATGTGCATGTCGGGACCCGATCGGTTTTGATGTACATCATCAACGGTGCGGTGCAGGGCTCGAACGAGGCGATGCGTGAACCCTGACACCCCCGGTGGCATGCCGGCGCCAACCGCCTCCGGTCGCGCCGGCGCCGCCAATCGCCTGATCCGGACCGGGATTGCCGCCCGCGCTCGGGGCCGATTCGCAAAGGCGTTCGAGGACTTCGCCAAGGCGGCGGCGGCTGGCGATCCGGAAGGGCAGTTCCGGCTCGGCCTGTTGTATGCGCGGGGCGATGGCGTCGTTGGCAGTCTTACCGACGCCATCGTGTGGTTCCGGAAGGCAGCGGAGCAGGGCCACACCGAGGCGCAATACCAGCTCAGCCTTGCCTACCTGCATGGCGGCAGGGCGGACGGCGGGGCCTCTCCGTGGTACGACAGCGCCAGCGCGGTCGACCAGGGTATTGCCGAGCGCAATCGCGACCTGTTTTTTCCTAACGGCATCACCGTACCGCCCGATCCTGCCGAAGCCTTGCGCTGGGCTCGCGCCGCCGCCGAGCAGGGGTTCGCGCCGGCGCAGGCAAACCTCGCCCTGATCTATGCCCGCGGGATCGGCTGCGAGATCGATTACGCGGAGGCGCGCCGCTGGTACACGGCCGCCGCCGAACAAGGCAATCCCGCCGGCGACCTCGGCCTTGGCGTCATCTACGCGAACGGCTTCGGGGTCGAAATCGATCTGCCAACCGCTGCGTCCTGGTATGAAAAAGCGGCCGCGAAGGGCAACGGGGATGCCCAAACCGCGCTCGCCCTGATGTGCGATGCGGGGCAGGGGACGGCGCGCGACCCGGCGCGCGCGGCCGCGCTCTTTCAACAGGCGACTGATCAAGGCAACGCGCGGGCCCGCCACCAGCTTGCCCTGCACCTCTTGCAGGGTGATGGCGTCCCGCAAAACCTCATCATGGCCGAGACCCATCTTCGGCTCGCCGCACGAACCGGATACGCACCGGCGATGCTGAGCCTGGCGCGGATGCACGCCGAGGGTCACGGCGGGGCGCCCAGCCAGGTTGAGGCGGCGCTGTGGTATCGGGAGGCCGCCGACGCCGGCGAGGCCGAGGCGCAGTTTGCCATCGGCGCGCTGTTTGCCCAGGGCGAAGGCGTGCCAAAACGCGTCGATGACGCAGCGCGATGGTTCGAGAAGGCGGCCGAGCAGGGCCATCTCGCGGCCCAATTCAACATCGCCGTATTTTGCCTGAACGGCACCGGGGTTGAGCGCGACACCGCCCAGGCGGCCGCCTGGTTTGCCCGCGCGGCCGAGCAGGGCATGGTGATGGCGCAGACCAAACTTGGCCAGCTCTACCTTGCCGGGGAGGGCGTCGCGACCGACCATCAGGCGGCCGCGTTGTGGCTGCGGCGGGCGGCCGACGCGGGCGATGCCGAAGCCGAGACGATTTTGGCAACCCTCCACCTGCAGGGCCTCGCAGTCGAGCGCGACGAAAAGATCGCGGAACAGCTGCTCCGCCAGGCGGCCGATCGAGGGTATGGCCCGGCGCTCTTGCAGCTGGGGCATTACTACGCCGAGGACCGCGGTCAAGGGACCAATCCGCCCGAGGCGATCCGCTGCTTTCGCGCGGCGGCGGAAGCGGGCGTTGTCGCCGCGCAATGGATCGTCGCGCACAATTGCCTGGCCGGCGCGTGGGGGCCGAGCGATGCGACGGAAGCGTTCTCGTGGTTCCGCCGGGCGGCCGAAGCCGGGCATGCCGGCGCCCAGTTCCAGCTCGGCGTCATGTACTGCACCGGAGCGGGTGTTGCGCGCGATCTGGAGGCGGGGACGGCATGGTATCGCCGGGCCGCCGAGCAGGGCGAGCGCACCGCGCAATACAACCTCGCGGTCATGACGTTCCGCGGCGAAGGCGTCACCCGCGACCCCGATGCGGCGCGTCAATGGTACGAAAAGGCGGCTGAGCAAGGGATGCCGGAGGCACAGACGGTGCTGGGCGACCTTTACGCCAGCGGCATCGGGGTAGAGCCCGATCCCGAGGCGGCGCGCCGCTGGTATGAAATGGCGGCGAACCAGGGGCATGAAGCCGCCAAGGTAAAGCTCGCCGGGCTGCGCGGGCCGCGGCTGGTGACGCCGGCGCAGCCGCTGCAGGCGCGATCGGGATCGTGAGCGGCGAAGCGCCGCTCTTTGCAACAGTTTGTGTGAAATTGAAACATGTCGCCGCGAGTCGTGTCGGGACTCCGGCGGCCGACGATGGTTAAAATCTGCAGGTGTCTCGGAGCCAAAGACGGCATCCTCGTGTGCAGCGTGTGGGGTTAGAATAAAATGGCAACACAAGTCGGCGGGCGCTTCAAGTTTTCGCCAAAAGTCCATCTCGGGCTGAAGGTCGGTACCGCTGTGAAACCGGGCCCGATAGCGGGCGATCTGAACATCGAGGTGGTCCGCGGGGCAACGAGCCCTGGGACCCTCGCGGCAGGCTTCGCGGCGGGCGTGACCGCCGCCGATACCACCTCAGGCGCCGGGGTGGGGCTGAGTGGCTTCGGCACCGGTCAGACATTGTTCGCGCAGCGGGTGACGCTGTTCGGCGGCAATTACAAGGTCGTTGATACCAATACATCGACGGTGGCCGGAAACCGCGCCGTGATTATAGCGGGCAGCGGACACCAGACGGTCGTCGGCGCCGCGCGCGACACGTTGATCGGTGGATCGGGCATCGCTAGCCTAACAGGCGCCACGGGCGATCGGATCGGCGTCGGCGTCCTCACCGGCCCAACCCACACCGTCGGCGGAACGCTCTCGATGAGCCACAAGTCCACGATCGCGGGAGCGATCGCGTTCGGCACCAACAATGGTTCGGTCAGCGGGGCGGTGAAATACGGCACAGGCACCGCCTCACGCACCACCGTCCCCGGCTCCGCGGCCCATGTGACGGTCACCAACTTCAGGGCGGGGACCGACACGCTGTTCTATAAGGGCGAGACCACGGCAGTGGACAACAAGATCGTCGCTGCGGCGATTTCGTTGACCATATTTGGAAAGGCAAGTTCAAAGATCTTCTTGCCGGATGGGACCGCGATGACCCTGATTGGGGTCAGCACGACACAGCTGAAGACCGAGAACGGCGCCCATCTGCTCTTCAAGTAGTAATGGTGTCGTCGGCGCCGGGGCAACCCGGTCCGGCTGGCGGCGGAAACCAGCAAGCGGCGCGGATGCCCGAAACGGCATTCGCGCCGTTCGCCGTTTCAGGAAGGCCCCGCGTTCCTCATTGCGCCAGCGGCTTTTTGGCCGCGGGCCGCGCGACATGGTGGTGGTCGGCGGCGTAGAGCCGGCTGTCGCTGCCATTGCCGGAGAGCGCCCGGCCGACGAGGATCAGCGCCGTCCGGGTGATGCGCGCGCGCTTTGTCTGGTCGCGAATATCGGCGAGGGTGCCGCAGATCAGCTGTTGGTCCGGCCAGCTCACCCGATGGGCGACAACCGCCGGGCAATCGGCGCCGTAATGCGGCAGACAGGCGCGCACCACCCGCGCCAGGTTGGCGATCGAGAGGTGGATCGCCAGCGTCGCGCCGCTCGCCGCGAGGCGCTCGAGGCGCTCGCCATCGGGTATCGCCGAGGCGCGGGTCGCGGTGCGCGTCAGGATGAGGCTCTGCGCTACCCCCGGCAGCGTCAGTTCGCATCCGAGCGCGGCGGCGGCCGCGGCAAAGGCCGGCACCCCAGGGGTCACATCATAGGGGATGGCGAGCCGGTCCAGGTGGCGCATCTGCTCGGCGATCGCGCCATAGAGCGAGGGATCGCCCGAATGGACCCTGGAAATGTCGAGGCCCTTTGCGTGTGCCGCGGCGATCTCGGCGATGATTTCGTCGAGCGTCAAGGCCGAAGTGTCGACGATCCGCGCCCCCGGCGGCGCCGCGGCGACGATGGCGCGCGGGACCAGGGAGCCGGCGTAAAGGCAGACCGGGCAGCACTCAATGAGGCGCAGCCCGCGTACCGTGATCAGATCGGCCGCGCCCGGGCCGGCGCCGATGAAATGCACGGTCACGGGGGCGCCTTTTCGAAATAGCCGCGCGGCGTATAGATCCGCGGCGTCCGGCCGGCGAGGAGCCGGGTGCGGCTGCTGCCGACGAGGACGAGGCTCAGCATGTCGGCCGCAGCGCTCGCCACTTCGTCGAGCCGCAGAATCTGTCGGGTCTCGCCGGCGCGGCCGAGATTGCGGGCGACGACGCAAGGGGTTTCGGGCCGACGATGGGCGAGGAGGGTGCGAGCGGCCTCGGCCAGATGCCCGGGCCGCCGGACTGAGCGCGGGTTATAGAGCGCGATGACGAAATCGGCCCTCGCCGCCGCCTCGATCCGGGTGCGGATCTGATCCCACGGGGTCAACAGGTCAGACAACGAGATCGCGCAGAAATCGTGCCCCAACGGAGCGCCGACCCGGGCCGCGGCGGCCTGCATCGCACTGATCCCGGGGGCGACGGTGATCTCGACCGCCGACCAGTCGCGCCGCACCTCGCGGTCAACGAGCTCGAAAACCAGCGCGGCGAGGCCGTAGATGCCGGCGTCGCCCGAGGAAATGAGCGCCACCGAGCCTCCGGCGGCGGCAAGCTCGAGGGCGAGCCGGGCCCGCTCTCTCTCGGCCCCGATCGCGCTCTGATGACGTCGCTTGCCGGCAATCGCGCGGCCGAGAAGATTGAGATAGAGCCGGTAGCCAACGATATCCTCCGCCCCCTCGATGAGGGCGCTCGCCTCGGGGGTGCACCAGGAGGGATCACCGGGGCCGATGCCGATGATCGCCAGCCGGCCGCGTGGCCGCCCGATGCTCGCCGCGTCGATCGGCGCCGGGCCACGCGCCACCGCGCAGGTCGCGCGCTGCGACTGCCGCCGCGGGACAACAAGTTCGCCGTCGGGGCCGGCGGCGGCGAGCGCCGCGCCCTCGGCCACCCCCCAGCACCCGGTCGCGCGAAACGCCGCCTCCGAGCGCCGGGTCAGCCGCGGCGTTTCGGCGAGGAGTCGCGCGGCCGGAAAGAACCGTGCCCGGACCCCCAACGAGTGGGCGAGCGCATGGATCCCCGGTTCGTCCGCCTTGATGTCGATGGAAACGATCGCGGCGACCGCGCCCGCCGCGAGGCCGGCTTCGGCCAGGCTGGCGCGCGCCAATTCGGCGATTTCCTCCGCCGCGCAGAAGCGCTCGCACCCGATGCCGAGCGCCAGCACCGGGGGATGCACGACAAGCGCCGCGGTCTCGGGCGGATAGGCGCGGTCGGTGACGATGATCTTGCGCGCCGCCCTTGCGGCCCAGCGCACCGCACCTAGATGCAGCCAGTCGGCTGCGGCGCTCTCTTCGACGAGCGCGACCGGCTCACCGGCGAGGAGCGCGACGGCGACCCCTTTCACCCGCTTGGGGTTGGCGATACGCCAGCCGGGCGGCACCTCATCGAGCGCGACGCCGAGACGCAGATCGCCCGCGGTGGTGATCGCGGCGATAGAGCCGAGCCCGTCCGCCAGCGCTCGGGCGAGCGCGTTGGCGCCGTGGTGGCCACCGAGGAGCGGCACGGCGACCGAGCCGTCTTCGGCCAGCGCAACCACCGGCGGCTCGACCAGCTTGTCGTCGATCAGCGGGGCGAGCGCGCGGATCAGGATGCCGCTGGCGCACAGCCCGATGATCGGCCGGCCGGCGGCGAAGAGCCCGGCGATCAGCGGGACGACGCGGTCGTACGTTTCGTCCCACTCGCCCGGCTGCGCACGCGGACCATAGAGCCGCGCCCCGGGCAATACCGCGCAGACGCGGCGGCCGAGCGCGGCGCCGCCCGCTCCGAGCGCGACGATCGCGGCGCCGGTGGGCAGCGCGGGCTTCATTCGCCACCTCCGCCGCGATAGACCAGCGCGGTCGCGAAGTAGGGGACGCTCGCCGGGTCGACCGTGGCGAGCGGAGCGATGCGCTGGTTGGGGAGGCTCGCGCGCTCGACATAGATCGCGCCGTCGAGAAGGCCGAGACGCGCGACGACCCGACGCAGCTTCGGGAAATGGCGGCCGAGCTTGATGATCGCGGCGGCTTCGGCTTGGGCCAGCCGCGCGGCGAGTTCGTCCTCGGGCAGGCTCGCCGGGATCACCGACAGCGTGTCCTCGCGGCGGGCGAGCGGCATCGCCGCGGCGGCGGCGCAGGCGGTCAAGGACGAGACGCCGGGCACGACCGTCACCTTGTAGCGCGCGGCCAGCCGCGTCAGGATTCCGGCGAAGCTGCCATAGAACAAGGGATCGCCCTGGCACAGATAAGCGATGGTCTGGCCGCCATCCATGACCGCGGCGAGCTCGGCCGCCGCCTCATCGTAGATCCTGGCCGGCGGCGGGCCGGGGCGCATCGGAAAGCGGATGATGATCTCGCGCTGGCCCTGATCGAGCCACTCGGCGGCGATGTGGCGGGCAAAGCTGTCGCCGTCCTCGGGCGCCGGATAGGCCACAACCGAGGCGGCGCGCAACAGGCGCAGCGCCTTCAGCGTCACCAGCTCGGGGTCGCCCGGCCCGAGACCCAACCCGTAAAGGTGGCCAGTTGTCATGTCAGCTCTGGGTCATCTCAATGCGGCGCGACATCGTACAGCGTCAGCACCAGGCTCTGGCCATTCGAATAATCGAGCCCGGAGACGCTGCCTTCAGGCTGCACGCGCAGACCCTGCGCGATCACCACCCGCCGGAACATCGCGGCATCGCGGCGCCTAACGATGGCTTCGCCGCCGCCGGCGAGCGCTTGCGCGGCGGCCTGCGACGTCAGGAGGCGCAGATTGGTGCCGAGGAGGAAGACGAGGCTCGGCTCGCCGTAGCCGACCGCTACGATGGGCGCCCCTTTGGCCGGCGGATGGCGGGCGACAAGGCCGGAAGCGGCGCGGCTGAGCCACAGCCGGTCGAGCCCGGGAACGACCCCCTCCCCGGCCGGCAGCGCAAAGGCGAGCGACAAGGCGGCGATCGCCGCAGTCGTCAGCGCCGGGCCGGGGCGATACCACAAGACCGCCGCAGTGAGCGCGAGGACCAGCACCGCGCCGGCGATCCCGGCGATCGCCAGGTGATCGCCAAACCACAGCGGCAACCCGATCAAAAGCACCGCCAGAATAACGCCGACTGCGGCCCACGCTGCCCGCACCAGGTGATCGAGGCGGCGCGTCCAGGTTCCGAGCGCGAGGCCGACGCCATCGGCGAGCGCGGCGGCGGAGAGGAGTGCGAGCGCGGGCAAGAGCGGCAGCACATAATGCGGCAGCTTCGTCGGCACCAGCTCGAGCCCCACCCAGGCCGGCACCAGCCAGGCGAGAAGAAACCGCTCGACTGCGGAATCGCGCCGGCGCCAGCCGCGGACGATGGATGGAACCAGCACGAGCGAACCTGGCCAGAACGTCGCCGGCAATAACGCGAGGTAGGAAAGCGGCGGCGCCCCGTGCAGCTCCTGCGCGCCGGTCAGCTTTCCCATCAGGTCGTGGCCGAGCGCGGCGGCGAGAAAACGTCCCTCGGTGACCCGCTCGATCGCGATCAGCCACGGCGCCAGCGCAGCGACCACAAAGGCGATACCGGCCGCCGGATGGAGGCCGCGCAGCCAGCGCCAGTCGCGATCGGCGATGGACAGCGCCGCGGCGGTAAGGGTGGCCAAACCAGGCCCCAGCGGACCCTTGAGAAAGATCGCGGCGAGTTCGGCGGTCCAGAACAGGACGGCGACCGAGACCGGCAACGGGCGGGAGGCGCGCGCCGACACATAGGCGAGACCGAGCGCGCCCTGGCCGGCGATGACCGCCGCGAGAAGCGCCGCATCGGTCTTGGCGATATGCGCCTCGGCAACCGTCGCCAGCGCGCTTCCCAAGAGCACCGCGGCGATCGCCGCGCGGCGCCGTGCCTCTTCGTCGCGATAAAGCGCCGCACCCATGCCAAAGGTCAACAATACCGCCGCGATCGCGCCGAGGAGCGAGGGCACGCGGTAGGGCCAGATCGCGGTCGCTTCGGGCGTGCTGAAGGCGCTGACGGCGGCGGCCTGCAGCCAATAGATCCCGGCCGGCTTGTTGTTGCGCGCCTCCTCCTGAAAGCGGATCCGCAGAAAGTCGCCGCTCTCCAGCATCTGGCGGGTCGCCTGGGCGAAGCGGGCTTCGTCGCGGTCGAGCGGCGGGATCGCGGCAATCCCCGGGAGGTAGAGAAGCAGGCACAAGAGGGCGAGGAGCGCAAAAGGCCGCACCCCGAGAAAGCAATCGGCCGGACCCCCCATCTCAGCCGGGCTTGGTCGCGGCCAGCTGGGTCGCCGGCAGCTGCGGCCGCCAGGCGTGGCGCCGCCCGAGGGGCTCCAAGTGGCTGAGCGCGATCCGGGAGAGTTCGCCCCCCTGCTCTGCCTGCCAGGCGAGGAGCGCGCACTCGCCCTCGAGGCTGACGGCATTGGCGACAAGCCGCCCGCCCGGGCGCAATGCCGCCCACAGCGCGGGGAGGAGCCCCGCCGCGGCGATGCCGCCGCCGGCAAAGATCGCATCGGGCCGGGCGAGTTCGGCCGGGACGTGGGCCAGCGCCTGCGGTGCCGCGCCGGCGATGATGTGCAACCCCGGGACGCCGAGCGTCGCGGCGTTGCGCGCGATCCTCGCGGCGCGCTCGGGGTTCTGTTCGATGGCGAGCGCCGCGCCGCCCTCGCTCGCGCGCAGCCATTCGATCGCGATCGCGCCGCTGCCGGCGCCGATGTCCCACATACTCTCGCCGGGTTGGGGTGCGAGGCGGGCGAGGGTGATCGCGCGTACCTCGCGCTTGGTCAATTGCCCGTCATGCTCGAAAGCGTCGTCGGGCAGCCCGGCGAGGCGCGAGTAGGCGCGGGCGCCGGGGGAGAGGACGCATTCGAGGGCGATCGTGTTGAGGTCGGCGGCCTCGCGCCCGCCCCAATCCTGCGCGGTGCCGTCCAAGAGCGCCTCGCGCGCGCCGCCCAGATGTTCGAACACGCTGATCCGGCTCGGCCCCCAGCCGGACGCGGCGAGGAGGGAAGCGACGCGGCGCGGGGTCGTGCCGTCCTCCGACAGGATGAGGCAGCGCCGACCGGGCGCGAGATGGAGGCGGAGCGTCTCGAGCGGGCGGGCGTGGAGGCTCAATAGCGTGCACTCGGGAAGGGCCCAGCCGAGCCGGGCGGCGGCAAGACTAAAGGCGCTCGGCCGCGGCAGGATTGTCATCTCCTCGCGGCGAAAATGGCGGAGCAGAATGACGGCGACGCCGTACCATAAGGGGTCGCCACTCGCCAGCACGGCGACGCGGGTGCCGCGGCGCGCCTCGATGTCGGCGATCGTAAGGCCAAGCGGCCCGCGCCATACCAGCCGCTCGGCCGCGCCCGGCGGCACCATCGCCAGATGGCGGGCGCCCCCGACCAGGGTCTCGGCGGTCTCCACCAGGGCGCGCGCGGCCGGGCTTAAGCCGGGCAGCCCGTCCTCGCCAATGCCGATGACGCTGAGCCAGCGGGTCATGCCGGTGGTTTGCCGCAGAGCGCGTTGACCGCGGCCGCGGCCAGCGCGCTGCCGCCGCGCCGGCCCCGCAGCGTCACGTAGCGAAGTCCGCGGCCAAACCCGACGAGCGCCTCCTTGGCCTCGGCCGCGCCGACAAAGCCGACCGGGAAGGCGAGAACGAGCGCCGGCTTCTCCGCGCCCGCCAAGAGGAGTTCGAGGAGGTGAAATAGCGCCGTCGGGGCATTGCCGATCGCCACCACCGAGCCGGCGAGATCGTCGCGCCACAATTCGACCGCGGCGGCGCTGCGGGTGGTTTGATGGCGCGTCGCGAGTGCCGGAACCGCCGGGTCATGGAGGGTGCAGATCACCGAGTTTGCCGCCGGCAATCGGTCGCGCATGATGCCGGCGGCAACCATCTCGCTATCGACGAGAATCGGGGCACCGGCGCCCAAGGCCCGCCGTCCGGCGGCAGCGGCGCCGCGCGACCAGGCGAGATCCTTAAGGATCGCACCGTCGCCCGCGGCATGGGCGAGCCGCACCGCCAATGGGCGCAGCGTCACCGGCAGCCGCGCGAGGTCGGCTTCGGCGCGGACCAGCGCGAATGACCGGCGGTAGATCGCCGCCGAATCGCGCAGATAGGGGTACGAGGCTTTTCTCTCCTGTTTTTTAGCCGTCGCCCCCGTGGAAGCGGGGGTCCAGGGGCCACTGGGTTCCCGCCGTCGCGGGAGCGACGACGTCATTTGGAGAGCAGAAGAGCGCGGCGAGCGCCGCCGTGGCGCGGTCACCCCCAGGGTCCACGCTTCTTCGCGCTCGATGATCAGGCGCTGTTCGTTGGTGAGACCGGGGGCGCCGGCAAACCAGGCCGCCAAGTCGCCGGCGCGGTCGCGCGCGGCGAAGATCTCGGCGACGGTGCGAACCTGGGCCTTGTCGTTGGGCGGGCCATGATCGGGCCTGATCTCGTTGCGCCACCATGACGGCCACACCTCGGCGAAGACAATCCCTGCCTCGGCGGGCAGGGCGAGCCCGGTCTCGAACGGCCAGACCCGCGCCCGATCGGCCCAGCGCGGATCGTTGCGCAGCGCCCGGACCACCGGGATTCCGGTCAGGCTTTGGCTGCCGACCGAGCCGGTATAGGCGAGTTTCCAGCACGGCTGCGCGCCGACCATCCACTCGTCGATCAGCCGGCGCTCCTGCAACGGTTCATCCTCGGTGTGGCCACGGTGATGGTGCGGGCCGAGAAAACGGTCGGCAAAGCCGGCCGGACAGCCCCAGAACGGGAACCTGCCGTTCGAGACGCGGCGATTGAGCGCCGCAGCGACGTGGAAGCGGTCGTTCCGGTTGTTTTCATTGTCGTGCACGAGGGCCGCCAGTTCATCCCACAGCGCTCGCCACGGTCGGCCCTCGAGGCCGAGCCGGGCGGCAAACCCGGCGGGGTAGCCGAACGGAAAGTCGAAACCCAAAAGGACCCGCTCGCCGCTCTCGCTTGCCCGCGCCAGAAAGTCGGCGAGGAGCTCCCTCGCGGCATGGCGGGTCGGCGGATTGGAGACGCTCTCGCCACCGACGCCACGGCGGCAGATCCAGATGCTGTCACGCCCCGTCTTCGGCTGGTTGGCCGCGCTCCAATCGACGATCACGTAATGGTCGAACAGCACACTATGCAGCCTTTCCGATCGTCGATCCCGCGGCGTCGATCGAGCGGCGTCGGGGCCGTGCGTCCTTCGAGACGCGGCCCTCCGGGCCGCTCCTCAGGATGACGTATTTCTGTCCATGGCGTCATAGGCCTACGTCATCCTGAGGAGCCCGCGAAACCGGGCGTCTCGAAGGACGCATGGGGCTCGCGCGCGCATATCAGCGATGGTCTCCGGGATGATCGTGCGGATGCGGGTGATCGTGGTGATGGTCGATCCCGGCGCCGCGCACGTGATGATGATGGCCCTGCTGCGGGGTGCCGGCGGCCGCTTCGTAGCCGATGATCCTCGTGCGGTATTTGCATAATTGGCAGTTCATCCTGGGTTCGCCCGCAGCGAATTCGTCGATCCGGTCGACAAAGCTGTCGATCACCCGGGCATGGTCGCGCAGATAGCGCGCCTTGACGAAGGTGATTTCGGGAAACCGCGCCGCGACCAGATCGGTCTGGGCATAGATGCGTTTGACGAGAACGCCGGTGAACAGGAAATATGGGAAGACGACAATGCGGCGGAAGCCGAGGCGCGCAGCGCGTTCGAGCGCCGTATCGACGCGCGGATGGGCAACCCCGCTGAACGCCGCCTCGGCCCAGCCGAAGCCCATCCCCTCCCACAGCATGCGCGCGAGCTTGGCGATGTTGGAGTTGGCGTCGGGGTCGTTGGTGCCGCGGCCGACGACGAGGAGGATTGTGTCCGCCCGCCCCTCGGGGACCGCGGCGGCGAGGCGCTCCGCGGCGGCGTCGAGCAGCTGTGGTTCGATCCCGAGGTCGCGGCCGAGGCGCACGTCGATCTCGGGGTTGGCGGCGATAAAGCTGTTCATCTCCCATGGCAGGTCGTTCTTGACGTGGCTGGCGGCAAACAGCATGCCCGGGATCGCCAGGATCTGACGGGCGCCGCGCGCGGTCAGCGCGGCCAGACCCTCGCCGATCGTCGGCCGGGCGAATTCGAGGTAGCCGGTGGCGAAATCGCGCCCCGGCCGGAGCTGTTCGAGGCGCGCGCGCACCGCCGCGGCGGCCTCCTCGAACTCGCCGACCGCCTCGGGATCGCGGCTGCCATGCCCGCACAGCAGCACCGCGGTCTCGCTCATCCCATGTTCCCCTCTCGGTTGATTACGGCCGCACGGCGGCCGAGAGTGCGGTCGCGATGACGCATGCGATCATCCTGCCCGATCTGCACGACCGGTTCCTCCTGCTGCTCGCCGGCCTGGCGATCGACGCCGTGTTCGGCGACATGCCGGCGGTCTTCGCCTACGTCCCGCATCCGATCGTGCTGGCCGGCCGCGCGATCGCCTTCTTTGAGCGCAAGCTCAACCGTCCGGACCGCAGCGAGCGCCGCCGCCGCGAGCGCGGGGTTGTCACCGTTGTCGTGCTGGTTGGCGCCGCGGCATGGCTCGGCTGGGTG
>DASYZD010000266.1:0-1842 GCA_035946655.1 Allostellaceae bacterium | reverse complement strand
CGCGTTGCGAAATACTCGGCGTCCTGCGGCCGCGGACGCCAGTCCGGGTTGCTCGGCCACTCCTTGGTGCGCCCGGCCATGTCGTCGCCATAGCGCACGCGAAAGAGGAGCGTGCGCTCCGGGCCAGTGATCCATTCGTGCAATTCGCCGGGCGGGTGAACGACAAACGAGCCTGGACCCACCGCCACCGTCGCGCTCGGCGTCTTCATCGTGCCGCCGCCCTCGAAGCAGAAATAGATTTCGGTCGCGTGCGGGTGGCAGTGATAGGGGCTGGTCTGGCCGGGCTCCCAGCAGGCGACCGTGACATCGCCCTCGGCGACCCGCACGAGCACCCGCTCGACATGCTTTTTGGGATCGAATTTCTCTTCGTTCTTCAGATTGAACCAGTGCATCGCCGGGGTTCCCTGATCGGGCTCAATGGCGCCATTCGCCGGCCGGCGGCGCGCCCTCTTCAAGCGGCAGGACCGCAGTGGCTGGTAGCGGCGGCGACGCGATCAGCTCTGCCGGGCGACCCACCGAGCCACGGCGCGCCCGCGCGGCGGCTCGGATCGTCAGTGGGATCGACGCGAGATAGACCGCTCCGACAAAAGTCAGGGTCGGCCACGGCGCCGTCGTGAACAACCCGGTCAAGACGCCGATTCCGAGCAGCGTCGGGATGACTAGATGGTGCGGGATCCGGATCCGCTTCAACGACACCGTCGGCACCTGGCTGATCATCAACAGCGCGACGCCGCTGATCCACACCGCGTTGAGGTACGTGGAGCGCGCGATCCAATCGGCCCAACCACCGCTCCATTCGAAGCTGATGAACATCGGCAGCATCAATAGCCCCGCGCCGGCCGGAGCCGGAGCCCCGCTGAAGAAATTCGCCACCCACGGCGGCGCTGGCCCGGCGGCGAGCTGGGTATTGAACCGCGCCAGGCGCAGCGCGCAGCAGACCGCGTAAAACAGCACGATCGCCCAGCCGATGCTGTGCCACTGCGCCATCGTCCAAAGATAGAGAACGGCGGCCGGTGCAACCCCGAAGCTGATGAAGTCGGCCAGACTGTCGAGTTCGGCGCCAAAGGGCGAGGTTGCCTTCAACAGCCGCGCCAGGCGGCCGTCGAGCCCGTCGAAAATGCCGGCGGCGATGATCGCGAACACCGCGTATTCAAACTCGCCGTTGACCGCAAACCGGATCGCGGTCATCCCGGCGCACAGCGCCAACACCGTCAGCACATTGGGCACCATGCGGTTGACCGACAGGTCGGACAACCGGCGCCGCACGCGCGGCCGCCGCACCCGGACCCGGCGTGATCGCATCGCCAAGGGCGCTCTCCTCACACGAAGCCTCTGCGGTCGAGTGTACACGAATTCGCGCCGCCGCGGGGCAACCGATCCAGGGGCGGATTTCCGGGGCGGGGGGATTAATGCGGGAACCCGCCATTCGCCGGCTCCGCTTCCCGCCGGTCGGCGAGCACGGTCTCGCCGGCGATCATGCGCTGGCCGAGCGCGACGAGCGGCACATAGGGCGGCGGGATATAGACATCGACCCGCGAGCCGAAGCGGATGAGCCCGATGCGCTCGCCGGCGCCGACCTGCTGACCCTCATAGAGCGGGCAGACGATGCGCCGCGCCACCAGCCCGGCGATCAGCACGAAGGCAATCTCGGGCGTCTCGGCCGGAGTCATGCGGATCGCCAGGCGCTCGTTGTCAACGCTCGCCTTGTCGAGGCTGGCGTTGACAAACCGCCCCTTGGTGTAGCGCCGCGACGCGACCCTGCCACCGACCGGCGCGCGCGCGACATGGACATCGAAGAGGTTGAGGAAGATGCCGATCCGCGGCCCCCGTGCCGCGCCCCAC
>DASYZD010000265.1:0-2517 GCA_035946655.1 Allostellaceae bacterium | reverse complement strand
CACGCGCTCGCCGACGCGCTCGGCTACCCCCTCGCCTTCATCCTGACGCCGGGAGAGGCGCACGATCTGGTCGGCGCCGACGCCCTGCTGCCGCAAATGGCCGCCCCGGTGCTGATCGCCGACAAGGCCTTCGATGCCGATGCGCGGGTCCATGAGCCGCTGGCAAACGCCGGCAAATCAGCCGTGATCCCGCCCAGACCGAACCGCGTGAACCCGCGCCCCTTCGATCGCGAACTCTACAAGGCGCGCCACCTCATCGAGAATTTCTTCTGCAAGCTCAAACAGTTCAGAGCCATCGCCACACGCTATGACAAAACCGCCAGAAATTTCCTCGCTGCCGTCCACCTCGCCGCCGCTATCATCTGGCTCGATTGACGACACGCCCTAGTCCAAGGCCTGGCTCGCGTCGCACTGACGCTTTGAGCGGGTGAGGCGTCCGAGAGCGGCGGATTGCATTGGGCGTGCGATGCGTTCTCGGGCGCCTGCCCTACGCGGCGGCTTTCGGCCGGGCCGCTCGCTGGCCGACGTAGAGGATTTCGACGCCGACGACTTCGCCCTTCTCGTCGAAGTCGAGCATGATGCCGGGGGCGACCTCTTCGGTTTCCGCGGATTTGACGCCTTCGGGGCCGAACCAGACGAACATCGCATCCGCTTCGGGATCGTAGCTGGTGCGCATCATGGTTTGGCGCCCCTGTCAAAGTGTACGGGGACGACAAGAATGTCGTGGTCTTCGGGGCGATGTACAGCCCGCAGAATTCTGCCGCCAGCCTCGACGATTGCTTTGAAGGAGCGAGTGAGCGCGTCGCGTCGTTCGGATCCATATCGGTGAAGTCCGGCCCCGCAATCGTCCGCTCTAGCCAATCGAAAGCGAGGCTGCGTTGTTCGATTGCCTCTTCGGCATGCTTGGTGAGGCGAAGCATTCAACCACTATACAAAAGGTGCGGCCGGAACCTCCGCAGCACGCGAGGAGGGGTTTGGCGAGGGGCTGGCCACCGCTCAGGTCTCGTAGTTCGAGAACCGCACCGTCGTGGCGCGGGCGCGGTAGTCGGTCTTTACGTTGACGAGAGCGACCATGCCTTCCTCGACCTTCTTCTGGGCGCGCTCCAGGGCCGGGCGGATCTGTTCCGGCGCTTCAACATATTCGCCGTGGCAGCCGAGGGCCTCGGCCATCTTGTCGTAGCGCGTATAGCCGAGATAGCGGCCGGGTTTGGTGCCTTGCGGGTCGGCGGTCCAGCCGCCGTTGAGGCTGATGACGCAGAGGAGCGGCAGGTTGTGCCGGACCGCCGTGTCGAGTTCGAGGCCGTTCTGCCCGAAGGAGCCGTCGCCGTGGAGGCAGATGACCTGGGTCCCCGGCTTTGCCGCCTTGGCGCCGATCGCGAAGGGGAGCCCGACGCCCATCGTGCCGAAAGGCCCCGAATTGAGCCGATGGCCGGGGGTGAAGGTCGGGATCGACTGGCGGCCGTAATTGAGGATTTCCTGCCCGTCGACACAGAGGATCGCGTCGCGGCGCTGGAAGTTTTTGATCTCCTCGCACAGGCGCAGCGGGTGGATGTCGCCGTCGGTCGGGTAGTTGCCGCCGGGGCGGGTGCGTTTCGCCGCTTCGCCGTCCGCCAGGGTCTGCCGCCAGCCCCGGAAGCGCTCGGCCGTCTTGCCGTCGATCGCTTCGCACAATTGCGTCAGCACCGATTTGCAGTCGCCGACAACCGGGATATCGACGTTGCGCGCCGAGGTGCCGAGTTCTTCCGCGTCGATCTCGATGCGCGCGATCTTCGCGTCCGCATTGAAGCGCGGCGGCGCGGCGTGGGCGATCACATAGTTCATCCGCGTCCCGAGGATGATGATCAGGTCGGCGTCGCGGAACGCCGCCGAGCGCATCGTCAGATAGGAATAGGGGTGGTCATCGGGGACGACGCCGCGCCCCTGCGGGGTCGTGTAGAAGGGGATGCCGGATTTCTCGACAAATTCGCGCATCTCGTCCCAAGCCTGGCTCCACAGCACGCCGCTGCCCGAGCAGATGATCGGCCGCTCGGCGTTGCGGATCGCGTCGACGAGCGCGCCCACCGCCTTCGGCTCGGCATAGGGGCGCGGCTTGATGACGGGGCGCCCGAGATAGCTCCAGTCGACCTGCTCCTCCTTGAGCTTGGCGTAGAGCACGTCGCCCGGCATGTCGAGATAAACGGGGCCCGGCTTGCCGTTCAGCGCCTTCTGAAAGGCGAAATTCAGCTGTTGCGGGATGCGCTTCAGATTGTGCACGCGGTCGGCGTATTTGACGCAGCCCTCGAGCGCCTTCACCTGGTCGATCTCCTGGAACACCTGGCGGCCGTACTGGCTGATCGGGGAGGAGCCGCCGATCGCGACGACCGGGCAGCAATCGACGAGCGCGTTGGCGAGCCCGGTGCCGAAGTTGAGGGTCGCCGGGCCGCTCGCCGCCATGCACACGCCCGGCCCCTGCGTCACCCGCGAATAGGCCTGCGCCATATAGGCGGCGGCCTGCTCGTGGCGCGTGTCGATGAGGCG
>DASYZD010000264.1:0-9020 GCA_035946655.1 Allostellaceae bacterium | reverse complement strand
TCGACCATGCGCACCCAGACATTGTCGCCGACCCGCCGTGTCGCGACATAGATCATGCCGATCGGGGTTTCGAGGTAGTCGAGTTCCGGCAAGACGCCGAACTCCTCGGTGAACATCGCCCCGCTGACGATCGTGTGGAGGAAGGCGGTGTGGGTGGGATCCATCGTGTTGTCCTGGATTTGCAGCCAGTTGCACGGGTAGAAATATTTCTGGCCCGGGATGACCCGGTAGCCCGGCCGGATGAGGCTGTCGTAAACTGGAAACGGCGGCATCTCGGCGGGCGGGCCCATATAGGCGAAGACGAGGCCATGCGCCTCGTGGACCGGGTAGGCGCCGTGACAGAGCCGGTCCTTGAGGGTGCTGCCGGCGGGCTCGCCCGGGGTCTCCAGGATCGCCCCGTCGACGCCAAACAGCCAGCCATGGTAGCAGCAGCGGATGCCGTTATCGCCCACAAGACCGAATTCGAGCGACGTGCCGCGATGCGGGCAATGCAGTTCGAGGAGACCGACCGCGCCGCTCTTGTCGCGGAACACCACCAACTCTTCGCCGAGGATCTGGACCCGCTTTGGCAGATCGGTCAGTTCGTCGGAGAAGCACACCGGGTTCCAGAAGCGGCGCATGTATTCGCCGCACGGCGTCTCCGGCCCGACATGGGTGAGTTCGGTGTCCTCCTGCGGCACCCGGCGATGCAGGTAACCGCTGTACCGGGTTTTGAGGAACGGCGTTCGAGTGGCCATAAGAAGCCTCCTGCTGACGACAATCGCACACTACTTTAACGACCGCGGCGCGCTCCGCAAACGCCTCTTCAGCGCGGTTTCAATCAAGGCAATCCGCGTCAGCGCGAGGGTGAGCGGCTGGCACGGTGCAAGCCGACATGTCGCAATTTGCGCTAATGGAACCGCGGCTTCACCTCCTGGCACAGAAGGCGCAGCGCGTTGACCACGCAGTCGTGCGGGATGAGGCCGCCGGTGTTGAGTTCGGCGAGGATGCCGTCGAGGCCGAGTTCCTCCTGAAGCGCGTGCAATTGCTCGGCCACCCGCTCGGGCGTGCCAATGATGATCTTGCCGCGGATCGCGTCGTCGTAAGTGAGGGTGTCGAGCAGCGCGGCGCGCTCGGCCCGCCCTTCGCTGGCCGACGTCCCCGGCCGGTTGGCCGAGGCGCGCAGCCGTGCGGCCTGCTCGCGGAAGAACTTCATGATGCTCGGCTCGGGTTCCGCGCGCGCCCGCTCCGCGGTCTCGCCGACATAGAGCGGCACCCGCATATAAACTTCGCCGCGGCCCTCGTGGCCGGCCGCGCGATAGGCCGCGCGGTAGCTCTCGATCGAGGGCTGCATGTCGGAGAAGGTGCCGCGCGGCATCACGAAAATCGGATAGCCGAGCTTGCCGATCGCGGGAAAGGTCTCAGGGCTGCTGGCGGCGACGCGAATCGGCGGCAGCAGCTTATGGTACGGTTTCGGCGTCACCGCGACATTGTCGAAGCTGTAATACTTGCCCTCGAAGGAGAACTTCGGCGCCGACCACGCCTGCTCGATCACGTGCAAGGTCTCGGCAAAGCGGTCCTTGCTCTCGGCATAGGGGATGCCATAGGCCTCGTAGGTTCGCGGCAGCCCGCTACGCCCGACCCCGAAGATCAGCCGGCCCTTGCTCACCTGGTCGACCGTGGCGGCTTCTTCCGCGATGCGTAAGGGATGGCACAGCGGCAAGACCTGCACCGCGATACCGATCTTGATCCGCTCGGTGCGCGCGGCAATGGCGCTGGCGATGGTCATCGGCGCCGCCAGCACCGAGCGCGCCGGATCGACATGCAATTCGGCCAGCCACATCACGTCGAGGCCATAGCGCTCCCCGGCGTCGACCTGCTCGAAGGCCTGCGCAAAGGCATCCGTCTCGCTGCCACCGGGTACCACCGGAAACTGGTGAAACATGCCGAATTCCATCGCCGCTCCTTCTCGATGCGTCTACTGCTGCACGCTTATTTCTTCGCCTCGCCATACGGGTAGATCGCCTTGCCGGTGGCGTATTGCGACGGCCACAGGATCGTCTGCCTGCTGTCGTTCTTCCACTGCTCGATGTCGCTGCCCTGGACGTCGTGGAACTGCACAAACAGCACCCGGCCTTCGGCCCATTCGCCGTTGGCGCCATATTTGATGTCGCCGACGATCGTCGGGATCGTGTGCGTGCGCAGCCACTCGGCAAGCTTGTCCTGATCGAGGCTCTTGGTGGCCTCGACGGCGGCCTGCAGCACCTGCAGATTGGCATACGCAAATGGCGGCAGGTAATAGCCGAGCGGGTCGACCCCCTCGGCCCCGGCCCGCGCCTGGTATTTCTTCAGGAACGCATCGACGCCGGGATATACCAGGGTCTTGGCCGGCTCCCAGAAATCGTAGTTGATGATGCCGTTGAGCTGGGAGCCGAGCTGCTGCTTGATCGAGGCATATTGCAGCCCGACCAGACCGCCGCCGAAGATCTTGGCCTTGAGGCCGACTTCGTTGGCGGCGCGCACCATGCCGACGGCGTCGGGCGGATAGGAAAAGCTGAGGACGATGTCGGGATTGGTCGCATCGACCGCTCGCACGATCGGGGTGTAGTCGGTCGTCGCCGGCGGATAGTTCTTGTCGTAGACGATCTGGAGCCCGGCCGCCTTGGCGCTCTTGCGCGCGCCGTCCGAGGCGTTGTGCGGAAATTCGGCGTCGGCGGCGACGATCGCCAAGGTCTTGGGCTTCGGGTTCTGCGCCATCGCCAACTCGAAGAACCCCTTCGAGAAGGTGACCGCCGGGTCCGGGCCGCCGGTGGGCGTCATCGAGAAGTATTTCGGGTAGTGGAACTCGCGGTTCACATCGAGCCCGAACAGCGCGAAGAACGTCATCTTGTGCCCGATGACGATCGGCATCGCCGGCGCCAGGAGGTTGGTGCCGTAATCGCCGGTGACC
Source organism: Allostellaceae bacterium (assembly GCA_035946655.1). Taxonomy (GTDB): domain Bacteria; phylum Pseudomonadota; class Alphaproteobacteria; order ATCC43930; family CGMCC-115725; genus DATARH01. Next base: position 6,091 of record DASYZD010000264.1, on the reverse strand, counting down.
AGGTCGACCTTGTCGACATCGAGCAGCTTGGTGAAAATTCCCGGCACCGTCGCCGGGTTGCTCTGGTCGTCGTAATAAACGAGCTTGACCGGGCGGCCGAGGAGCCCGCCCTTGGCGTTGACCTCCTCCTCCCAGATCTTCATCCCCAAGACGGCGGCCTTGCCGCTTGCCGCCAGGCCCCCGGTCAGTCCCATGCCGAAACCGATCTTGATCGGCTCCGCCGCGGATGCGGGTGGCGGGCTCGTCATCGCCAGCCCGGCGGCCAAGAACAGGGATGCGATCAACCAGCGCGACCTCAGCATTGCGTCCTCCCCGGTGAATTTGGCAGATCGTACTCCATCGCGAGGCGCCGGCGCGGGGGAAAAATCGCCGTGAGGTCGTCCGGTCGCTAACGCGGCCCCGCCAATTCCCGGACGCGGCCGGCAAGCTCGCCCAGATTGCGGCCGAGCTGCTCGAACCCGAAGGCCAGGCCGAAGATCCGCTCGACCGCCTCCTCCGCCAGCTCGCGGGTGACGCCCTCCCGGCGCAATGCCGCCAGCCCCTCCTCGAAGGCAGCCAGCGCCACGGCAACCGCGGTCAGATCGGGCGGAGTCGAGCGGCCGGCGAGCGCGGCGGCGATGGCGACGAGCGCGGCCGAAAGTGAAGCATCTATGGCCTCGGCCGGTTGGGCCAAGCGGGCGGTTACCGCTTGCGGCAGCGGCGCGGTCAAGGCGCGTGCGATGATCACCAGATCGTGGCTCAGTCGGCGCAGGGTGCGCACCAGAGGATCGGGGTCGGGGGCCTCGGTGATGTAGCTGCGGCGCTCGCGATCGACTTCGTCGGCAGCGGCGGCGGCACGCTCGACCGCGGCGCGGATGCGGTCGTGCAGGCTCTGCACGCGGACGGCATCAGCCGGGGCGATGACCGCGCTGAGCAGCACCCGCACCTGCTCGGCCATCAGCGCGAGCGCGTCCCGGCCGGCCGTGCAGAGGAGGTCGCCCGCGCGCGCCGGCGACACCAGCAGCGCTACGCCAAGCGCGACGAGGCTTCCGAGGGCGATTTCGAACACCCGTTCGAGCGCCGCCAAGACGACCCCGCTCTCGTTGGGATAGGCCAAGAGGACGATCGCTGCAGTCACCGGCGCGATCCGGTAGCTTGGCCGCAACGCCGTTACCGCCGCCAGCGGCACCAGCGCGACGGCGAGCGCGAACCCGGTCGACAAGACCCCCGAATGCGGGATCGCCAAGGTCACCACAACGCCCCAGCCGGCGCCGCCGATCGTGCCGATAAAGCGGTCGAGCATGGCTTTGAGCGAGCCGCCGACGCTCGCCTGGGTCACGATGACCGCGGTCAGCACCGCCCAATAGACCTGCGTCAGGCCGAGCAAATGGGCGATCGCGAAGGTGATGAGCCCGGCCGCACTCATGCGCAGGGTCAGCCCCGCTTCGAGCCGGTGCCGCGCCAGCCAACCAACCATTGAGGAGGGATGCATCACGCGCGGTCTCGCTGCGCCCGCGATAGGGCTAGCCAAAGCGCGGCATCACCTCCTGACACAGGAGCCTCAGCGCGTTCAGCACCCGGTCATGCGGGATGAGGCCGCCGCAATTGAGTTCGGCGAGGATCCCGTCAAAGCCGATCTCGTCCTGCAGCCGGCGCAGCCGCTCGGCGACGCTGTCGGGCGTGCCCACCAGCACATTGCCGCGCAGCACATCGGCGTAGGTCAGCGTGCGCAGGCGTTCGGCGCGGTCGATAAAAGCCTGCCGGCCGGAGCGCCGTGCCGAGTCGGCGATCAACTCGTATTGCAGGCGATAAAAGTGCGTGACGCTCGCCTCGGCCTCGGCGCGGGCGCGCTCCTCGGTCTCGGCGATATAGATCGGCGCCGAGACATAGGCCTTGCCGCGCCCGGGATGGCCGGCCGCTCGCCAGCCCTCCTGATAGCTGGCGATCTGCGGGGCGATGTCGGACCAGGTGGCGTGGCGCACGCTGGCGAACACCGGATAGCCCTGGGCGCCGATCGCCGGAAAGGTGTCGGGCGTGCTGGCGGCGATCCGGATGGGCGGCATCCGGCCCTGGTAGGGGCGCGGCACACAGGCGACGTCGTGAAAGCTGTGAAACCGGCCCTCATAGGAAAACCGCGGCGCGGTCCACGCGAGTTTGACGATCTCGAAGATTTCAGCGAAGCGCTCGCGGCTTTCCTCATAGGGCACCTGATAGGCATCGTAAGTGCCGACGACGCCCGAGCGTCCGACCCCGAAGATGAGCCGCCCCTGGCTCACCTGGTCGACCGTCGCAGCCTCTTCGGCGAGGCGCAACGGATGGCACAGCGGCAACACCTGCACCGCGATCCCGATTTTCATGCGCCGGGTGCGCGCCGCGATCGCGCTGGCGATGGCCAGGGGCGAAGAGAGGTAAGTGCGCTCCGGCGCGAAGTGGATCTCGGCCAACCACATCACATCGAGGCCCCAGCGCTCGGCGGCGTCGACCTGCGCCATCGCCTCGTCGAACATCTCCGATTCGCCCCGCCCCGGCATCGACGGAAACTCGTGAAACATGCCGAATTCCATTACCCGCTCCTCCTTACCCTCACCCTGTCATTGCGAGCGCAGCAAAGCAATCTCGCGCCCGAGTGTGCACAGTCCCTCGGGATTGCCGCGTCGCTGCGCTCCTCGCAATGACGCCGGCGTCTCAGATCATCAGCCGCGCCAAAGCGCCGGCCGGGTAACGCGTGCCGCTGGCAGCCCCGGGCGCGAAGACATGATCGAGTGCATCTTGCGTATCGGACGAAATGGCAAGGTCCGCCGCGGCTGCATTTTCTTCCAGCCAGCGAACATGGCTGGTCCCGGCGATCGGCACGACAAACGGGCGGCGCGACAGGAGCCAGGCGAGGGCGAGCTGCGCCGGGGTGCAGCGTTCCGCCGCGGCATGCGCCTTCAGTTCTTCGACCAGCGCCAAGTTGTGCTGGAGGTTGTCGCCCTGAAAGCGCGGCATGTTGCGGCGCGCGTCACCCTCACCCAGTGTCTCGGGGCCGGTCACCGTGCCGGTCAGGAACCCGCGCCCGAGCGGACTATAGGCGACAAAGCCGATGCCGAGCGCTTCGCACAGCGGCAGGATCTCGGCTTCGACATCGCGGCTCCACAGCGAATATTCGATCTGCACCGCGCTCATCGGGTGCGTCGCGTGCGCCCGCCGGATCGTCGCCGCGCCGGCTTCGCAGATCCCGAGATGACGCACCTTGCCTTCGCTGACCAATTCGCTCATCGCGCCTACCGTCTCCTCGATTGGCACGGTCGGGTCGATGCGGTGGATGTAATAGAGGTCGATGAATTCGGTCCGGAGCCGCTTCAGGCTCTTCTCGCACGCCTCGCGGACGTATTCCGGGCGGCCGTCGGCGAAACGCGGGTCGCCGAGGAGGCCGAGATTGCCGAACTTGCTGGCGATGATGTAATCCGCGCGATGGCCCGCGACCGCCTCAGCGATCAAATCTTCGTTGCGTCCGCGGCTGTAGCCATCGGCCGTATCGAGAAAATCGATGCCGAGCTCGCGCGCCCGCCGGATCGTCGCGATGCCGGAAGCGGGGTCGGGCTGCCCATAGAACGGGGTCATCGTCGCGCAACCGAGCCCGATCGCCGAGACCTCCAATGACCCAAGCCGGCGCCGCTCCATATTCGGCCTCCTCATCTGCCGCCCGGACAGTATGATCGGCGCCACCCCCTGCCAACCCCGGAGAGCCGATATGCCGCGCTACCAGGAGCAAGACGAAACGAAATTCGATGATGCGCAGCGCCGCGTGTGGAACGAATGCAAGGCCGGGCCGCGGGGCTCGGTGCCGCCGCCGGTGCATGTCTGGCTGAAAAGTCCGGGGCTCGCCGACCACGCCCACAAGCTCGGCGCCCATGTCCGCTTCGGCACCGGGTTCACGCCGAAGCAGACCGAGATCGCGATCCTGATGACGGCGCGCTACTGGACCGCGCAGTTCGAATGGACCGCGCATGTCCGCCTCGGCCTGCAGGCGGGCCTCACGCAAGACCAGATTGACGCGATCGCCGAGCGCCGCACCCCCACATTCAGCGACCCCGACGACCAGATCGTCTACGATTTCTGCCGCGATTATTACGACGACCACCGGGTCGACGATGCGACGCTGGCGCGCGTCGAGAAGCGCTTTGGCGAAAAGGGCGCGGTCGATCTCGCCGGCCTCATCGGCTACTACTCGTTCGTCTCTGTGACCCTCAACGTCTTCGAGGTGCCGACCCCGCCCGGCGCCAAGCTGCTGGGGAAATGACCGAGCAGTCCGGCTTCAGCTCCGCGCGCGATGAATGGCAATGAAGATCCCGGCGCAGGCCGGGATCCATTCATCCGCAAATCGAAGGATAAACAATGGGTCCCTGCTTCCGCAGGGACCTTGTACCGAGTCGACGCGGCTCGCCTCACGTCTTTTCGACGTTCCACATCAGAAACAGCGCCGGCGATTGCACGATGCCCTTGATGTTCTTGCGATAGGCGGTCTGGTTGACGAACTGTCCGGTCGGAATATAGGGCACCACCTCGAAGGCGCGCTGCTGCAGTTTGGCGGCGATCCCCTGGCGCTCCTCGCTATCACTGGCGTTGAGCCATTGCGTCCGCAACGCCTCGAGCTGGTCGTCCTTGGGCCAGCCGAACCACGCGCCGTCGCCGTTGGCGCGCAGCATGACGTTGTTCGACGGATCGAGCGTATCGGCGCCGACCCACCCGGTCTCGAAGATGTTCCAGCCGCCTTCTGCCGACGGCTTCTTGGAGGCCCGGCGGGTGACGACGGTACCCCAATCGGCCGCCACATATTCGACATTGAGCCCGAGCTTTTTCAGTTCGTCGCTCAGCACCAGCGCCTCGGCGTGGATCAACGGCTGGTCGACCGCATCGAGGACGACGATTTTCTCGCCGTTATAGCCGGCCTCCTTGACCAGTTGCTTCGCCTTGTCGTAGTCGCGCTTGCCGGAGAGGACTGCGGAGCCTGCGTCGCCCGCCATCGGCGTGCCGCAGGTGAAGACGCTGGCGCAGACGTTCCAGTTCTTTTTGTCGCCGGCATAGGCGGTCATGAAGTCGGCCTGGTTGACCACCATCTGCACCGCCTGGCGCATCTTGACGTTGTCGAACGGCGGGTGCAGCCAATTGAAGCGGATGCAGCCGGAGGTCTTGAGCGGGTCCGCGATCGCCAGCGCGACATCGGCATTGCCGGCGAGCACGGGCCAGTTGTCGGGCGCCGGGTTTTCCCACCAATCCGCTTCGCCGCTGGTCAAGGTCGAGATTTTCGTGGTGTCGTCGGGGATGACATGCCACTCGACCCGCTCGACCTTGACGATTTTGCCGCCCGAGGCCCACACCGGCGGCTCCGCGCGCGGCACGTAATCCGCGTTCTTGACGTAGACGATCTTGTTGCCGGGCTGATACTCGGCGGCGACGAACTTAAAGGGGCCCGAGCCGACCATCTCGGTGACCTGGGTGAACGGGTCGGTCTTGGCCAAACGCTCCGGCATCATGAACGGCGCCAGGCTCGACACCTTGGCCAGCGCATCGATCAATACCGGAAACGGCTGCTTCAGGTGGATCGAGAAATTCTTGTCGTCGCCGCCCTTCATCTCGCCGACGACCGTCGCCATCGTCTGGCCGAGCGCGTCGCGCGCCATCCAGCGTTTCAAGGAGGCGGTGCAGTCGGCGCCCCGCACCGGCGTTCCGTCATGCCACTTGAGGCCGTCGCGCAGAACGAAACTATAGGTGAGCTTGTCCGCCGAAACCTCGAACTGCCCGACCATCTGCGGGTGCGGCTTGAACTTGTCGTCGATCGCAAAGAGGGTGTCGAACACCATGTAGCCGTGGTTGCGGGTGACGTAGGCGGTCGTCCAGATCGGGTCGAGTACATGCAGATCCGATTGCGGGATGAAGCGAAGCGTCTTGTCCGCGGCGGCGCGCGCCGCCCGGCGCGGCGCGGCGGCGGCGAGCGCGGCGCCGGCGGCGACTTTACCGAAGCTGCGACGGGTCAGACGATCAGCCATGACGGCCTCCCAAGGCTTGCGTGTCAGCGGTGCAGCATAGCAAGATCCGCACCGCTGCCCATATGCCGCGTTGCGCCCATGCC
>DASYZD010000263.1:0-2402 GCA_035946655.1 Allostellaceae bacterium | reverse complement strand
AATGGCTGCTGGTCAGGATGATCGTCACCCCGGTGCCGCTCAGGCTGCCGTAATTTCCGGTGCCGCTCTTGATCTTCAGATTGCCGCGATCGATGACGTAGGTGCCGGCGCCGAGGGTCAGCTGGCCGCCGGCTTCGACGGCGATATGGCAATAGACGCCCGGGTTGACTGTCAACAGCGCCCCGGCGTTCACGTCGATCTTGTTGCTGCCGGTGCAGGCCGAATAGGTCTTCGACAGCGAGAAGTACGGGTCGGAGACTGTGATCTGCCCGGAGGAGGTGCTGATCGACAGCTGCCTGTACGGGTCGGGGGTCGGGGCGACATAGGTCGCCGGCGGATCGGGCGATATCGTGGAACTGCCGCCGAGGCTGTAGCCGCCGGATAGCAGGATGTGGGCGGCGGTCAGAGAGGCGCCGCCGCTGAATGTCGTCGAAGTCGCATCCGGCGAGTCGTTGTAGAGGTCGCAGGTCGGCGACGAGCAGCTCCCGGTAGTCGAATCGAATGCGCCGCCAAGGCAGCCGTTGATGCTGCCGCTGAGACTGACCGTCCCGCTGTCCCCCGCGGTCGTGTCCAGCGCCATGATGCACATCGTGCCGGCGCCCGTATTGGCGGGGGGCTTGGCGATCGCGCTCGCTGCCACGGTCGGCGCCGAGGCGAGGAAGAGACGCGTGAAATAGCGCGGCGCCGGCTGCGAGACGTTGACCTGAACATTTTTGCCGCTGCTGCCGGAGTTAGGGTTGACCGAGACGCTGACGCCGTTCTTGCCATTAACGAAGCCATAGCTGGCGGTCACCGCGTCCGCGGCATTGGTGTAGTTGTCGCCCGCAGCCACGGCGACGCTTGCGGCAAGCGCCGCCGCATCGGCCGCGCTCTGCATCTTGCGGCCGGTCAACTCCCAATAGACCACGTCGACTCCGAGGCCGGCGACGCCCATAAGCGCCAACATGGCGAACGCCGTAACGATGGCGGTGACGCCTCGCCTGTCGGCCCACAGGCGGCCGATCAAGGCCGTTGTCCGATCACCCATAAGCCCACACCTTTTTCCGTTCCGTGGCCGCGCAGCGTGTCGGCGCGGACGCATCGACGCACTGTCTAAGAGAATTATTTATGAACCGTTAATTTACTCCAAACACCTTTCTAGGCTATTTATAATATTTTAAATCAATATTTGATCGGCGATCGATGACGTCTGTCCGTGCATCGGCTTGGCGGGCGGCCGCGAACGGGATAGACAGTCCGGATGTTCGGTCGAGAGGCTCCCTGGCGACAGGCGCGGCGCGATGCGACCGGCCTTGCGCCCGACCCGGCGGCAACGCCGGAGGCGGTGGTCCAGGTCTACGCCGCGCGCGCGGTGTCGTGGAAAGGCGTCTTTTCGCTGCACAGCTGGATTGCAGTGAAGCCGTCGGGCGCGCCCGCCTATACGCGCTTCGAGGTGATGGGTTTCGGCGTGAAGCGAGGCGCCCCCGCCGTGCGGATCGACCGCACCGGCCCGGACAACTACTGGTTCGGCGCCAGACCGCAAATCCTCCTCGAGCGGCGCGGCCCGCAATGCGACGCGACGATCGAGAAGATCCGCGCCGCGGTCGCGGACTATCCCTACCCGCGCTCCTATCGCGCCTGGCCAGGCCCCAACAGCAACACCTTTGTCGCCTACATCGCGCGCCGCGTTCCCGAGCTCGGGCTCGCCCTGCCGGCGCACGCGCTCGGCAAGGATTTTCTCGGCCACCGCAGGTTCGCCGCGGGGGTGCCGAGCGGCACCGGCTTTCAATTGTCGCTGTGCGGGCTCGCCGGCCTCTTGATGGCGCGCGAGGAGGGGATCGAGATCAACCTGCTGGGCCTCAGTTTCGGGCTCGACTTTCGCGCCCCGGCGCTCAAATTGCCGCTGGTCGGGCGCCTCGGCGCCGCGCCCTCGCGGCCGCGCGCCTCGGCGTGGTAAGCGTCAAGCCCGCTCGGCGCGGCGCAGGAAGTCGATCAGGATCGCCGCCAGCAAGCCGTCCTTTTTCTCCCAATCCTCGAGCGCGACATCGACGTCGGGGCGATCCTCGGTCAGCACCTCGCGGTATTCGCTCAACGGCATCAGGCGGTGCGCGGCCTGGCCGGGCTCGCGCGGGTGCACCCGGTCGTTGCCGGGGATGACGCAGGCCGGCACGGCGAGCGAGCGCAGCTCCTCCTCGCTGACCCCGATGACCGAATGGTCTGCCCCCTCCGCGAAGCTCTTGTGCCAGCGCTCCATGATGGCGATGAAACGCTCGGGGTCGGTCGCAAGAAGGCGCTCCCGGTTCGCCGGATTGCTCCTGATCAGCTCGCCGAAATGCTCGCTCTTCGCGACCGCCTGCATGCCGCCCTGACGCGCCAGGTCGCTGAACTGCGTGTAGTAGTTGTGGGCGAGCTGCTTTGCCGCA
>DASYZD010000262.1:0-1537 GCA_035946655.1 Allostellaceae bacterium | reverse complement strand
TTTCGGATAGCGGTTGGTGCGGGACGCCATCCAGTAGCGCACATCGTCGGTGAAGAGGGTCAGCCACTCGTGGAACCGCCGATCGTCGAGCATGCGGGCTTCCCGGTAGAGGAACTGCTCGACCTCGCGCAGGACGTCGGCGTTACGCATGCGCTCTACTCCCCTGGAGCCTCCGCACCGCGCCGTTCGGCAGATCGGCCCAATTCGCCGCCGCGATCAATTCGGCCCAGCGCCGGTAGAACTGGCGATGGTTTGATTCGCTCATGCGAAATTCGCTGGACCAGGCGCCGAGCGCGGGGTCAAAGCGCTCGTGGCCGAGCCCCATCTGGGTGTTGAGCGGCATCCGGCGCGAGACGACGCCGCGGCAGGTCTGGGTGCATTCCTGCCAATTGTCCATGTCGTCCTGCTCGAAGGTGCCGGACGGGCTGAACCCGCGCACCCCGGCGAGCCGGATCGCCTCCTTGACCGCGGGCGGCGCGGCCTTGTCGGCGAAGACCCACGACCAGACTTCGGTCTTGTCGGGGCCGCGCGGGTGCCACACCCGCAGCGTGCGCGAGGTGGCGCGCAGCAGCGAGAAATTCGGGAACATCGTCGCGACGATCGGGTTGACGAGGCGCGAGCGGGGGCCAAGCCGGCTCTCGACTTCCGCGCGGGTCGCCGCCTCATAGGCCTGGAGCTCCGGCATCGGCGGCTCGCCGTTGTCGGTTGCCCCGACGCAGATCGAGATATGCCCGTTGCCGGGCGAGACCATGTGGCCGGTGGCGTTGGGCTTGGTCGTGACGCCAGTGCTGAAAGCGGTCTTGACCGCCGACAGGTGGCTCCACGGCACGTGGTAGGCGTCGCCGCCGAAATTCTCGGCCGGGAATTTCCAGTTGCACGGCATCACCCATTTATGGCCCCCGACGATCTCGATGCCGCCCTCGCGGCGGTCGATGAAATTGTCGAGATACCACGCCATCTCGCCGAGATACTCGGTGAGCGATGGCGCCGCGGGGTCGAAGGTGGCGAACCACAGGCCCTTGTAATGCTCAAGCTGCGCGACCGGGACGAGGCCCCAACGCTCGCGCCGCAATTGGTCGTGATAGGCCTCCTTCAAATAGGGGACGCCGCTGAGCGTACCGTCATTCTTATAGGTCCAGCCGTGATAGGCGCAGGTGAAGCTCGCCGCGTTGCCATTGTCGGCGCGGCAGAGGCGATTGCCGCGGTGGCGGCAGACGTTGAGAAACGCGCGGACGATGCCGCTAGTGTCCCGCACCACGAGCACCGGGTCTTCGCCCATATAGGTCGTGAAGAAATCGCCGGGCTGCGGGATCTGGCTGTCGTGGCATAGGTAGAGCCAGCAGCGCGCGAAGATCTGGCGCAACTCCTCCTGATAAATCTCGGGCTCGATAAAGATGCGGCGGCTGATAAGGCCGCGATCGCTGTCGACCAAACTGCCGATCTCTGTCGCCATCAGAGCCTCCTTCAAGGCCTTAACTCGTCATCCCCGGCCATGTGCCGGCCATGACGAAAAAGGGGGTAGTTTAACCTGAAGAGC
>DASYZD010000261.1:0-13872 GCA_035946655.1 Allostellaceae bacterium | reverse complement strand
AAGAGCCACATCCTCCATGGCATCTCATTGGAGGTTGGCCGCGGCGAGGTGGTCGGGCTTTTGGGCCGCAACGGCGTCGGCAAGAGCACGACCTTGAAAGCGATCGCCGGGCTCGTCCATCCCACTGCCGGCCGGGTGCTGTTCGACGGCCAGCCCACCACGGGGATGCCGGCGCACCGGGTGGCGCGGCTCGGGATCGGCTATGTTCCCGAGGACCGGCGGATCTTCCCGCTCTTGACGGTCGTCGAGAATTTGCGAACCGGGCTCGACCGCCACGGCGTCGGTAAGGCCAGGAAGCAGGAGCTGCTAGACAAAACCTATCAATATTTCCCGGTGCTCGCCGAGCGGCGCCACCAGGCCGGCGGCACCCTCTCGGGCGGGGAACAGCAGATGCTGGCGATCGCCCGAGCGATGATGCTCGAGCCGAAAATCATGCTGCTCGACGAGCCAACCGAAGGGCTGATGCCGCGCATGGTGTCGCAGATCAGCGCAATTATCGAGGTGTTGCGCGGCGAGTCCGTGGCGGTGCTGCTGGTCGAACAAAATGTACCGCTGACCCTAGCCGCGAGCCAGCGCGTCTACATCATCGAAAAGGGCGTCGTGCGCCACCACGCCCCGGCCGGCGAATTGCATGTCGGCGATGCAGTCATCCACCAGTATCTCGGCGTCTGAAATGGCGGCGTCGTTTGCACATTTCGTCATCCAGACACTGAACGGCATCGTCAGCGGCATGATCCTGGCGCTGGTCGCGTCGGGTTTGACGCTGATTTTCGGCATCATGGACGTCGTCAATTTCGCGCATGGCGAATTCCTCATGCTGGGCGCCTATGTCGGCGTCATCACGCTGGCGGCGACCGGCAGTTTCTGGCTCGCGCTCGTCGCCGCTGCGGTCGTGATCGGAGTCTTCGGGGCCGCGGTCTATCTGACGACGCTGCGCACGCTCGTCGGCCGCGACCCGCTGACGACGATTCTGGCGACCTTTGGCATCTCGCTGGTCTTGCAAAACTATGCGTTGTGGCAGTTCGGTCCGGTGGCGCGAAAGATCCCCGAGCCGTTCGCCGGCCATTTCACGCTGTTCTACCTCGACTACCCGTGGTACCGCCTGATCATCGCCGGGTTGGCCGCGGCAATCATCGGCGGGCTGTGGCTGTTCCTCAAATTCGGCACCTACGGGATCTGGATCCGCGCTACCACCCAGGACCGGGTGATGGCGCAGGCGATGGGGATCCCGGTGCCCTGGGTGTTGACCGGCGTCTTCGCGATCGGATCGGCGATGGCGGCGGCGAGCGGGGTGTTGTTCGCCCCTCTGGTCGGCGTCGATTACGCGATGGGGGTCAACTGGATCCTCCGAGCCTTCATCGTCGTCGTCGTCGGCGGCATGGGCAATCTCGGCGGCTCGATCGCCGCGGCGATCTTCATCAGTCTTTTGGAAGCCTACGCGGCGCTGTGGGTAAGCCCGTCCCAGGCGGTCATCGTCTCGTTTGTCGTCCTCATCCTGACATTGCTGTTCCGGCCGACCGGCCTTTTTGCCCCTACCCCTAAATGACGTCGCGCCACAGAGTGGTCTTCTGGATCGGTCTTGGCATGATCGTCGCGCTATTGGCGGTGGCGCCGCTCATTCTGCCGGTATTCTGGCGCCGTCTCCTGACCGAGATCCTGATCTGGGGCTTGCTCGCGATGTCGTCGGATCTGTTGATCGGCTACACCGGCATGGTGTCGTTCGGCCATTCGGCGTTCTTCGGCCTCGGCATGTATGGCGCGGCGGCGGCGCTCCTCAATTCGCATCCGCCGAATTTGTGGCTGGCGCTTGCCGCGGGCCTTGTTGCCGCGGCGGCGGTGGCGGCCTTTGTCGCGTATTTCTCGACCCGCCTGCGCGACATCTATTTCGCGATCACGACCCTCATATTCTCGCAGATTTTTTATGTGATCATCTTCACCTGGACCTCGCTGACCGGCGGCGAGAACGGACTGACCTTCGAGCGGCCGCCCTTCGCCATTCCGGGGCTGTTTTCGCTGCCGTTCACCGCGACCACCCTCCATTGGTTCGTCCTCGCCGTAGTCACCGGGTCCTACCTCGTGTTGCGGCGGATCACCCAATCGCCGTTCGGCATGGTGCTGCAGTCGATCCGCGAGAACGAGGCGCGCACCCGCGCGGTCGGTTATGCGGTCGAGCGCTACAAGATGGTGTCGGTGATGCTGTCGGGGCTGTTCGCCGGGCTCGCCGGGGTCCTCTATGCGTTCCAGAACGAGTTTGCCGCGCCCGATTTCGTGTTCTTCGTCGTGTCTGGGGAGACCGTGATCTACAACGTCATCGGCGGCGTTGGGACCCTCGTCGGACCGCTCGCCGGCGCCGGGTTCTTTCTCTTGCTGCGCGAGGGATTTTCCCGCCTTTTCACCGCCAAATATCTGGACCCGCTGGGAATGGGCGGGCTGGCCGGGATGAGCTACCTGGTCCCGGTGGGGGTCATCTTTATCGCCATCGTGATTTTCCTGCCGCAGGGGCTTTTGGGCTTCGCCCGGCGCTGGCTCAACCGCTAGAGCACTTTCACAATGACTCGCGATAGCCGGCGGCTTGGAAGTAGTTGGCACATTCGTCGGGGGCAAAGTGGTCGAGCAGCTCGCCGATGCGGTTCCACAGGCCGTCGCGAGTGCGCTCAGGCGCCTGGCGCAGCAGCGTCTTGAGCTTGGCGAAGGCCATCTCGATCGGGTTCATGTCGGGCGAATAGGGCGGCAACAGAAAGAACTGCGCGCCCTTGGCCTCGATTGCAGCGCGCACGGCGGCGATCTTATGGGCCGGCAGGTTATCCAGCACGACGATGTCGTCGGGACTGAGGGTCGGGATCAGCACCTGTTCGACATAGGCAAGGAAGGCGTGGCCGGTCATCGGCCCATCGAGCACCATCGGTGCGCCGAGCCCATCGCGCCGCAATGCGGCGACGAAGGTGGTGGTTTTCCAATGGCCGAACGGCGCCTTGGCGAACAACCGCCGGCCCTTCGGGGCGCGGCCGTAGAGCCGGGTCATCTTGGTGCTGGCACCGGTCTCGTCGATGAAGACCAGCTTGTCGGCATCGATGAAGGGTTGCGCCGCGCGCCAGATGCGGCGCCGCGCGGCGACGTCCGGACGGTCCTGCTCGCTCGCGCGGAGCGTCTTTTTTTAAACGACAACCCGAGCCGGGCGACCGCCGACCACATCGCCCCGTTGCTCAACCGAACCTGATGCTCGGCCAACAGCCAGGCCTGCAATGCCTTCAGCGTGTGGTCCGGGTGCGCCTCGATATGGACTGCCAAGGCGGCTTCCTGCACCGGCGACAGTTTGCGCGGCCGGTGACCGCGCCGCGCGCTGGCGGTCAGCTTGCCGGTGCGGCGCCGCCGGATCAGCGCTTTGTAGATGTACGACACGCTGACCCGGAAAACCTTTGCCGCAACCCGCGCCGCCATGCCGCCGTCCACCGCCGCCAACACCCGCGCCCGAAGATCCTCCGAATAGCTCTGCCCCTGCCGCCACGCCATCGCTGCCCCCCACATCTTGTGGCTCATGCAGCGAATCACACTTTCTCTCGCGCCGGAATCCCCTTTCAGCGATTCCAGCCAACCCGGCTATGCTCTAGGTGCGGGCCCGCGATGCCGCATCACACCGCGGCGGCGCCGTAATACAGCATCACCGTATGCTTCGCCTCGGCGAAGAATAGCCAGCGCTCGACGACCAGGCCAATGGCCGCGCTCGCCACCGCCAACGCGGCGGCCAGCGCTCCAGGGCCGGCGGGGGCGATTGCCGCGATTGCCGTCAACAGCATCGGCGCCGCAAAGCCGGCGAGGCGGGCCACCGCGCGCAGGCGGATCCGGTGCTTGCGGGCGATCTGGAAGCCCATCTCCTGGAGCAGGAAATTGGCTTCGGTGTGCGGCGGTTCGAGCATTTGTACCCGACCGCCCCGGCCGAGCGCGGTCGCGCTGGCAACGCTGCTTGGGGCGGAAGTGGTATCGATGAACCGCCAGTAGGCTTCCTTGCAGGACCATGCCAGAGCGAGCGACAAGAGGGTCAGGACCGCGGTGCCGACCGGCCGGGGCACCCAAACCCGGACAATGAGGTCGAGCACCAGGAACCCGCTCATCAGCCCGAGCGCGAGGTAGTTCGGCACGACCCAGCGATTGTGCCACTGATGGATCGGCTTCAGCGAGGCATAGATCATCCCGGTGCAATAGATCGTGCCGGCGGCAAACGCAGCGGCGAGGACGCCGCACAGCCCGATCACTCCCGAGACGGCGCCGAACAAAATCCAGCCGATCGCAAAAATCGCGGTGGGGACAAAGGTCGCGACCGACAACACCCCTTCGCGCGACAGCCACGACGAGCGCCACTGCGAAAAAGCGCGCCAGGCCCGCTCCGGCCGGCCGAGGTGGAAGACCGACGAGACCAGCCCGCCGGCCGCCAGCGCCGCCGCCGTCGCCAGCGCGGCCAGTCCGAACAGGGGATCGGCCGGCAGCAAGCCGAACGGAACGCCGAGCCCGATCAGCAGCAACAGCGCAAAGCCCGCGCCGGACATGGTGGTGAAGAAGACGATCGACAGGGCTGGGTGCATGGGGTCGGCTTATTCCGGATGTCAGCGCGACAGCAGCCGGTCGACCCAGCGCAACAGTGCGTTGCCGCCGGTCTCCGGTTCGGCCGTGGCGAGCGCGACGAGGTCGAGCGGGGGCGACGATCGTCGCTCGCGGCGCGGCGGCAGGTATTTGTTGACCGGCCGGTAGCCGAGCTCGGGCAGAAGGTCTTGGCCGCCGCGCGCGGCCACCAATTCCGACACCGAAGAGTTGGGGTCGCCGAGATCGCCAAAGAAGCGGGCTTTGGTCGGGCAGACCATGACGCAGGCGGGCTCACGCTCCTCGGGCGCGAGGTTGTCGTTGTAGATCCGGTCGATGCACAGCGTGCATTTCTTCATCACCCCGACATCGGCGTCGAACTCGCGCGCGCCATAAGGACAGGCCCACGAGCACAGCTTGCAGCCGATGCACAGGCTCTCGTTGATCAGCACGATGCCGTCCTCGGCACGCTTGTAGGAGGCGCCGGTCGGGCACACGGTGACACAGGCCGGCTCATCGCAATGCAAGCAGGATTTCGGGAAATGCACGGTCCGCGCGCCGCCGCCCTCTCCCTCCGAGCCACCTTCCTCAAACGAATGGATGCGGTTGAACCACACCCCCCAGGCATTGTCGCCGTAAGCGTTGAAATCGGTTAGCGGCGCCATGTGGCCGCCGCTGTTCCATTCCTTGCAAGCGGTGGCGCAGGCATGGCAGCCGACACAGAGATCGAGGTCGATGACGAGGCCGAGCTTTTTCTGGCCGGGATGCGCGAGCGGCAGGTCGGTCACGGCGCCGTCTCCGAAGGTTCTACCCCATAGCTGAGGAGTGACGGCGGCGCCAGGAGCGAGGGCAGGCGAGGTAGCGTGGCGAAACTCGGCGCGCTGTGGCCGACCTCCGCCGGCAGCGCCTTTTCGACCCGCACGCGCAGATCGTACCACGCTGCCTGGCCGGTAACCGGGTCGGCATTGGAGAGTTCGTCGCCGTCTTTCGGCGGCAGCATTTCGGTAATCAGATGGTTCAGCAAAAAGCCCCGGGTGAATTCCGGCGACTGCGCGGCAAGGTTCCAGGCGCCGCTGCGTTTGCCGATCGCGTTCCAGGTCCACACCGTGTCCGGGTTGACCCCATCCATCAGCTTCAATTGCGCCTTCACTCGGCCGGCATGGCTCGACACCCAGACCCAATCGTCGTCGCGAAGCCCAAGCCCGCGCGCCGTCACCCGGTTGATGAACAGGCGGTTCTGCCCGAGGATCTGGCGCAACCAGGCATTCTGCGAATGCCAGGAATGGTACATCTGCATCGGCCGCTGGGTGATCGCATGCAGCGGGAAGGCGTGCGGATCGACGCGCGCCTCCTCGAACGGCTTGTACCAGAACGGCAGCGGGTCGAAATAGGTCGCGATCCGCTCCCGGTCCTTCTCCGGCGGTACGACCGCCCCATGCCCTTGCGCGGCGAGGCGGAAGCTCTGCAACGGCTCGACATAGAGCTGCAACACGATCGGCTCCGCCGCTGGAATGAGGCCCATCGCCACCGCGTTCTCGAGATAGTCCTTGTTGGCGTGCTTATAAAACAGCTGCTCGGGCGGCAGCTGGTATTTCCAGAAGCAGCCATTGGCGATGTAGCGGTCGAGCTGGTTTGGATTGGGCGCGCCCTTGCCGCTCGCTTCGCCGTCTTCGCCCCGCCAGCCGGCGAGCGGCCCGATGCCGGGCTGGCGCTCATGGAGCGCGATATAATCCTTGTAGCCGGCGGGGAAACGCGGCGCGCCGGTGGCGTCGACAAAAGCCGGCAGGCCGAGCCGGGCGCCCAGTTCGATCAAGACGTCCTGGAACGGGCGCACGTCACGATCGGGTGCGATGACCGGCTGGCGGATCGAATCGGCGGGGCCATCGACGCCGCCGATCGGGCGGTCCAACAGCGAGATGCAATCCCAGCGCTCGAGATACGTCGTGTCGGGCAGGACGAGGTCGGCATAGGCCACGGTCTCGGAGTAATAGGCGTCGGAATAGATGATCCGCGGGATCTTGTATTCGCCGGTCGCCGGGTCCTTGTCGGTCAGCATGCGCATCGTCTCGGCCGTGTTCATCGCCGAGTTCCACGCCATGTTGGCCATATACATGAAGAGTGTATCGATCCTGTAGGGGTCCCCCTTCCAGGCGTTGCGGATCAGCATGTGCATGAGGCCATGCGCGGCGATTGGGGCGTCCCAGGAAAACGCCTTATCGATGCGCGAGGGCCGGCCGTCAGCGTCGAGGAGGAGATCCTCAGGGGTCAGGACGTAGCCGAGCGGCGCGCCGGCGAGCGGCTTGTTCGCTGCGACCTGGCCGGGCTTCCCGGCCGGCTTCGGACCGGGCGGGGCAGGTTTCGGATAGGGCGATTTGTAGCGCCAGCCGCCCGGCACATCGATTGTGCCCAGGAGAATCTGCAACAGATGGAGCGCGCGGCAGGTGTGGAACCCGTTGGAATGCGCCGAGATGCCGCGCATCGCATGGATCGAGACCGGCCGCCCGCGCATCGTCGCGTGGCTGCGCCCGGCCCAATCGGTCCACGGCTGAGCGATCTCGATCTCCTCTTCGAAAGCAACCTTGGCAATCTCGGCGGCGAGAGAGCGGATCCGCTCGGCGGGGATGCCGCAGGTCGCCGCCACGTTGTCCGGCGCATAGGTCGGATCTAGATAGCGTTCGGCCAGAAGCTGAAACACCGGCACCGCGCGGCGTCCATCCGGCAGTGTTGCTTCGCCGACGACCCGCGCCTCGACGCCGAGCCCCATCGCGCCCTGGAGCCCGCCCGCATGATCGAGCACGAGCGGCTCGCCCGCAGCGTTGCGCGCGAATAATCCGTCATCGGCCTCGCCCGGCGCCTGGATCACCAGCCAGGCCGCATTGGTGTAGCGACCGAGATAGGCGAAATCGATCTTGTCGGCGCGCAGCAGCTCATGGATCAGCGAGAGGACAAAGAGCCCGTCGGTGCCGGGGCGAATGCCTACCCATTCGTCGGCGATCGCCGAATATCCGGTGCGCACCGGGTTGACCGAGATGAATTTGGCGCCGCGCCGGCGCAGCCCGGAGAGGGCGAGCTTGATCGGGTTCGAATCATGGTCCTCGGCGACCCCGAACATGAGGAACAGCCGCGTGCGCTCCCAATCGGGTTCGCCGAACTCCCAGAAGCTGCCGCCAATCGTATACATCCCGGCCGCCGCCATGTTGACCGAGCAGAACCCGCCATGCGCGGCGAAATTGGGGGTGCCGAACTGCGTCGCCCAAAACCCGGTCATCGACTGGCTCTGGTCTCGGCCGGTGAAGAAGGCGAGCTTTTTGGGGTCCTCGGCCCGTATCCGCGACAGCCAGCCGAGCGCCGTGTCGATCGCCTCGTCCCATTCGATCTCGCGGAATTCGCCCGAACCGCGTTCGCCGACCCGCATCAACGGCTTCTGCAACTTCGCCGGCGAGAGCTGCTGCATGATACCCGAGGCGCCCTTGCCGCAAATGACGCCGCGGTTGACCGGGTGCTTCGGATTGCCCTCGATGAAGCGGATCCCGCCATCCTTCAGGTGCACTTTGATGCCGCAGCGGCAGGCGCACATGTAGCAGGTGGTATATTTGACCTCGTCGGAGATCTTGGGCGAGGTATCGATCGCCTCGCGCGGCGACCAGTAATCGTGCCAGCGGTCGAAAAAGTTCATCCCGTCCTACTTCCGTTGCCAGCCGAACCGGGGTTGACCGCGGCGCTCACGGCTGTTTTTCCTCGGCCGGCTGGCTCGCCGCCTCGGGCACGCCGTCGAACGGCAGGCCGGCCTCACGATAGAAGCGCGCCGCACCGGGATGGAGCGGCACCGAAAGCCCCTCAAGCGCGTGGTCGAGCCGGATGCGGTTGCCGATCGGGTCGCGCGCGGCAAGCAACCGCCCGGTATCGGGATGCCACAACGCCTGGGTTATCGCATAGACCAGATCGGGGTCGATACCGGCGTTGACCAGCCATAGCGCGGAAAAGCCGAGAGAGGGAGTGGCGCTGTCGACGCCGGGATAGCTGCCGGCGGGGATTTCGCTGCGGCGGTAAAAGCCGAAATCCTTTTTCAGCACGTCGACCACCCGCCCCTCGATCGGCACCAGCCGGATCGGCACCGAGGCGGCAAGATCGCGAATCGCCGGAACCGGGTAACCGCCCACCAGAAAGAGGGCGTCCAGCGTTCCATCCTTGAGTTCCGCGGCAGCCGGCCCCGGTCGCAGGTATTTGGCTCTGACTCTACCGCCGCCAAGCCCGGCTGCCGCGAACACGACGACAGCGTCGGCAGCGCTGCCCGAGCCGGGCTCGCCGAACGCGATGCTTTTGCCGGCTAGGTCGGTGAGCGAATGGATCGGGCTCTCCGCCCGGACGACGAGGTGGGCTGCTTCGGGAAACAGGCTGGCAATCGCCCGCAGCTGGCGGAACGGGCCAGCTTGGGCAAACACATTTTCTCCGCTATACGCCCAGCCCGCCAGATCGGCCTGAGCGAAGCCGGATTCGAGTTGGCCGGAATTGATCAGGCGGAGATTCTCGATTGAGCCGGGCGTCGCCTCGGCGACCGCAACAAGCCCGCGCACGCCGCAACTACCGCCATGCCCGCAGATCGGGCCATCGGCCGGGCTTGAGATCGCGCTGGCGACGAACCCGCCGATCTCGAAAAAGCTGCCGCCGGTTGCCGCCGTGCCGATGCGGAAAAAATGCGGCTCCTGCGCCATCACCGCGCCAAGGAATGCCGCAAAAAACAAACTGGCGCAGACGAGGCCGCGCCAGCTATGCCACATAAGTCTCGTCTCACGCGGTGAGACAGCCATGGGCGATGACACCACGCTTCACCGCCGATTGCAACCCGGCCGTAATCGTCATTTGATGGCAGTCAGCCGCGGGATTGGCTGTCGTGGAAGGCGTTGATGACCCAGAATAGCGAACCGATCGATCTGCGCTCGGACACCGTGACGAAGCCCACGCCCGGCATGCGGCGCGCGATGGCCGAGGCGGCGGTCGGCGATGACCAATACGGCGAGGACCCTTCGGTCAATCGGCTGCAGGAGCGCATCGCCGGGCTGCTCGGCAAGGAGGCCGCGCTGTTTGTGCCGAGCGGCACGATGTCGAACCAGATCGCGCTCAAGCTCCTGACCCGGCCCGGCGACGAAGTGATCCTCGCCGATGCGCACATGCTGTGGCTCGAGGCCGGGGCCGGAGCCGCCAATTCGGGGGTGCTGTTCACCTCGATCGGCACGGGCGGGCTGTTCACCCTCGAGGACTTTCGCGCCACGTTGAAGGCTCCGGGGCATATCGTCCTTCCCGCGACCGGCCTTGTTGTGATCGAAAATACCCATAATCTCGGCGGCGGCGTCGTGTTTCCGCAGGTCGCGGCGGCCGAAATCTGCGCGGCGGCGCGCGAGGCGGGCGTGGCCTCCTATCTCGATGGCGCCCGCCTGTTCAACGCCTCGGTCGCATCGGGCCTAACCCTCAGCGAGCTGGCGCGGCCGTTCGATCTGGTTTCCGTTGCCTTGTCGAAGGGGCTGGGCTGCCCGGTCGGCAGCGTCATCGCCGGCGGCGCGGCAGAAATCGCCCGCGCGGTACGCGTCCGCCGCATGTTTGGCGGCGCGATGCGGCAATCCGGGATCCTTGCCGCTGCCGGGCTCTACGCGCTCGATCATCATGTCGAGCGGCTCGCCGAAGACCACGCCAACGCGCGTCTGATCGCCGAGCGGCTGGCCGGGTTGCCCGGGATCGCGCTCGACCTCGCCACGGTGCAGACCAACATCATTGTCTTCCGCCTTGCCCCGGGCCTGCCCGATGCCGCCGCGATCAGCGCGCGGGCAAAGGAAGCCGAGGTGCTGATCTCGGCGCTCGGGCCGCACACCGTGCGCGCGGTGACGCACCGCGATGTCTCTCGGGCCGACTGCGCGCGCGCCGCCGACCTCATCGCCGCGGTCATCGAACGGGGGTGACGGGTGTGCCCGGCCTCCGCTTCCTCAGCAGGTATTTCTGTTCGCCGGTCAGGACCAGCTCATTCTTCTGGTTATGCATGGTGACCGCGATCGTCACGACTCCGGTGGTGCGCTGCGGGGTCAGTGCGGCGACGCTGAGGCTCGGGTAGAGCGTGTCGCCGGGATAGACCGGCTTCAGGAATTTGGACGACTGTTCGATGAAGGCAACAAGCGAATCGCCGATGACATGGGCGAAGGTGCCGGCACCGGCCGCGGTAAAGCACAGCACCTGAAACCCGTGCGCCAAGGGGCCGGGATGGCCGCGCTCGCGGCAATATTCGACATCGTAATGGATCGGGTGATTGTCGGCCGACACCATCTGGAACGCCGCGAAATTGGCCTCGGTGACGGTCCGGCTCGGGATGTAGAAGCGCTCGCCCAACGCGAGGTCCTCGAAATACCGGCTCTCTGGAAAGCGATGCGCGCGGCGGTCGAAATCGTCGGTCATCTGAACCTTCTAGCGCAGGGGTAACCCGGCAGAACTAGAAACCGATAACGCGGGATCGGGGTCAGCTCCAGCCGAATCCTCCCAATTTTCGGGTACCTGCCGATACGCTCGGCCGCACGTGCGACGGCATCGAGCAACCCTTGCGCCGCGACCGGGTTATCTCGCGCGATCCACCGCACCGCATTGGCCAGCTCTAGCCGAGCTTGCTGCGAAAGTACCGCCGACGTCACTTCCGGCCGGCATCGATGATCGCCTGCTTCTCCGCTCGCACCTCGTCCACGGTCAACCAGCCTTCCCGATCACCCTCCTCCTCCGCCTCGATCAGCGTCGCGGTGAAGCGCTGGCGCTGTTCTTCCCAGTCCTGCAACAGCCGCAGCGCCGACCGCACGACCTCACTGACGTTGTTGGAGCGGCCCTCGGCGACGCATTGGCGAGCAAAGCGCCCCAATTCGGGTGTGAGATGGACATTGGTGCTCATCCCAACTCCGGACTATGTCAAAGCTTGATATACCGTATTGCCGATCGGTCAGCCGCACCAGATTGCGGTGCATTGCTCGGCCGCCTGTTCGGAGCGGGCGTCGATCTCGGCATCCGAGATCGTGCTGAGCGGGTGATCGATGACGACCGGTTTGAGGTTCGGCATGCCGAGCGCGGCGCGCTGCACCTCCGCCTCATGCAGAAACTCGCTCGTCACGATGATTGCCGTCGGCCGTCCCAGCGTTTCGAGTGCGATGCCGTCATGCGTACAGCACGATGTGCACGACCCTCAATCGCCGATCGCGGTCAGGACGATGTCGTTGTCGGCGGCGATTCTCGCGATCAGCGCGGGGTCGGCGACTTTCGCGAAGCTCTCCTTGCGGTAGTAGTTGACCGCGGCGAAGGCGTACCGCTCGCCCATCCGCGAGGTAGTTTTGCGCAGCAGCCGGCTGGCGTTCCATTTGGTGTTGTCGAGGATCCCGAGACGCAGTCCGGCCAGGTCCTTGACCCGCGGCGCCGGCGCGACCCGCCCGGTCTCGACCCGGCCTCGGGGGTCGAAGACCGCATCAAACCCGTCGTCGCTCATCAGCTTGTCTCCCGTCACAAATAACACGTGCCGTCGACGCAGACCGGGCCGGCCGGCCCGCCGCCGTCGATGCCGCGCAACACCGGCGAGGACATATGTCCCCAGCCCGGGATGAAAGCGGAAAATCGCCCGGCCGCGCCGCCGATCACAAAGAGGTGGATGTGGTCGGGGCTGGGCACGATCGGGATGCGCGAATCCGGCTCGCGCTTGTACCAGCGCGGCAGATTGCGGTTGTAAATCCGGCCATAGCGGTGATCGAACGCCAGCTCGCGAAAGAGATTATAGGCGTTCATGTGCAGATAGTTTCTGACGTCGTGCCGGGTCCAGCCCTTGGCCGCGATCGTCTTTGCGTGCTCGGGGCCGATCACGACGGCGCAATGGCCGGATGACACCGCGTTGTTGTGGGCGATCGTGCTCATCGCCGAAGCGATGCTGTCGAGGATGCCCTCGGGGTCGCCGGCGACGTGGTTGGTGACGCTATGCGGCGGCTCGGCGGCGATGACGAAGACGGTTGAATCCTCAGGCGCAAAGCCCTTCTCGACATGATAGGGCGCCCACGGGCTCTCCGCCTCGTTCTCGGCGACGGCATAGCTGTATTTGCCGGGATGGCCGAGCGTCGATTTGTCGAGGTCGCCCGGCCAGCCGCCGCCGACATTCAACAGCACGAGGCGGATCGCGCGGCCGATCGTGGCATTGGCGCGGTTGCCCGAGCCGAAGGCGTTGGCCCCGCCATTCATCCCGATCTCGCGCGCCTTGGGCCCGTTCACGACAAGGAGCGGGGCCGCCATATGCGTCGTCGCCTGCACCCCGTTGAGGTTGAAGGCGGGCTGGGTCAGCGCGAGGAGCGCCGCGCGCACCACGCACGCGTATTCGGCTTTGCAGCCGGCCATCACCAGGTTGATCGCGAGCACTTCGCGACTGAGGCTGCCGTGGCGCGGCGGCACCCGGCACTCGACGAAATCAGGATCGCCGCCGAGCGCATCGACCGCCGCATCGACCGCTTCCCTTGTCGGCGGCACGACCGGCAGCCCGTCGGTCCAGCCCTGCTCGAAATACCATTCGACGAGGTCGGTGCCCTTGGGGACTTGCGCCCTCTTAGCGTTCTGCACCGATAGCGGCTCGATTGCGCTCGCTCCCCGCGCCATGCCGGCTTCCTCTCGCGATCCGCCCGATTGCCGGCCCGAGGCTACCACCACGGCACGGTGGGCGACAACGCGACGAGCCTGGGATCGCGGTGCGGGTCGCATATCAGCAGTCACCGCCGACCCTCACAGCGTCGTGACCAGGGCATGCGACAGATAGACGAACAAGGCGCAACCCAAGAGGATCAGCAGCCCCGCAAGCGCCAAATCGATGCGCGAGCCGGGACCCCGGCGCGGTTCTTCGCTGTCGATCGCCTTCGCGGTCGTCAGAAAGCGAAAGGCCGCGAGCGCGATCATCGCGGTGCCGAGAACGATGAGCCCCAGGCCGGCCGCGTTGCCGAATTTCTGGCCCGGCAACGACAGCGCGCGGCCTGCCAAGGAGGGTGCTGCGACCTCCAGGAACAGATCGAATTTTTCGACGATGAAGCCGAAGGCCATGACGGCAATCGCCGTGCGTACCCAGGCGAGAAACGTACGTTCATTCGCCGAGTGGTCGCCAAAATTCCGGATCATGTTCGCGACGATGCAGGTCGGCCAAGGAATGGCCGGATCAATCCGTCCCGCCGCGCGCGATCGCCGCCGAATTGACCGGGGCGTAGCCCGGCTCGACGCGGACATCGACGACCGCTAGCCCACCCGCCTCGACGCAAGCGATCG
>DASYZD010000260.1:0-5978 GCA_035946655.1 Allostellaceae bacterium | reverse complement strand
TCGGCGGCGGCGATTACCAGCCCTACTTCACCGTCAGCCAGCGTCGGCAGACGCCCGACGGTCATTTCCGTGGCATGATCGTCGTCGCGGTGTCGGGCGCCTATGTCGCCTCGTTCTACAACTCGCTGCTCGGCGGCTCGGCGCAATATGCCGCGAGCGTCCTGCGCGAGGACGGCACCAGCCTGGCGCGCTATCCCGAAACCGCGGAGCCCGCCTCGCCCCCCAGAGAGGACGCAGGCCTCGCGGCGGCGTTCGCCGCCAAGGCGACAAAAGGGCTCATTGCCAGCGGTTCGGCGTTCCACGGAGAGGGCAACCTCATCGCCTATGAGCGGCTGGCCAATTATCCGGTTTACGTGACGATCGGGCGGAGCCGAGCCTCGATCCTCGACGAATGGCTGCAGACCATGGCCGGCTATGCCGCGATCGGCGTTCCCGCGGCGATCGGGCTGATGCTGTTGAGCCTCGTCGCGCTGCGCCGCACCCGCCGCGAGCAGAAGGCGCTCGCCGAGGCGCACGATGCGGTTGCCGAGCGGGCGGCAATCGAAGCCCAGCTGCACCAGGCGCAGAAGATGGAGGCGGTGGGCTTGCTTACCGCGGGTATCGCGCACGATTTCAACAATCTGCTGACGATCGTCTCGGGTAACATCACGCTCATTGAAGCGACGATCGACGCCGGGGATGCGAGGCGTCACAGGCTGATCGCCGCGGCGATGCGCGGCTGCGAGCGAGCGGCCGATCTGACGCGGCGCCTGTTGAGCTTTGCCCGCCGCGAGCCGGTCGATCCCCAGCCGCTCGACGTCAACGAGGTGATTTCGCGCACGTCAAGCCTCGCCTGGCACTCACTGGGCGACCAGGTTACGGCCGCATTCCGGCTGGCGGACGATTTGTGGCCGGTCTTTGTCGATCCCAACCAGCTTGAGAGCGCACTCCTCAATCTCGCCCTCAATGCCCGCGACGCGATGGCCGGACGGGGCCGCCTGACCATTGAAACCGCCAATTGTCAAATTGAGGGCGGCGATGACGCATCTCATCGAGGCGTCAGTGCGGGAGAGTATGTCACGATATCGATCGGCGATACCGGCTGTGGCATGCCACAAGAGGTCCGCGACAAGGCGTTTGACCCGTTCTTCACGACCAAAGGCGCGGGTAAGGGAACCGGCCTTGGCCTCTCTCAGGTGAATGGCTTTGTCACGCGTTCCGGGGGCCGTTGTATCATCGACAGCACGCCGGGGCGCGGCACCACCGTCAAACTGTACCTGCCGCGATATCTTGGCGCGATCGAGCGGCGCCTCCCCGGCGCCGTGACCCGCATGGCCGAAAGCGAGCCCGACAAAACCGCCGCCGCCGAGGGCGAGGCGGCCAAGCCATGAAGGCCCCGCCGATGAAATGGCGCATCGGCAAGGTCACCGTGACCAAGATTGTCGAACTCGAGGTGACCGGCGGCAGCCGCTTTATCCTGCCCCAGGCGACCGATGAGGAAATCCTGCCGATCGGGTGGTTGCAGCCGCATTTCGCCGACGAGCGCGGGCGCCTCAAGATGAGCATCCACGCACTCGTCGTCGAAACTCCGGAGCGCCGCATCATCGTCGACACCTGTCTCGGCAACGACAAGGAGGGGCGCCGCATCCCGAGCTGGAACAACCTCCAGGGACCATTTCTCGCCGATCTTGCGACGGCCGGGTTCCCGCGCGAATCGATCGACACGGTGCTGTGCACCCATCTCCATGTCGACCATGTCGGCTGGAACACGATGCTGGTCGACGGCACCAATGGCGCCAAGACCTGGGCCCCGACCTTTCCGCGGGCGCGCTATCTGATGGGCCGGATCGAGTTCGAGCATTGGCGGGCGCAGCGTGGGCGCGACGACATGGCGGCGGTCTTTGCCGATTCGGTCGCGCCGATCCACGCGGCCGGCCTCGCCGACCTCGTCGAAACCGATCACCGGATCTGCGAGGAAGTGAGCCTCGTGCCGACGATCGGCCACACCCCGGGCCATGTCAGCGTGGCCATCCAATCCGAGGGCGAGGAGGCGCTGATCACCGGCGATTTCATGCACCACCCCTGCCAGATCGCCCGGCCGCACTGGTCGTCGACCGCCGATGGCGACCCCGAGGAGGCGCGCCGCACCAGGGAGCGCATGTTGAGCGGGCTCTGCCAGCGCCCGGTCCTCGTCATCGGCACTCATTTCGCCGGCGCCACCGCCGGGCATATCGTGCGCGACGGCGAGACCTACCGTTTGGCCGTGTGATTTATCAACGGGGCCGTGAGGCGGTGAGAAGAGGTTCTCGCTGTCTCACCGCCTCATTGTGATTAATTGAAAGGACCGATTGCGTGACCGAACGCATCTTCGACGGGTTGAAGGTCATCGACTGCGCCAGCTTTATCGCCGGGCCGGCGGCGGCGACGGTGATGTCGGATTTCGGCGCCAAGGTCATCAAGATCGAGCCGCCCGGCATGGGCGACCCATACCGCCGGCGCGCCATTCCGCTGCCCGAGCGGCCGCTCAATCCGGGCTTCATCCTCGATGCGCGCAACAAGCAGTCGCTCGCGCTCGATCTGCGCGCCGTGGCCGGGCGCGCGGTGCTCTACCGGCTGGTCGCCGAGGCCGATGTCTTCATCACCAACTACCCGCCGCCGGTGCGCCAGCGCCTGGCGATCACCTATGACGATCTGGCGCCGCTGAACGAGCGGCTGATTTATGCGTCGTTCACCGGCTATGGCGAAGTGGGTCCCGAAGCCAACAAGCCCGGCTTCGATGCGACCGCGTGGTGGGCCCGCACCGGGCTCATGCACCTCGTGCGTGCCGGCGAAGAGGCAACCCCGGCCCGCTCGCTCCCCGGCATGGGCGACCACCCCTCGTCGATGGCGACCTACGGCGCGATCGTCACCGCGCTCTATCAGCGCGAGCGCACCGGCAAGGGCAATTACGTCAGTTCGTCCCTTCTCGCCAATGGTCTGTGGGCCAACGGCTGCTCGGTGCAGGCGGCGTTGTGCGGCGACGAAGTTGTGCCGCAGCCGCCGCGCGAGGCCGCGCTGAGCGCGCTCAGGGTGCATTACCAATGCCGCGACGGCAAATGGCTGCTGCTGTCGATTGCCGCCGACGAGTGGCGCTGGGACAAGTTCAAATCGTGTTTCGACGCCTGTTCGGGGGCGCCGATCCTCGAGGCGGCGCGGTTCGCGACCTCGCCCTTGCGCGACGCCAATGCACGCGAGCTGGTGGCGATCCTCGACCGGCTGTTCGCCCAGAAGGACCTGCGTGAGTGGCGTGAGATCCTCGACGCGGCCGGCATCATCTTCGGCATCGTCGCCGAAACCCACGACGTCGCCGAGGATGAGCAGGTGCTAGCGGCCGGCCATCTCGTCGCCTTCACCGACGCCGATTTCATGACCGTCAACAGCCCGATCGAAATCCGCGGCCAGGAAAAGGTGCGCCCGCGGCACGCGCCGCGCGTTGGCGAGCACAGCGACCAGGTGTTGCGCGACGCCGGCTACGCCGAACCCGAGATCGCCGCGCTGCGCGAAGCCGGGGTCATCGCATGATCAAATTGTCATCCGGGTGAAGGCCGGGATGACAATCTCGTTTGTGGATTGAGCGCATGATACCGCGAGGACCATGTGCTCTCGCTGTTGAGCGAGGCAGAGCTTCGAACCTGGCGTGAGGCCCGCGCCAACGCGGTCGAAGACGGCCTCCTGATGATGGCCCACCCGCTGCACTGCGCGGTCGGCACCAAGCCGCAAGCCTAGCGCTCGTCTTCCGCAGCGCGCGAGGGTCAGCTCTCAGTAAAGCCCGCCGCTCCCCGGGCCGGGCGCGGCCGGCTTGTGCGGCGGGGACGAGGCCTCGGCATTTTCTGCGCCATCCGGTTTGGCCGACGGCAACAGCGGGATCGGCGCCCCCAGCCGACCGTCAGCGGAGGGCGGTGGGCTCGGCGGAGCACCAATTTCGATCACCGGGCCGATCGGCGGCAACGCTGGCACCGGCGGCGCGGACGGAAGCGCCGCCTCGATCGTCTGGGTTGGCACCGGGCTGCTCGACGGGCTAGCCGCCGCGCTGACCGGCAGCGATGTGGCGGCGGGCGACGGGGCGGGCGTTTCAGCATCGGGCTGTGCGGCTGGGGCCGGGGTGAGGATCGCAGCGATCCCCCTTCCACCCTGCGGCGCGGGCGGGGATGGGGCTGGGGACGGCAGTACGGCGGTCGGCCGGAGCGCCGGCACCGGCAGGGCTGCGGGGCCGGGAAGGGTGATCGCGGTAGGCGGCTCGGGGAGGGCAGCGGCGGTCGCGTCCGGTTGGGGTGCGGGCGGCGTCGCCGGCACCGAAACGCGGGCCGGCGCCCCTGGGGCGATCACCGGCGCGATCAACGCGGAAGGGACCGCCCCGGCCGTCGCCACACCACCGGCGGGCAGGGCCGCGTGCGGCACGGTGGCGACGACCGGCACCGGTTCCGGCGGCTGCACGTAATGGAAAATCACATTGCCGGCGACCCCGACCGCCACGGCATACGAAAAGGCGGCGCCCTTGCTGACCGCGATCCGGGCGATTTTGGCGATGATCTCGTTCACAGGCAGCAACCCCCGGGCCGATCCGCGACACCGCCACCCGGCAATCCCCCGAGAGCCGCGCGGCAGCAAGTTTATTATACCCGGTTTGCGGCAACACGACGTTGATCGTTCGGCGAAATAAGGCAAAAGCGGGTTCAGCGCCGTCCAACCATCTCGAGGACGTTGGCGACCGCCGCCGAGTAGGCCGGCGAGGGAGCGAGCGCGTCGCGGCACAGGCATGCTTCGGTGAATTTGATGACATGCTCGTCACCGTGGGCGAGTGCGCGGTCGACTAGCGACTCAGGCAGCGATTGCGAGCCCGCCGCAACCTCCCCGGCCCAGGCGGTACCGCTGCCGAAGCAGGCGTAAAGCCCGCATCCGGCCTGCCAGCCGTAGCGCACTAGGAGCCGGGCGGTCGGCTCGCTCACATGCGGCGCGATATGGCCGAGGGCGGCGAGGCTGGTGACGCCGTGGATGAAGACGATCGCGGTCAGGCCATTCCTCGCGTTCGACAGGTAGACCCGGGCGAACAGCTCGGTCAGCTCGGCGATCGATCGGTCGATGTCGCCGTCGAGATCGACGAGCCCGATCGAGGGCGCGAATTCGGCGAAGTCGTCGAGGCCCTTCAGCGCCGCGACGATGTTGCCGGGCCGGCGCCGCTCGGGCGGCACGATCGCGACCCTGGCGATCGCCTCGCGGGGCGGCAGCACGCCGTTGCCAAGGCCGCCGGCCGTCGGCAGCTCGCGGTAACTGGCCGCCCAACTGGCGAGCGCATCGGCGAGTTCGGCCACGCGCTGCGGTGTTTCGTCCGCCATCAGGGCGCGCACCGCATGGCCGGTACGGATGACCCCGTGCGTCGCCGCGGCCGAGATGGCCGGGGCGAGCCGCCCGGCCCAGCGATCGAGGACCTCGCGCCACGCATGATCACGCAGTTCCGCGGCCAACAGCGCGCTCCATGCCGGGAAGCGATCACGGTTCCCCAGCGCACCACGCCACTCGGCGGCAGGGACGGGTTTGCCGGCCGGGGCGCGCGCCACCAGCCGCGCCTGATAGCGCTCGATCCATGGCATTACCGCTTGCGGCCGCCCCATCGCGCACAGCGCCTCGGCGACCATCGGCGCATGGTTGAAATTGCCGTTGACGAGCTCGGTACCATAGCCGGAGAGCCGGTCCAGAGCGTCGTCGAGCGGCGCATACGAGGGAACGCGCATCGCGGACCTCCTCCGCCTCGGGTCGAGGACAGAATTAGAATTATTCTAATCCTATGTCAACCTCGGTCAGTCCACGTCAAGCGGCGCAAGGGCAGGCGGCGGGCGCCGCGCTTGGCTTGCCTGCTCGAACCCATAGGCGAGGCGCAGCAGCGCGGGTTCGCTCCAGGCGCGCCCGGCAAAGGTGATGCCGAGGGGATATTCGGGCGTTTCCCGGCCGCCCGACCCGGCGAT
>DASYZD010000259.1:0-4797 GCA_035946655.1 Allostellaceae bacterium | reverse complement strand
CGGCTAGCCTCTTGTCATCGCGTATCGTCGTGCCGCGACGAGTGCGGTTTGACGGCGGAATCACACATCGCGGTGGTATAACCCATCGATGTTTTATATGCTCGCCTCCTTCAACCACCGGAGGAGCCCGATGAAGCGCGCGATTATTCTGTCTTCGCTGTTGGCCCTATCGGCGTGCATGCTGCCACCCGTCTTGCAGCCGCCGCCACCGCCACCCGGCCCGGCGGCGGCAATCCCCGCCGGCGCCCGCGTTTTCACGGTGTATTTTGGCTGGAACCGCTCCCTGATCGGGCCGTCGGGGATGGCGGTCCTGCAACAGGTCGCAGCCGTCTACCGCGCCGGCGGCGTGGCGAGTGTGCGGGTCACCGGCCACACCGACACCTCGGGTTCGGCCGGCTATAACCAGAGATTGTCCGAACGGCGGGCGAAAAACGTCGCCGCCGCCCTCGCCGGCATGGGTATCCCCGCGCAGGCGATAGCGGTCGCGGGCGTCGGCGAGAACGATCTTGCCGTGCCAACGGCGAACGGCGTTCGCGAGCCGCACAACCGGCGCGTCACGGTCGTCGAGTAGTCCGGCAACGCGGTCTGGCGAAACTAGCGAGGGCGCCCCGCCGGGGCGCCCTCGTCATGCGAGCGGACGCGGCGCTGTGGACTACACCGCCTCG
Source organism: Allostellaceae bacterium (assembly GCA_035946655.1). Classification (GTDB taxonomy): domain Bacteria; phylum Pseudomonadota; class Alphaproteobacteria; order ATCC43930; family CGMCC-115725; genus DATARH01. The sequence continues at coordinate 4,132 of DASYZD010000259.1, read as the reverse complement.
TACGGAAAGCGACGGATCTTTTCGACGTTGCGACCCTCGATGCGGATCAGCTTGGTCGAGCCGGCGCGGCGGGGCGAATGGAGGTCGCCCTCGTTGTAGACATAGGCGGCGCCCGGGGCGAGCGTGTAGTCGCGGACGAACTTCACCTTGCCGGTCTGCGACTCGCTCGCCGGCGAGACCTTCGCCCAGTCGGTCATCACCGTCTCGCCCATCGCCTGGCCGTAGATCGCCCAGGTCGGCCCATGATCGTGCGGCGCACTCTGCTTGGCACCGTGATGAACGTGGCCGAGGATGCAGAATCCGAGTTCTGGATCCTCATAGAGGATATGCCGCTCGGCCCCATCATCGGGCAGGTGCTTGGCAACGAAATCCTTGTCGGCACAGGCCTTCTGAACCAGCGCGCAAACCTTCTTGCGGCCTTCCGGACCGGGATCGGCGGCGAGGGCCCGGTGGCAATCGGCCGAAAACTGTTCGAGAGTATACCCCATCAGCTGACCTCCTTGCGTCTCGTCGGCAGTCGAATTGCCGAGTTGAGCCAGGATATGCCCGGGGCCACCGGCAGGCAAGGCCGCACTCGGCGCTTCACTTGGGCTCGCCGGGCTCGGACCGGGCGCGCTTGGCGCCGGTTCGATCCCCGCGTCTCGTGCCAGCGATGCCCGCTTGCGATAGACTTCACCGCGACCGATTGAAAGGGCCAATACGATGGAGCCCGATCGCGCTACGCCATCCGGCGCGGGATCATTTTCCTGGCAGCAACTCGCCCGCATTGCACTAGCGGCGGCGGTGATCGCCGTCGGGCTTTGGATCCTGGCCGATTTCCTTCCTGCGCTCGCCTGGGCGGGGGTGCTCGCAATCGCGCTATGGCCGCTCTATCGCTGGCTGCTGCGCCTTTTGCCAGAGCACAGCGACCGGGTCGTGGGACCGTTATTGGCGACAATCGGCATCGGCATCGTCTTTATCGCCCCGCTCATCCTGCTCGGCATCGCGTTGGCCCGCGAAAGCCATTTCGTGATCGAATTCGTCGCCAATGCACGCCATCACGGCATCGCGGTGCCCGAGTGGATTGGGCAGATCCCGGTGGCCGGCCCGACGATCGCGGATTGGTGGCGCGGCAATCTCAGCGATCCGGCGATGGCCGAGGAGATGATCGGCCGCGTCACCTTGCACACGCTGACGGATTCGGCGAGGGAATATGGCGGCGAGGTGCTGCACCGGCTTGCGATCTTTTTGTTCACGCTGCTCACCCTGTTCTTTCTGTTCCGCGACGGCAACACGCTGGCCGAGCGGTTGCGCGAACTCAGCGACCACATGATCGGGTTGCGCGGCGAGCGCATCGCGCGCCAGATGATGGCGGCGGTGCACGGTACCGTGAACGGTCTGGTGCTGGTGGGGCTGGCCGAAGGCATTCTCCTTGGCTTGGTCTATTTCGCTGTCGGTCTGCCCTACCCGGCCTCGGTCGGCGCGGTGACCGGCGTGGCCGCCGTCATTCCGTTCGCCGCCCCGGTGGTTTACAGCGTCGCCGGGTTCTACCTTCTGGCCATCGGCAACAGGATCGGTGCCATCGTCATCTTCGTCTTCGGCAGCGTATTGGTGTTCGTCGCGGATCATTTCGTCCGCCCGTTCCTGATCGGCGGCGCGGCGCGGCTGCCCTTCCTCCTGGTCTTGCTCGGTCTTCTGGGCGGCCTGCAGACAATGGGGTTTCTCGGACTGTTTCTCGGCCCGGCGGTCATGGCCGCGCTGGTCGCGTTATGGCGCGAGTGGACCGAGCCGGGGCGCATCGCCGCTGCCGCGCGCCCGCTGCCCGCCGCCCGCGCTGCGCGCGGCCGAGCCCGCCGTGCGCGAGGGTGGCTCCAGGTTGCTGTTGACTCGCTCCGAACTCCGGATTTTCCTGTCTTCAGAGATCGCGCTGTCACCACGCGATGCCGGTGCATGCCGGCAGCCATGTTGGAGGAAGCATGAGGTACGTTTGCGATGCGCCGGGCGGCAAGACCTGGTTTCGGATCGAGACCGAGGCCGAGGCGGTCGCCGAATCGGAGACCATGCGCCACGCTGTCGAAAAGTACTTCCGCAAGGAGCATGACAGGGCGGCGCAGAGCTTTCTCCCGGTGTCGAAAATCAATTTCGAGCAGGAGATCGGGCTGAAGGCGCACATCCTGCGTGAGATGCCGCTATTCCTCACGCTGCGCGACGGCGACGGCAACCCGCTCGCGACCGCAATGCTGCCGCCGGGCGGCCGCGACGAGCGGAGCTTTCGCCCGATCATCGTCGGACCGGGCAATGCCGACCCCTACCCCGATCAGGGCGACGCGATCCGCGCTCTGGCCCAGCACCATGGGATCACGCTCGACCGGGCGCGCTGCTACCCCTACCGCCGCGACTGAGCCCCTTCCCGCCGGCTATTTCGCCGGCGCTGCCGAGGCGAAGGTCGGGCGCCGACCGACCCATACGAGAACGGTCCCCGAATCCAAGGTCGGATCGGCCACCAGCGCCGCGGTGATATGCGCCGCATTGAGCGCCGCCTTGACCTGCAGCGCCGGTTGCGGCGGCGCATTCTTGTCGCGCACGACGATCGCCAGCCCGGGCACCGCATCAAGCGATGGTGGCGCGGCGCGCCGGATCTGCTGGCCCTCGATCGCCCAGCCGGCCTGCAACAGCGATGTCGCGATACCCTTGGCGAATTCGGCGCTGTCGGTGACCTCGGGATGGGCGGTGATCGCGATCTGCCCGACCGGCTTGCCCGAGAGGCTCTCGATGATCAGCTGGCGCTGGCTCTCGGTGACGGTGCGCGCGACCCCCTCCGGCGGAACCTGGTCGACCTCGTTGAGTTTGGCGATGACCATCTGCGGGTCGAGCCGATCCTGAAGGATATGGGTCATTATATCGGCCAACTGCCTGCCGACGGCCTCGCTCAGCCCGGAGCAGTTGATCGTCACATCCCCGAGGTCCTGCGACACGATGTTCACGTTGGAGACCGTGCATGCGGCGCCGGTCTCGGCATGCGCGCCAGCGGCCGGCACAACCACGACAAGGCTGAACGCGATCGCCGAGCGCATCATCAACATCAGGGCACCATGGCAAAACAATCGAGGCATACTCGCTTCGGCCTGGTTAACAATCCCTGCCGGCAAACTGCCAGGAAATGAGGAGATCGGGATGACGCCACGCCAAACCATGCGGCACCTCATCGGACGGGCCGGCTACACGATGGTGCCGGGGGCTTACGATACGCTGACCGCGCGGCTCGTCGAACAGGCCGGGTTCAGGGCGGTCTATCTGACGGGCGGCGGCTACTCGCGGGCAAACGGCTATCCCGATATGGGGCTGTTGACGCTCGGCGAAAACGTACGCTTCATCGGGCTGACCGTCGAGGCGGTAGCAATCCCGGTCATCGCCGACGCCGATACCGGGTATGGCAACGCGCTCAACGTGATCCGCACCGTGCGCGAATACGAAAAAGCCGGGGTTGCCGCCTTCCACCTCGAAGACCAGGTCAGCCCGAAGAAATGCGGCCATTACGACGGCAAGGAGGTGATCTCGCGGGCTGAGATGATCGGCAAGATCAAGGCCGCGGTCGATACGAGGCGGGACCAGGACCTGGTGATCATCGCGCGCTCGGATGCGCGCGCGATCGAGGGTCTGGAGGCCGCGATCGATCGGGTCAACGCCTATCTCGAGGCCGGCGCCGATGTCGGCTTTGTCGAGGCGCCGCAAACGATCGAGGAGCTGCGCATCGTCGGCCGCAGCGTCACCGGGCCGGCGCTCGTCAATGTCTTCGAGGGCGGCAAGACGCCGATGCTGGCTGCGAGCGAACTCGAAGCAATGGGCTTTCGCCTCGGGATCTACCCGTCACAGACCCATCGCGCGGCGATCCGCGCGGCGCAACGGGTCTTGCTGGCGCTGAAGGAAGACGGCCACACCACCCGCGTCGATCCCGACCTCGCCACCTTCCAGGAACGCGAGGATGCGGTGGGCACCGCCCGCTGGCGCGCCCTCGAAGAGCGGTATATGCGGAGTGAGGAGGGTTGAGGAGGATCTTTTCGGCCAGCCCCGGTACACGCGCTATGCGTGGGCGGGTTCGCGCGCGCTCGACGCGCCGAGATAGCGCGCGATGTCGACCTCGTCGATCTGCTCC
>DASYZD010000258.1:0-2742 GCA_035946655.1 Allostellaceae bacterium | reverse complement strand
GACATCAGGTTGATGGCGCCGGCCTTCGTCCTCATCGGCGTCGTCATGTTCCGCACCGGCAGCCATTCGCGGCCGCGCGACCTCGGCAGGGCGGCGATCGGCGTCGGGTTGATCCTGTTTGCGCTGCACCAGTTGCTGGCCACGCTGAACCCGATCGAGAATGCCCCGGACCTCAAGCTGCTGATAGCCGCCATCACCGGGCAGCCGGTAATCGATGTACTCGTTGCCACGGCGCTGACCTGGGCGGCGCATTCGAGCGTCGCTGTCGTATTGCTGGGTATGTCGCTGGCGGCCAAGGGCGCGATCCCGCCGGCCGCGGCCTTCGCGTTGGTGCTCGGCGCCAATCTCGGCAGCGCGCTGAACCCGCTGCTCGAGGGCGCGCCGCGCGGCGACCCGGCCGCCCGTCGCCTGCCGCTCGGCAATCTGTTGAACCGGCTCCTCGGCGTTGCGCTCGGTCTGCTGCTGATGCGTTGGCTCGCGCCCGCGATGGCGCTGATCGAGCCCAACCCGGCGCGCGCCGTCGCCGATTTCCACTCATTGTTCAATGTTGCGATGGCGGCGCTGTTTCTGCCGCTGCTCGACCCGCTCGCCGGTTGGCTGACCAGAATCCTGCCGGCTCAGGGAGAGGGCGATCCGGGTCGCCCGCTCTACCTGGACGAGGCGGCGCGCGAGACCCCGGCGGTCGCGCTCGCCGGCGCGGCCCGCGAGACCTTGCGCATGACCGATGTCGTGGAAGGGATGCTGCGCGGTGCCCTTGCCGCGCTCGACCGCGGCGACCGCAAGCAGATGGCCGCAATCTCCCAACTCGATACTGTGCTGGATCGTCTCAACGGCGCGATCAAGGCGTATCTCACCGGCCTCGATCTCGACGCGCTCGACGAGCGCGACAACGGCCGGCTGGCCGAGATTCTCGCCTTCGCGACCAATCTTGAACACGCCGGCGACATCATCGAGAAGGGGCTGATGGGCATTGCCGCCAAGCGTCTCAGGCGTGGCCTTGCCTTCTCCACCGAGGGCCAGGCGGAACTCCGCGCGATGCTCGAACGCCTGTTCGGCAACGCTCAGACGGCGGCGGCGGTGTTTATGACCGATGACGCGCGCGCGGCCCGCCAATTGCTCGGGGAGAAGGAGGTGTTCCGCGGGCTGGAGGCGCACGCAACCGAGGCGCACTTCGCGCGCATCCGCGCCGGGCGGGTCGAAAGCGTCGAGACCAGTGCATTGCATCTCGACGTTCTGCGGGATCTGAAGCGGATCAATGCGCACCTCGCGGCGGCGGCTTATCCGGTGCTCGACCGGCGCGGCGAATTGCTGCCGAGTCGGCTGCGTCGCTATGCCGAGAGCGGGCAGACCCGTCCCGTCTCGCCCGGCTCGAAGTCCTGAACACGGACGGTACGGCAAGACCGAATGCCCGATGCCCACCCGATTGCGCCGTTCTCCCACCGCTCCGGCAAGGTTTCTTTAGGGGCATAACCCGCCAGTCGTTGCCCTGGCTGAACCGGCTGTCCAATGAGCCTCGCCAACCGCACGAGCCGCTGCGGGGCGGAATGGCGGCCTTGGCGAAGGCCCGCGCCGCGTCAGAAAGCCAGCCCTCGCGGCGGCGCTGGGCCGCCGCGAGTCGCCGCTGCGGCTCAGCCGACCGGGCCGCCCAACAGGGGCCCGAAACCATCGAAGCGCTGGCCGTCGAAGCGCTCCATCCGCACCTGCTTGATCGGCGCGAAATCGGTCGGGCTGGTGTTGATCTTGATGCCGGGCTGCAGCATCGGCAGCGTGAAATTGTGCAGATTGGCCGCCTGCCGCATCACGTTTTCGCGGGTCAGGTTGTTGCCGCATTGCTTCAGCGTCTGCACCGTCGTCGCGGCGATCGAGGCGCCGTAGACGGCGCCGTTATCGGTCTTGTCGCCTTCGGGATAATACTTGTTCATGAAGGCGACCCACGATTTGTAGCCGGCGTCGTTCTTCCACTCGGGATCGGTCGGGTCCTTGAACGAATTGTCGGTGATGATGCCCTTGGCGTTTTCGAGGCCGGCCGGCTTGAAGGCCGCCCCGACCGAGGCGGCGATGCCGTTGGTGATGAACAGCGGCTTCCATTTGATCTCGGCCATCTTCTTGATCGCCTGCGCCTCGAATTTCGGGATCGCGATCAGCAGAAAGGCATCGCAGCCCGTCGCCTTCATCTGGATGATCTGGGAATCGACGGTGGTGTCGGTCGTCTCGTAGGACGCCTTCAGTTTGATCAACGAGGCGGCCTTGGCGCCGAGCCCGTCGAGGAAGCCGTCCAGATAGTCCTTGCCGTAATCGTCGTTCTGATAGAGCACGCCGACCTTGGCCGCCGGCTTGTTCTTCAGGATGTAGGCGGCGTAGATGCGCCCCTCGGCCCGGTAGCTGACGAAGAAGCCCATGGTCCAGGGATGGCCCTTCGGGTCGTTCCACTTGCTGGCCCCGGTCGAGACGAACAGCTGCGGCACCTTCTTCTGGTTCATGTAGTGCCAGACGGCGCTGTTGGTCGGCGTGCCGACCGCGCCGGCGATGCAAAGGACCCGATCCTCCTCGACGAGCTTCCTCGTCATCTCGACGGTCTTCGGCGGCGTGTAGCCGTCGTCGTAGGAGATGTAGGTGATCTTGCGCCCGTTGATCCCGCCCATGTCGTTGACCATGCGGTAATAGGCGCCCATGCATTTGGGGATCGTGCTGTAGGACGAGGCGGGGCCGCTATAGGGCCCGGTCTGGCCGATCTTGATCTCG
>DASYZD010000257.1:0-2191 GCA_035946655.1 Allostellaceae bacterium | reverse complement strand
GGGCGTGAGCGCGGGTCGGGGGGCGGTCGACGCCTTTACCCGGCGCCACCGCTTTCACCCGCTGGAGGCGCTGCCCTGGGCGGCGGCGCTGGCGGCTTACGTAATTTTCCCGAGCTATCTGCCATTGGGCTCGCAGATCCTGGCGACGATCCTCTTTGCCCTCTCGGCCGACCTCGTCTTGGGGTACGCCGGAATCGTCACCTTGGGCCATGCCGCGTTTTTCGGCACCGGCGCCTACACCGCCGGGATCCTCGCCGCGCATGGCTGGGGCGAACCGGTCAGCGGCCTCGTCGCCGGGGCGCTTGCCGCGGCGCTCGTCGGGCTGACCTCGGGCCTCGTCGTCCTGCGCACGACCGGCCTCCCGCTCCTGATGCAAACCCTGGTCGTCGCCACCCTCCTCTACGAGGCGGCCAACAAGGCTTCCGCGATCACCGGGGGCGATGATGGGCTGCAGGGCATGGTGGTGTGGCCGATCTTCGGCCTCTTTAAGTTCGACCTGTTCGACCGGACCGCTTACGTCTACTGCCTGGTCGTCCTTTTCGGATGCTGGTGGTTTGCCCGCCGCCTCGTTCATTCGCCGTTTGGGCGCTCGCTGACCGGCATTCGCGAGAATGTGCTGCGCATGCACGCGGTCGGTGCGCCGGTGTTTCGCCGCCGCCTTATAATCTACACGATCTCCGCCGCCTTCGCCGGGACCGCCGGGGCGCTGATCGCCCAAACGACGCAATTTGTCGGGCTCAGCAGCCTCAGCCTCGATCGATCCGGGGGCGCGCTGATCATGCTGATCATCGGCGGGGTCGGGCGGCTCTATGGCGCCTTCATCGGCGTCCCCCTCTACATGATCGCGCAGGACCGGTTTTCCCAACTCGAGCCGGCCTATTGGTATTTCTGGATCGGCCTCTTGATGGTGATCGTCGTCCTGTTCGGCCGTGGCGGCGCCCTCGGCCTCCTCGACCGGCTCCGGCGATGAGCCCGCCCGCGACAAATCAGCCGGCGCTGGAGACCCGCGCCCTCACGAAGAGCTTTGGCGCGCTGCGCGTCGCCGATGCGATCGATTTCCGCCTCGAACGTGGCGCCCGCCACGCCCTCATTGGCCCGAACGGCGCCGGCAAGACCAGCTTTGTCAACCTGGTGACCGGGGCGCTGCGGCCGGACGCCGGGCAGATCCTGATCGACGGCGCCGAGGTGACCCATCTGGCGCAATCGGCGCGCGTCAAACTCGGTCTCGCGCGCACCTTCCAGGTCACTGCGCTGTTCCGCCAGTTGAGCACGCTCGAAAACGTGACGCTTGCGATCGCCGAGAGGGAAGGGGTCGCGGGTGACCTGTTTTGGCCCGCCGGGCGCCATCACCGCGTCACCGAGGAAGCCTTCGCGCTTCTCGAATCGCTCGACCTCGCCGCCGACGCGCTGCGCCCGGTTGATACGCTCTCCTACGGCCGCCAACGCCTCGTCGAGATCGCCGTCGCACTCGGCCTCGCCCCCAAGGTGCTGCTCCTCGACGAGCCGGCCGCCGGCGTCCCCTCGGGCGAAACCGGGCTCGTCATCGGAGTCGTCGAGCGCCTGCCGCCCGACATCGCCGTCCTCATCATCGACCATGACATGGACCTGGTGTTTCGCCTGGCGCGCCGCATCACGGTGATGGTCGAAGGACACATCCTCGTCGAGGGCCCGCCCGAGGCGATCGCCGGCGATCCGCAGGTGCGCCAGGTCTATCTCGGCGAGCGCGCCAACCGGGCAACGCCGCGATGAGCGATCCTCCCGAGGACGAGGGCCTCATTCTCGACGAGGTCGAGGCGGGATACGGCGAGACCGTGGTGCTCGAAGGGATCTCGCTGACGATAAAGCCGGGCGGGACGCTCGCCCTCCTTGGCCGCAACGGGGTCGGCAAGACGACGCTGCTCGCAACGATCATGGGGCATACCGCGCTCCACGCCGGGCGCATCCGCTTTGCCGGGCGGGACATCGCGGCGCTACCACCCTACCGCCGGGCGCGGCTCGGCATTGGTCTGGTGCCGCAGGAGCGCGAGATCTTCCCCTCGCTAACGGCCGAGGAGAATCTGCTGGTCGCCGCGCAACCGGGCGCCTGGTCGATTCCGCGCATCTACGACCTCTTTCCCTCGCTCGCCTCGCGCCGCACGAACCGCGGCAATCACCTCTCGGGCGGCGAACAGCAGATGCTGGCGATCGGGCG
>DASYZD010000256.1:0-4228 GCA_035946655.1 Allostellaceae bacterium | reverse complement strand
TCTCGTCATCCAAATCGGCATTGGCGGCACGGCCCCGAGAAGCGGGCGCGGCGGCGGCGCGGGGGGTGCTGGTGAAATCGCCGGGGTCGCCATCGTCGTAGCCGGCTTCCATACCGCCGCCGGCCCCGGTCCGGCCGCCGTCGCGGGCGCTGTCGAGCATCGTCAATTCACCGCGGAAGCGGGTCAGCACGACTTCGGTCGTGTATTTCTCGACGCCGGCGTTGTCGATCCATTTGCGGGTCTGCAGCGCCCCCTCGACATAGACTTTCGAACCCTTCTTCAGGTATTTCTCGGCCAATTCGGTGAGCCGCTCGTTGAAGATGACGACGCGGTGCCACTCGGTTTTTTCCTTGCGCTCGCCGGTGTTGCGGTCGCGCCATGATTCCGAGGTCGCAAGGTTGAGGTTGGCGATGCGCATGCCGTCCTGGGTCGAGCGGATTTCGGGGTCGCGGCCGAGATTGCCGACGAGAATGACCTTGTTGACGCTGCCAGCCATGGGGTCCCCGCAGGTTTGGTGGAGGTTGAGCCCAATATCTTATCAGGCTGAGCGGATGTTCCTACTTTATTCTTATCCACGCTATCCACAGGGCTCAGTCGGATCATTCAGGCCTCGTGGCTCAGCACCATCGTCTTGCCGTGGGTTTCGACGCCGAGGAACAGGAACGACACGCCGACGAGGGCCATGCAGAAGGCGAGGAACACAAAGGCGGGGAAGACCGCCGCCGCGGTCTGTGCGGGCGAGACGAGGTGGCTGGTGCCGGCGATCAGCGCGAGGCTCAGTGGCCCGATGATCTTGCCGACCCCGTTGGCGGTCTGGCCGAGACCGGAGGAGCGCGCACCGAGATTGACCCCGTAACTCTCCACCGTATAGGGCGCGAGATTGGAGAACCCGCCCTCGATGCAGAAGGTCGAGGCGCACATCAGGATCACCATCAGCGGCACGCCGCCGACAAACGCTGTGCTGTAGTACCCCGCCAGCCCGAGCGCGAGGGTGCCGCCGAACCCCCAGATGACGCCGATCACCCGCCGCCCGACCAGTGGCGCGATCAGCGTGACGACGATCTTGCCGGTGACGCCAGCGCCCGACACGAAGATGAAATAGGCCGCCGCCTTGGGCACCGGCACGTTGAGGAGGAGCGCGACGATCGTCGGCCCCCACAGATAGACGCCATAGCCGGCGGTCGACGAGCCGCCCCAGATCAGGATGGTTTCCACGAACATCCGCGGCTGCGACAACAGATCGAGCAGGTTGCCGCTCGGCTGCACCGCGGGCGGGACGGTCGGCAGCGGCACCCGGTCGAGCGGCAGCCCGAGGAACCTCGCGACCTCGGCGCGGGCCTCGGCAAAGCGTCCCTTGGCGGTCAGCCAGCGTACCGATTCGGGGGCGAAGATCCACACCAGGACACCGATGATCAGCGCGATAAAGCCGAGGAGGGCGACGCGGCGCCAGCCATAGGGCCCCATGATCGCCGCCGATACCGCCGGGGCGAGAAACCCGCCGGCCGAGGCGAAGACGACATAAAAACTGGTCGCGATCGTGCGGTGGCGGGTCGGGGTCAATTCGACGACGACGGTCAGGGACGGCGTCACCGCCGCCGTCAGCCCGACGCCGACGAAAAAGCGCAGGATCGCAAACAACAGCCACGAGCCTTCCGGGATGAAGGCGATCAGCCCCGAACTCATCCCGCAGATGAAGGTGCCGATGATCATCTGCTGTTTACGGCCCCAGGCGTCGGCAAAGCTGCCGAACACGACGGCGCCGACAATCGCGCCGACCCCGCCGCTGTAGAGGATCACTGCCGACTGGCCATAGGTCAGGTGCCATTCGCCGGCGACCGCGGCCAACAGGTAGCCGACCACCAGAAAGTCGAAGAAATCGAATACGAACACCGCCGACATCAGGGCGAAGATCATCCAGTAGCGGCGGTTGAGCGGCGCCGCGTCGAACAACGCCAACAGGCTTTCGGATGTCTGCTCGGCCATGCGCGCCTCCCATCGGCATCGCGCTTCTTCCGCGTTGTCCTCGTTCTGCCCAGGCGGAGCGAGGTGTCGCGGGTCGGCAATGCTCGCCGACGAGTATTTGCCGCGCCCAGCGACCCGTCAACGCCCCACATCGCCGATTCTCCCGCCGACGGAAGCGACGGGGAGAGGAGAAAACAACCCTTTACCGCAAAGGACGCTGAGGATGCGCAAAGGACGCGATGGTGCACAGCCCTTTGCGATCGTCGCGTATCCCTGGCGGCCACTGCTCTAACCGGCTATTTTTCCTGCGAATCTTGGTCAAGCGGCGGCGCCCGTAGCATCGCGAGGAGCGGCTTGGTAAGGTCCTCCTTATGCAGACAATCAGCATCCGCGGGGCGCGGGAGCACAATCTCAAGAACATCGATGTCGACCTGCCGCGCGACTCGCTGGTGGTGATCACCGGGCTGTCGGGCTCGGGCAAATCCTCGCTCGCCTTCGATACGGTCTATGCCGAGGGCCAGCGCCGCTATGTCGAGAGCCTCAGCGCCTATGCCCGCCAGTTCCTCGAGCTGATGCAGAAGCCCGATGTCGATTCGATCGAGGGGTTGAGCCCGGCAATCTCGATCGAGCAGAAGACCACCTCGAAAAACCCGCGCTCGACGGTCGGCACGGTGACCGAGATCTACGACTATATGCGCCTCTTGTGGGCGCGGGTCGGGGTGCCCTATTCGCCGGCGACGGGGCTGCCGATCGTCAGCCAGACGATCTCGCAGATGGTCGACCGCGTCTTGGCGATGCCGGAGGGCATGCGCCTTTACCTCCTGGCGCCGATCGCGCGCCGCCGCAAAGGCGAATACAAGAAGGAACTCGCCGAATTGCAGAAGCGCGGGTTTCAGCGGGTCAAGATCGACGGCAAGATGCACGAGTTGGACGCGGCCCCGGCGCTGAAGAAGAACTTCACCCACGACATTTCGGTCGTCGTCGACCGCATCGTCGTCGCCCCCAACCTCGGCAACCGGCTGGCCGATTCGTTCGAGACCGCGCTCGGCCTCGCTGACGGGCTGGCCATTACCGAAGACGCCGATTCGGGCGACGAGACGATCTTCTCGGCCAAGTTCGCCTGCCCGGTCTCGGGCTTTACGATCCCCGAGATCGAGCCGCGCCTCTTCTCGTTCAACAACCCCTTCGGCGCGTGCCCCTCTTGCGACGGGCTCGGCACCAAGCTCTATTTCGACGCGGGTCTGGTAGTCCACGACGACAGCCGCAGCCTCCATGACGGCGCGGTCAGCCCCTGGTCGCATTCGAGTTCGCCCTACTACACGCAGACGCTGCAAAGCATCGCCCGGCATTTCAAACAGAGCATGCACACCCCGTGGCGCGACCTGCCGGAAGAGATGCGCCAGACGATCCTCTACGGCTCGGGCGGCGACCCGGTGCACATGACCTATGACGACGGCCTGCGCAAATACTCGACCGACCGGCCGTTCGAGGGCGTCCTCCCCAACATGGAGCGGCGCTACCGCGAAACGGACAGTGCCTGGGTGCGCGAGGAACTGGGGCGCTACCAGAACGCCAAGACCTGCGAGGTGTGCGAGGGCGCGCGCTTAAAGCCCGAGGCGCTCGCGGTCAAGATCGCGGGGCGCAGCATCAGCGAGGCCGCCGCCCTGTCGATTTCCGAGGCGGCCGGCTGGTTCGCCGGGATCGACGAGACGCTGACACCCTCGCAGAGCGAGATCGCCCAGCGCATCTTGAAGGAGATCAACGAGCGCCTCGGCTTTCTGAAGAATGTCGGGCTGGATTATCTCACGCTGGCGCGCGCTTCGGCGACGTTGTCGGGCGGCGAGAGCCAGCGCATTCGGCTCGCCTCGCAAATCGGCTCGGGGCTCACCGGCGTCCTCTATGTCCTCGACGAACCGTCGATCGGGCTGCACCAGAGGGACAATGCGCGCCTCCTCGAAACCCTGAAGCGGCTGCGCGACCTCGGCAACACGGTGATCGTCGTCGAGCATGACGAAGAGGCGATCCGCACCGCCGACTGGCTGATCGACATGGGGCCGGGGGCTGGAATCCATGGCGGCCACCTCGTCGCCAAGGGCATCCCCGAGGATGTCATGCGCTGCCCCGAGAGCATCACCGGCCAGTACCTCACCGGCATGCGTCAAATCCCGGTGCCGCCGCATTCGCGCACCGGACATCCCGGGCAGATCCTGCGGCTCGTCGGCGCGCGCGGCAACAATTTGAAGGATGTGACGGCGGAAATCCCGCT
>DASYZD010000255.1:0-12921 GCA_035946655.1 Allostellaceae bacterium | reverse complement strand
CAGACCGGGCGGCGCACCTTGTCGAAGAGTTCCGGGGTGTAGATTTCCGAGCACAGGGCGCCGGTGTCGACGAGGATGACTTCGCGGACAATCGGCTCGAAGGCGGCGCGGAAATGCTGCATCGATTTGACCGCGACGGTGGTGTAGCGGGTGGGGTCCAACCCCAATGAGGTGAACTGCGCGAGATCGACCGCCTGGCCGTTATTGGTGATGAGGATGATGTCGATGCCGGCCACCCGGAACACCATCGAGGGCCCGTAATCGCGCTCGAGCCCGCCGCCCATCGGGCCATAAGCGATGAACTTGCCATCGCTGAGGTGAGTGACTTCGCCGGTCAGCGTCAACGGCCCGCCGCCCATGCGCGGATCGGTTTTGCCGCCGATCGTCAGTGTCGCCGGCCCGATCCCGGCGCGCATCCCGGCTTCGACCGCGTGCGGATCGCAGATCGCGTGAAAGGCGACGCGTTCGACTTGCGCCTCGATGAGGCCCTGCAGAAACGCCGTCGCATCGCCGTAGCCGCCACCGCCAGGGTTGTCGGTGTAATCGGCGACGACCAGCGGCTTGTCGCCGGGGGTGCCTTCCTTGGCGCGGGCGACCGCCTCGGCGACCGACAGCAGCGTAAAGCTCTGATAGTCGCGGGTGGCCCAGGCGTGATCCATGAATTCCGCGGCAATTGCCTGCCCACGCTCGGGGTTGCCGTCAACCGTCACCGTGACCGAGGGGCCGACATCGCGGATGTTCGACCGGCTGAACCCCGCGCAGATGCTGACCGCGAGCGCTTCGCCCGCATTCTCCAGCGTTTCGCCGCGGGCGATCAGCTCGGCCATCGGCCCCTGTTGGTGGCGGCCGCGATCGAGCCCGTAGAGCATCGGCCGGCGGGCGATGACGGTCGTCGGGCGCACCTCGCCCGCCATCGCGCGTTCGAGCAATTGCGCGCCCTGCCAGGCGCGCTCGTACTGGTCGATATGCGGGTAGGTGCGGAAGGCGATGAGGGCGCTGGCGTTGTCGGCCATCATCTGCGTGACGTTGGCGTGGAGGTCCAAGGTAACGACGATCGGCACCTCGGGCCCGAGCGTCTTGCGCAGGCGCGCCAGGAGCTCGCCCTCGCCGTCTTCATAAGAATCCACGACCATCGCGCCGTGCAGGTGGAGGAGGACGCCGTCGATCGGGCGTTGGCGCGCCGCCGCATCGAGGATCATCCCGCCGATCTGTTCGAACGCATCGTCGGTGACGATGCCCGACGGGTTGGCATTGGCCGAGACCGGGTGGATCAAGGTCCAGCCGTATTTGTCGGCTGCCTCGAAGGTCGCACCCAAGGCCGAGCGGGTGCCGCGGAACGCCGCCGGGATCTCGTTGTCGCGATGAAAGTCGCGGCGCCGCCACAGCGCCATGTCGGTCTTCTGCACGCTGAAGGTGTTGGTCTCGTGCATGAACCGGCCGGTCAGAACTCGCTTCACCCCTCGCTCTCCCTCCGACGACGATGGTTTCACCCTTATCACGCCTGGGCTCTGAGCGTGAGGCGGAAAGAAACCACAAGAACCGGGAAGCGGGAGCGCCCGGATTGGCGTCATCCTCGGCCCCGAGCGTTGCCATGCATCGGGAGCCTCAGATGGCGCCGGAGTGACCAATCACCGGATGGCGCCGACGGAATGGGGCTTGCTCCGCGCGCTCGCCTTTTTCTGGCGATCGCAGGCTGCTGGCGCTATTCAAGCGGCGCACCTTATCCGCAGCCGCCGACGATAGGCCGTGCGTAAGCCATGTCGAAGCCGTCACCGGCCATGACCGCGAGAATGGGGAGGGATGGCCGCCGCCTTCCGTTTTTCTATGGCTGGGTGCTGGTGGGAATCGCATTCGTGACGATGGCGGTCGGGGTCAACGCGCGCACCGCCTTCTCGCTGCTTTTTCCAGCGATCCTCGATGAGTTCAGTTGGGAACGCGGCGTCACGGCGGGCGTCTTCTCCTTCGGGTTTCTTGTCTCGGCGGTAATCACCCCGGGGATCGGCCGGTTGATGGACCGATGCGGCCCGAGGCTCGTGGTCGAATTGGGTGTCCTCATGATGGGCGCGGGCCTCATTTCGGCGCAGTTCGCCGAACGGCCGTGGCAGCTCTATCTGACGCTTGGCGCACTGGTCGGCGGGGGCGTCAACTGTCTCGCCTATACCGGCCAGTCGCTCTATCTGACCAACTGGTTCGTGCGCCGGCGGGGCTTTGCCTTGAGCGTCGCCTTTTCCGGGGTCGGCTTCGGGTCGATCACCGTGCTGCCCTGGGTGCAATCGCTGATCGTCGTCGACGGGTGGCGGACCGCGTGCTGGGCACTCGGCCTCTTGGTCCTGGGGCTCTTGGCGCCGTTGAACCTATTGCTGCGCGCGCGTCCCGAGGAGATGCGGCTGGCGCCGGACGGCGGCGGCGCGGAGCCCGATCCCGCCGATCGCCGCGGGACTGTGGTGGACGGCGCCTGGGCCGCCATCGACTGGACACTCGGCCGGGCCCTGCGCACCGCCCGTTTCTGGTGGATCGCGCTGAGCTATTTCTGCGGGCTCTTTTCGTGGTATGCGGTCCAGGTCCATCAGACGAAATACCTGACCGAGATCGGCTTCAGCCCAAGCGAGGCGGGCTGGGCCTTGGGCTTTGTCAGTCTCGTTGCGGTGCCCGGCCAGATTGCGCTCGGCCACCTCTCGGACCGTATCGGGCGCGAATGGGTGTGGACCATCGGCAATGCCGGCTTTGTGCTGTGCTGCCTCCTGCTGATCCTGCTGCACGGCCTGCCGACCCCGGCCCTCCTCTACGCGATGGTCATCGCCCAGGGTACCCTTGGCTACAGCCTCACCTCGGTGATGGGGGCAATTCCGGCCGAGATCTTCGAGGGTCGGCATTTCGGCAGCATATTCGGCACGGTCATGCTGGCGGCGATCCTTGGCGGCGCAGCCGGGCCTTGGGTCGCCGGCGTCCTGCACGACCACACCGGCAGCTATGCGCCGGCCTTCTGGATCGCGATCGGCTGCAGCGCTGTTTCCGCCGCCACGATCTGGCGGGCGGCGCCGGGCAAGGTGCGCGCGGTGGCCGGTCGCGTGCCGCGCCTCGCCGTTGACTAACCGCGTTTCACCACGCGAGCGCCCAGCCGTCGCGGCGCGGGTCGGAGCCGGCGAGGAGCATCCCGCTCGCAGCGTCGCGGCGGATGATCTCGACGCTGCATGGCCCTTCGAGATCACCGACGGTGTAGACCGGATGACCGCGGCGCGCGAGGTCGTGGCGCACCTCGTCCGGAAAGCGCCGCTCCATCGTCAAGACGTCGGGGCCGTCATGCGGATAGTTGGCGTATTGCCCGGGGACGTTGGAGGTCCAGCGCGGCATCTCGGCCGCCTGCTGCGGGTCGAGGCCGAAATCAACGATCGCGGTCAAGACCTGGAGGTTGATCTGCACCTGGTTGTCGGCGCCGGGGGTGCCGAAGACCGCCCACAGCGCGCCATCCTTCAAGACGAGGGGCGGGTTCATCGTATGGCGCACGCGGCGCCCCGGCCGCAGGAAGTTGGGGTGGTCGGGGTCGAGGTGCCAATAGGCCATGCGGTTGTTGAGGAGGATGCCGGTGTCGCCGGCAGTGACGCCCGAGCCCCAGGAGCCGTTGATGCTCTGGATCCCGGAGACTGCGTTGCCGGCGCCGTCGGCGGTACAGAAATAGGTGGTGTCGCCGGCCGCGTCCGGGATCAAATGGGTCGGTGCGGCGCGGCGCATGTCGATGCGCTGGGCAAGGCGCGCCGCGTAGTCGGCCGAGAGCAGCTCGGCGAACGGCGCGGCTATCGTGCGCGGGTCGGCGCCCCAGCGCTCGCGGTCGGCGAAGGCGAGCTTTTTCGCTTCGACCATCACGTGGACCGCCGCGGCCGAGCCCAGCCCCATTGCGCGCAAGTCGAAATTCTCGACGATCTTCAGCTCCTGGAGGAGGGTGAACCCGGTCGAATTGGGCGGGGCTTCGAGCACGGTGAGGCCGCGGTAGTCGATCCCGATCGGCTCCTGGCGCTCGGCTGCGAATTGGGCGAGATCAGCCTCGCTAACCGGCACCCCGGCATCGACGCACGCTGCGGCGAGGCGGCGGGCCAGGGCACCGCGATAGAAGCATTCGGCGCCCTCGGCGGCGATCTCCTCGAGGGTGCGGGCGAGATCGGGCTGCACGACCCGGGCGCCGACCACAGGCGCCGTGCCGTCGTGGAGAAAGACCGCGGCGCTGCGCCGGTCGGCGGCGAGAACCGTGCGATGCTCGCCGGCGAAATGCCGGTAATGCGCGGTCGCGCCAAAGCCGCCCCGGGCGTAGTCGATCGCCTCGGCGAACAGGTCGCGCCACGGCAACCGGCCGAACTGGCGGTGCATCGCGCCGAGACCGGCGATCATCCCCGGCACCGAGACCGACATCGGCCCGGTGCGCGGGATCCCGCCCCGGTAGCGCTCGGGGGTCGCCGCGAGCGGCGCCGGGCCGGTGGCGTTGAACACGACGGCGTGCCCGCTCGCGGCGTCGAAGACATGGTAGAACCCGTCGCCGCCGAGTCCCGACATCATCGGCTCGACGACGGCCAGCGTGAGCGAAGTGGCGACCGCCGCGTCGACCGCATTGCCGCCGGCGCGCAACGCCACGAGGCCGGCTTGCGCCGCCAGCGGGTGGTTCGCGGCGACGGCGCCGCGGCGCCCGATGCTCAGCGGCCGATAAGAGCGCGGTTCTTCCATTCGGTGGTCCCTCGGTTTCTCAAGCGATCCACTTTAACGCAAAGGACGCAAAGGGCACGCGAAGACAATCCTCCGGTGCGTCCATTGCGCTTCCATGGCGCCCTCTGCGTTATGGCGTTAATTTGCGGCGGGGACTTCGGGATCGACCGCATGGATGAGAGACGTTTCCAGACCCCAAGCCGGGCCGGACGGTTGAAGATCGCGGCCGTCCTCGCGCTCCTCGCCTGCCTCCTCGCTGCCGCCTGCGCCCAGCGCGACGACGGCTCCGACAAGGACCAGCCGGGCGGGCTTTACGGCGGCCTCTCCAGCGGGTTGACGAGGTAGCTGGCATGCGCGCGAAAGCGACCAGCTGCGGCGTCATCGTCACCGACGGCGAGCGCCTCTTGCTCGGCCACGCGACCCGCTCGCCGCGCTGGGATATTCCGAAGGGCGAAGTAGAGCCGGGCGAGAGCCATGCCGCCGCGGCCCGGCGCGAACTCTTGGAGGAAACCGGGCTCGACGCGCCCGAAGCGGCGTTGCGGCCGCTGGGGGTCCAGTCCTACCGCAGCAGCAAGGATCTTGCGCTCTATGTCTGGGCGCTCTCGCCCCTACCCGACCCGCGGACTCTGGTTTGCGCGTCAGAATTCTCGTGGAACGGCCGGATGTGGCCGGAATTCGACCGGTTCGGCCTCTTCACCCACGAGGAGGCGCTGGGCCGGGTCGGCAAGAACCTTGGCCTGCTCCTCGCCGGGATTTCGCTGGAGGCCTTATACCGCGCTTCGAATTGAACGGCATGTCGTGCTAGATATGTCCGATCTCAACGAGGAGGCCCTGATGCCCAAGCTGCGCCATATCGCGATCGCCGCCGAAGACCCGGTAGCGATGGCCGAGTTCTATAAAAAGGCGTTCGAATTCGTCGAGGTCGGCCGGCCCAACGGGGTGCTCGCCGACGGCGTGTTTTTATCGGACGGCACGCTCAACATGGCGATCCTCAAATTCAAGACCGACCAGCTCGGCAAGGGCATGGATTTCCGCGGCATCCACCATTTCGGCGTGCTCGTCGAGGATGTCGACGAATTCACCAAAAAGCTCGAAAGCCTCGGCGCCGAGCATTACATCGACCAGGGGCATGGCGGCCAGCAGGCCGGCTATTTCGAGAAGAAGTTCTACGGGCCCGAGCACATCCTGTTCGACATCGCCGAACACGGGTGGGCCGGCTCCGAGCCGCTCCCCCTCCCGGTCAAAGAAGCCGCCGAGTAGGAGCCGGATCATGGCAAAGCTGCGCCACCTCGCCATCGCCTGCAAGGACCCCGACGCGATGGCGG
The DNA here is from genome assembly GCA_035946655.1 of Allostellaceae bacterium. GTDB lineage: Bacteria > Pseudomonadota > Alphaproteobacteria > ATCC43930 > CGMCC-115725 > DATARH01. The sequence goes on along the minus strand of DASYZD010000255.1, from coordinate 6,907 downwards.
ACTTCTATATCAAGGCCTTCGGCTTCAAGAACGTGCGTACCTCGGACGGGCCGCTCGCCTACGGCCATCACCTGAGCGACGGCACGATCGACCTGGCGATCCTCAGGTTCAAATCGGACCAGATCGGCAAGGGCATGGACTATACCGGGCTGCATCATTTCGGCGTCCTCGTCGAGGATCTCGACGAAGCGGCGAAGAAGGTCGGCGCCTCCGGCGGCAAGCATTACATGGACCAGGCCGACCAGGAGCGGGTCGGCGGGTTCGAAGTCAAGATGTACGGGCCCGAGGGCGTCCTCTTCGACATCGCCGAACATCCCTGGACCGGCAGCGAGGCGCTGCCGGCAACGCAGAAGGAAGCAGCCGAATAGGACGATGCTCGCCACCTCCCGCGCCAGCCGCCCTTCCCTCCCGACCGGAGCCAAGGGCGGCATCGCCTCAGGAAACCGATGACCGAGACACCGCAGAAGACCGAGCATTTCGATGTCGTGGTGGTCGGCGCCGGGATTTCCGGGGTCGGCGGCGCCTATCACCTCACTACGCAATGCCCCGGCACCAGCTTCGTCGTGCTGGAATCGCAGGACAGCTTTGGCGGCACGTGGCTGACCCACCGCTATCCCGGCATCCGGTCCGACAGCGACCTCTACACCTTCGGCTACCGGTTCAAGCCGTGGACTAGCGCGCCAATCGCGTCAGCCGCCGAGATCTTGCGCTACATGGGCGAGGTCATCGACGAGAACGACCTCGCCCGCCACATCCGCTATCGCCATCGCATCTCATCCGCCCGCTGGTCTAGCGCGGAGAACCTGTGGACGATCGAGGCCACCGGCACCGACACAGGTGAAAACGTCCACTTTACCGCGAACTTTCTCTGGATGTGCCAGGGGTATTATAGGCATTCAGAGGGCTACACACCCGAATGGAGCGGCATGGCGAATTTCCGCGGCCGCATCGTCCACCCGCAGAATTGGCCGGAGGATCTGGACTACGCTGGGAAGAATGTCGTCGTCATCGGCTCGGGCGCCACCGCGGCGACGCTCATTCCGGCGATTGCCGCCGATTGCCGACACGTTACGATGCTGCAGCGTTCGCCGACCTATTTCCGCACCGGACGCAACGCGATCGTGCTTGCCGACGAGTTACGCGAATTGCAGGTCGACGAGTCGTGGATCCACGAGATCGTCCGCCGCAAGATCCTGCACGATCAGGCCGTGTTTACCGGCCGCTCGTTCACCGAGCCGGAGGTCGTGAAAAAGGAGCTGCTGTGCGCGGTGCGCGCCCATCTCGGGCCGGGTTACGATGTCGCGACGCACTTTACGCCGCGCTACCGGCCGTGGCGGCAGCGCATCGCCTTCATTCCCGATGCCGACCTCTTAGAGGCGATCCGCGCCGGCCGCGCCTCGGTCGTCACCGATGAGATCGAGCGGTTCACCGAGAGCGGCATCCTGTTGCGCTCTGGGAAGGTGCTCGACGCCGACATCATCGTCACGGCCACCGGGTTCAACCTCAGCGTCCTCGGCGACATCGACTTTGTGATCGACGGCAAACCGTTGGTGTTCTCCGACACGGTGACCTATCGCGGCATGATGTTCACTGGGGTTCCCAACATGGCCTGGGTGTTCGGCTATTTCCGCGCGAGCTGGACGCTGCGCGCCGATTTGGTCAGCGATTTTGTCTGCCGGCTCCTCAATCACATGAAGAAGAAGGGCGCACGGCAGGTCACGCCGATGCTGCGCCCCGAGGACGCGGATATGCCGCTTCTGCCCTGGGTCGATCCGGAGAACTTCAATCCGGGCTATATGATGCGCCACATGCACCTGTTGCCGAAACGAGGCGACAAGCCCGAATGGCAGCACTCCCAGGATTACTGGACCGAGAAGGACGAGCTTCCCGCGATCGATCTCGACGACGTCGCATTCCGCTACGCGTGAGCCGCGTCGGTATGGATTTCCAGGTCGTGGTGCGCATCACCGATCTGAACGTCATCGCCGGAACCGCCCGACGCCGCCAGATCGCCGAGCCGATGACGCGCGAGATGCTCGCCCTCAGATGGGTCGAACTGACCGGAAGAGAATGAGGATGCCGCGGAAAGCATTGCCTCGCGTTGCGGCGGTCGCGCCGGGAAGAGGGCCGTTCACCTTGCAAATCCGTTGGAAAACCGGCGAGGAGACCCTCATTGATGTGTCGGGGGAAGCAGCGGCATAGTCCGAGAAGCATGGGCTTCGCTCTGCTCTGCCCGTCCTCAATCCTCAGCGGGAAGGCACGCTCGAAACGCGGTTGCTCACACATCCAAATTCGCGACGCTGAGCGCGTTGGCTTGGATGAAGTCGCGGCGGGGTTCGACGAGGTCGCCCATCAGGGTCGAGAAGGTTTCTTCGGCGTCGCCCTCGTGGCTGACCCGGACCTGGAGGAGCGAGCGCGCCTCGGGGTCGAGCGTGGTTTCCCAGAGCTGGTCGGGGTTCATTTCACCCAGGCCCTTGTAGCGATTGACCTCGATCCCGCGGCGGCCGGTTTCCATCACCGCCTCAACGAGCGCCGAGGGGCCGGGGATCGGGTATTCCTTGTCGCGGGCGACGAGCCTGCCGGGCCGGTCGTAGACCTCGCGCAGCGCGGCAGTGTCGGCGTCGAGCCGGCGCGCCTCGCTCGATCGGAGCAATGCCGCGTCGATCAGCCGGCGCTCGCCGACGCCCTGGCGGGTGCGGCTGAAAACCAGGCCCCTCTGGTCGCCGGGGCCGGCGATGACCTCGCCCTGCCACTGCCCGTCCGCCCCGCCGCTCGAGCCATCGGGCAGAATGTTGAGCCGCTCGGCGGTGCGGTGCGCCATCTCGATCGCGCGGTTGGGATCGGCGAGGATCCCGGCGGCGAGCGCGCCGGCGATCGCGGCCTGCTCGACAACTTCGAGACTGCCGACCTTGGCGCCAAGCAGCTGCAGCCAGCGGCGCTGGACGCGCGCCTGCTCCAGGAGGTCGCGCAAATCATTGGCGGCGCGCTGGCCGCCATCATGCTGGGTGAAGACCGCGTCCCTGAGCGCAGCGTCGATGCAATAGACTTCGAGCGCGCCGTCGTCCTTCAGATACACAGGCTTGGCATTGCCGCGCTGCAGCCGGTAGAGCGGCGGCTGGGCGATGTAGAGATAGCCCTTCTCGATCAGTTGCCGCATCTGGCGGAAGAAGAACGTCAACAGGAGGGTGCGGATGTGGCTGCCGTCGACATCGGCGTCGGTCATGATGATGATGCGGTGATAGCGCGCCTTGTCGGCCTCGAAATCCTCGCTGCCGATGCCGGTGCCGAGCGCCTGAATGAGGGTCCCGATCTCGGCCGAGCCGAGCATCTTGTCAAAGCGGGCGCGCTCGACATTGAGGATCTTGCCTTTCAAGGGCAGGATCGCCTGGAAGGCGCGGTTGCGGCCTTGCTTGGCCGAACCCCCGGCGCTGTCGCCCTCGACGATGAAGAGTTCGCTCTTCGCCGGATCGCGCTCCTGGCAGTCGGCGAGTTTTCCCGGCAGGTTGGAGATGTCGAAGGCGCTCTTGCGGCGGGTGAGATCGCGCGCCTTCCGCGCCGCCTCGCGCGCGGCGGCGGCCTCGACCACCTTGCCAATGATCTTCCGAGCGTCGGCGGGGTGTTCCTCGAACCATTGCTGGAGCTTGTCGCCGACGATGCCCTCGATCACCGGCCGCACCTCGGAAGACACCAGCTTGTCCTTGGTTTGCGACGAAAATTTGGGGTCGGGCAGCTTCGCCGAGAGGATGCAGGTCAAGCCTTCCCGCATGTCCTCGCCAACTAACGCCACCTTTTCCTTCTTCGCAATGCCGCTGTCGGTGGCATAGGCGTTGACGGTGCGGGTCAAGGCCGCGCGGAAACCGGCCAGATGCGTCCCGCCGTCACGCTGCGGGATGTTGTTGGTAAAGCACAGCATCGTCTCGTGGTAGGAATCGGTCCATTCCATCGCGATTTCGAGGATGATGCCGTCGCGCTCGCCGCGGATCGCGAGTGGCGGCGCATGCAGCGCCTGCTTCGAGCGGTCGAGATATTGGACGAAGGCTTCGAGCCCGCCATCGTAGTGAAAGGTGGCGATTTTCGGCTCGGCCTCGCGCAGATCGGTGAGGACGAGGGTGACGCCGCTGTTGAGGAAGGCCAATTCGCGCAGCCGATGCTCAAGCGTCGCAAAATCGAATTCGAGCTTGGTAAAGGTCATCGGGCTCGGCAGAAAGGTGATCTCGGCCCCGGTCGCCAGCCCCTCGCGCCCTGATCCCACGGGCCACGGCGGCGCTGTCCCCAATTCGGCGAGGGGCGCCTCGGGAACGCCGTCGTGAAAGCGCATAAACCATTCCGAGCCGTCGCGAAAAATCCGCAATTCGAGCCGCTCGGAGAGCGCATTGACGACCGACACGCCGACCCCGTGCAAGCCGCCGGAGACCTTGTAGGAGTTCTGGTCGAACTTCCCGCCGGCATGGAGCTGGGTCATGATGACTTCGGCGGCCGACACTCCCTCCTCCTCCATGATGCCGACCGGGATGCCGCGGCCGTTATCGGTGACGGTGCAGGATCCATCGGCGTTGAGGGTGACGGTGACGGTGTCGCAATAGCCTTCGAGCGCCTCGTCGATCGCGTTGTCGACGACCTCGTAGATCATGTGATGCAGGCCCGAGCCGTCGTCGGTGTCGCCGATATACATGCCCGGCCGCTTCCTGACCGGGTCGAGGCCGTGCAGCACCTTGATCGAAGTCTCGTCGTAGGCGCGAGCGGTCTCCTCGGGGATGTCCTGCGCCGGCGCAATCGGCAGCGGGAGCTGTTCGGAAGCGGGTGGGTTTGCCATAGATCGGATTTGCTTCTCGCTCAGAAGATGGTTGGGGAGAGGGCGCCGTCGCTCACCGTCAGAAAGCGGGCAACGCCGCGCAACGGGGCAAAGAGCGCCGCATCGGTGCCGGTGATCCAGGCCTGGCTTTCGAGCCCGGCCAAGGCCTCGAACAGCGCGGCGCGCCTCGCGGCATCGAGATGCGCGGCAACTTCGTCGAGGAGGAGGAGCGGCGGCTCACCGCGCTCGGCGCGCTGCAGCTGCGCCTGGGCGAGCACGATCGCGATCAACAGCGCCTTCTGTTCGCCGCTCGAGGCCGCCTCGGCGGCAATGCCTTTCTCGGCGTGAAAGACGCCAAGATCGGAGCGATGCGGCCCGATCCCGGCGCCGCCGGACAATGCTTCCGTGGCGCGCCTCGCGGCAAGCGCGGTCCTGAAGCGCTCCTCGGCGGCGAGCGCCGGCATCGTGTCGAGCCAAGCTTCGAGCGTGCCGATGAGGCTGAGCCGGGCGCGCGGAAAGCCGCCCTGCGCCGCTGCGCAAACCCGATCGAGCCGCTCGACAGCGTCGCGTCGCGCCGCCGCGACCGCGACCCCTTCGGCCGCCATGATTTCTTCGAGCGCGCCGAACCACGCCGGGTCATCCGACCCGTCGCGCAACAGCCGCGAGCGTTCGCGCAGCGCCTGCTCATAGCGCGCGACCCGCGCCGCATGGGCCGGGTCTAGCCCGAGCACCAGCCGGTCGAGGAGGCGCCGCCGCCCATTCGGCCCCTCGATGAACAGCCGGTCCATCTGTGGCGTCAGCCACAACACCCCGAGGCGCTCGCCGAGCGCGGCCTGGCTCTTGGCCGGTTCGCCGTCGATGCGGACCGTGCGGCGTTCGCCCTCGGCCCCGATGCGGCCGGTGCCGATGGCAACCGGCCCACGCCGGGTCGCGACCGTCGCGGCGACCGCCCAGCCCGCCGCGGACGCCTCGCCCGACCCCGTCGCACCGGCGTCGCGCCGGTCGATGTCGCTCAGCCTGGCGTTGCGCAGGCCGCGGCCGGGAGACAGAAACGACATCGCTTCAAGGAGGTTGGTTTTGCCGGCGCCGTTGGGCCCGGTCAGCACCACCGGCCCGGGGGCGGTTTCGGGGTCGAGATCGACCCGGGCCGAGCGGTAATTGCGGAAATCGGGGAGGACGAGCCGGGTTACGCCGAGCCGCCCGGCGCGCGGCGCCAGACCCGCGATGCCGGCACTCCGGCATTCTTCATGCGCCGCGGTAAGCATGGCTGTCATATGGGGCGAGAGGCCGGAATTTCCAGTGAATCCACTGGCCCGAACGGTCGCTTGCCGGTCACACGCGCATCGGCATCAGCACATAAAGGGCGCTCGCATCGGCGCCGTCGCGCACGATCGTCGGCGAGCCGGCGTCGGACATCTGGAACTGGACGTATTCGCCGGCGATCTGTTCGGTGATGTCGAGGAGGTAGCGCGAGTTGAAGCCGATCTCGATCGGGCTACTCTCATAACGCACTTCGAGTTCTTCGACCGCGGTGCCGTTTTCGGGGCTAGTCGCCGACACGACGAGGCCGCCCTTCTCGATTGCCAGCTTGACGGCGCGGCTGCGCTCGGTCGAGATCGTCGATACCCGGTCGACGGCCTCGGCGAAGGTCTTGCAATCGACCTCGAGGATTTTGTCGTTGTTGGCCGGGATTACCCGGTCGTAATCGGGGAAGGTGCCGTCGATCAGCTTCGAGGTCAGCGCCGCTTCGCCGATCGCACAGCGGATCTTGGTGTCGCCGAGCGCGATCTGGACTTCGTCCTCGGCCGCGCCCTCCTCGACCAGTTTGCGCAATTCCAGCACGGTCTTGCGCGGGACGATGACGCCCGGCATGCCGGCGGCGCCCTCGGGCGCGGTCATTTCGACCCGCGCCAGGCGGTGCCCATCCGTCGCCACCGCCCGCACCACCGGCACTTCGTTGTTCTTGGTCGCGTGCAGGTAAATCCCGTTCAGGTAATAGCGGGTTTCCTCGGTCGAGATGGCAAAGCGGGTACGGTCGATGAGGCTGCGCAATTCGGCCGCCGACAGAGCGAAATTATGCGGTAATTCGCCGACCGACATGACCGGGTAATCATC